>CALWZE010000001.1 GCA_944385925.1 uncultured Clostridia bacterium
GTTCCCATCCCGAACACGGAAGTTAAGCTGAGTTGTGCCGAAAATACTTGGTTGGAGACGACCTGGGAAGATAGGTAGGTGCTGGCTCTTTTCTTTTCAAAAACAGGCATCCTCATATTTGAGGGTGCTTGTTTTTTTATTGCATTGTTAACTCTTTGGAGAAACGACAAATGCGGCTATGCCGGGCAGAGTGAAAAAGTATAGGCGGTTAATACCGATCAAGAAAGAGAAGGATCATTATACTCTTTTTGCAAAGCAATCCAGGAGATCGACCCAGAAAAGTGGATACTGATCATAAAAAGTTCAACGGGTTATAGCATATATTTTCGCGGACCCTCTTACAAGATAAATTTCGCAGTGATATAAAAAAATGAAATAAGCAGAAAAAATTCAATTTTGGTCTTGCAATTGAGAGTATTAGGTGCAATAATGTATACATAATAAAATTCAAAATTCCGAGATGGAGAGGTAAGCCAATGAAAGTGCAGCCCTTTCGATTTGAGAATGTCGGGCAGCTGTGTGAAGCGTCTGCCCAGCTGGGAATGGAGCTGCCGTATCAAGCGGACAGTAAAGTTCTTGGCACACCTATTAAAATCGGCGATAAAACTGTAAAAAATCGCATTTTGATTCAGCCGATTGAGGGTTTTGACTCAAACGCGGACGGTTCACCGAGCGAGAGATCGGTTGCGAGATACTGCGAAATGGCGCGAAATGGCGCAGGCGCCATTTGGATTGAGTCGGTTTCGGTCAACGAAGAAGGTCGTTCCAACGGCGCGCAGCTTTGGATAACCCGGGAAAATGTCGGCAGCTTTGAAAAAATGAACCAGGCCATCCAACAGGCGGGCGATGGGGATGTGTATACGATATTGCAGCTTACCCATTCGGGCCGTTACAGCAACCCACATGGTACGCCCCGGCCTGTCTGTGCTTTTCACAGCGAAAGCATACCCAAAGAAAACGAGCGCATCATTACCGACGAAGAACTTGAAGCGTTGGAAGAGGATTATGTCGAGGCGATTTTGCTTGCGCAGCAGGCGGGTTTTGACGCGGTGGACGTGCGCGCCTGTCATGGATACCTGATCAACGAGCTTTTTGCGGCGGTGAATCGGCCCGGACGGTATGGCGGCAGCTTTGAAAACAGAGTGCGGATGCTCTTAAACATCATCGATAAAGCAAAAAGCAGATGCTCCATCGTAATCGGCGTTCGGTTAAATATGTATGACGGCGTACCTTATCCAGACGGTTGGGGCGTGGATCACGAAGATCCGACAAAGATGGACCTCGAAGAACCGCTTAAGCTGGTAAGGCTGCTCAATGCAAGGGGCGTGCGGCTGCTGAACGTCAGTAACGGCATAGGCGCATATTCGCCGTTCGTTATCCGTCCATATGACACAGGCGGGCTGGAACCGTTTGAGCCGCAGTTGGCCGGAATAAACCGGATGCTGACCTGCGCTCGGCTTGCGAAACAGAACGCACCGGACATGATTGTTGTCGGTTCCGCGCTGACCTGGCTGCGGGAATTCGGACCGGGTGTTGCGGCCGCCGCAATCGAAAAAGGATGGTACGACATTGCCGGATTTGGCCGTCAGGCGCTTGCCTATCCCGAGTTTTCCCGGGATATTCTGAGCGGAGATGGAATGCGCCGCAGCCGCTGCTGCGTAACCTGCTGCGGATGCACGAACATGATCAAAAAGCAGGGCAAAATGCTGCGCTGTGTTATGAGGGAAAAGCTGAGCAAAAATTAAACCGGTTGTTAAACCGAAAGGAGAAAACAAATGAAATATCGTTTTGGCCTGATTGCCAAGGACATCAAAAACTCGGTAACGCCCGATGTTTACCGTCACTATGCAGCGGATCTCGGGGATGAAGTCGAGTTTGAGATCAAAAACATCCCGGAAGAGGAGCTGGAAGCGACGCTGGAATACGCGCGCAAAAACTGGGATGGATTTAACGTAACGATGCCCTATAAGCAGGCGGCGCTGAAATTCATGGACGAGTTCGATGAAAGCGCATTGAAATGCGGATCGACCAACACCGTTGAAATTCGGGACGGGAAGCTGGTTGCGCACAACACAGACGGCTGGGGAATGATTCATCTGCTTGGCCTTAAAGGAGTTCCCGTAACCGGCAAGAAGATCGTTATGCTGGGCGCCGGCGGCGTTGCTTATTCCATCTCGTACCATCTTTCCGCGAACAAGGTTGCCAATGTGGAGGTTGTCAATATTTTCCCGGAACAGGCCGAGGCACTGTGCGAGAAATTCGGTCCGGTCTTTAAACCGCACCTGTTTACTTATGAAAATCTGGAATTGTGCTGCGAAGGCGCGGACCTCTTTGTCAACGCTTCGGTAATGGGCCAGCTGGGTTATGATGAATTCCAGAATTTCAATTTCCTGGACAATCTTGCAAAGGGCGCGGCCGTGTTTGACGTCAACTATTCCAATCCGGACTCCAAGCTGGTGCCCGCTGCGCTTGAGAAGGGTCTGCCTGCCTGGCGCGGCAAAGGAATGACCGCGTGTCAGGGAATTCGGGCTTTTGAGATCTGGACAGGTAAGCGTCCTTCTGAGGCCTCTGCACTCGCATTGATTCAAAAATTTGAACAGGCGTAAGGAGAGATGAAAAATGAAATCGGTCGCTTTTATCCACACAACAATGAATACCCCGGCGCCGCTGAAAAAGGCGTTTCTTGCTCGTTTTCCGGAAGTGACGCTCTATTCCTACATGGATGACAGTATCCTGTCCGAAATCGGCGCGAATAACGATCATTATACGCCCGGTATTGTGCGCCGCCTGATCCAGTATGCGAACAATGCGCAGCAGCTCGGCGCAAGCGTTGTCGTCTGCATGTGCACGACAATTACCGGCGCCGTGGCGCAGGCCAAAGCGGCTGTGGATATTCCATTCATCACGATTGACGGCCCGATGCTGGAGGCGGCGGTAAAGGCAGGAAAGCGGGTAGCGCTGCTCGTCACTGCAAAAACCACCCTGCAGGCGTCCAGTGAATCTGCAAGACGCGCCGCGGTTGAAGCAGGACGCGAAGAGGTGCAGGTGGACACGATTCTTGTTCCCGGCGCGTTTGAGGCGCTGAACCTAGAGGGAGATAAGGCAAAACACGACCAGCTGATCGCTGAAGCCGCGCGCAAGGCGGCGGAAGATCACGACGTGATCGCACTTGCGCAGGTCAGCATGGTCGACGCTGCTGCTCTGCTCAGCGATCTGAAGGTTCCCGTGTTTACAAGTCTTGAATCTGGAATCAATCAGATCGAAAAGTATCTGAAATAATGGGAGAAATCACGATGAAAAAGCTGTTTTTTGTTTACACGACCCCGACCTTTTACAATGACCTATATAGCCCCGTAATGAAAGAGGCGTTTGACGGCCGCGAGGACCTCAAGGTCTACTTCACGATGGACAACAGCATTTTGCTGGATACGCTGGACAATCAGGTCGTGCCGACCGCTTCGGTAAAAAGCAGGCTGTATAAGCTGCTGAACAACTGCGAGCAGGCAGGCGCCGACTGCATTGTTGTCGGATGCACGGCGGTGAACACCGCGGTTAAGGAATTGCTCCCGCTGTTTGACGTGCCGGTCGTGAG
>CALWZE010000002.1 GCA_944385925.1 uncultured Clostridia bacterium
CCGATGTTCGGACCTTCCGGCGTCTCGATCGGGCACATGCGGCCGTAGTGGCTGTAGTGGACGTCGCGGACCTCAAATCCGGCGCGGTCACGGGAAAGGCCGCCGGGTCCGAGCGCGGAAAGACGGCGCTTGTGGGTAAGCTCGGCAAGGGGGTTGGTCTGGTCCATGAACTGGCTCAGCGGCGAGGAGCCGAAGAACTCCTTGATCGCCGCGACTACCGGGCGGATATTGATCAGTGACTGCGGCGTGACCTCTTCGCTGTCCTGTGCCTGAAGGGTCATGCGCTCACGGATATTGCGCTCCATACGCGCAAAGCCGATGCGGAACTGATTCTGCAGCAGTTCGCCGACCGAGCGGATGCGGCGGTTGCCCAGATGGTCGATATCGTCTGTGGTGCCAACACCGACCGCCACATTGCACATGTAGTTGATGGTGGCCATGATATCGTCGATGGTAATGTGCTTGGGCACCAGCTCGTCCAGCCGGTTTTTGATGTTTTCTTTAAGTTCCGTGTCGTTCAGGCTGCTGTCCAGTATCTCGCGCAGCACCGAAAAACGAACCTTCTCATTGATGCCAAGCTCGGTGCAGTCAAAATTCACAAAGTCGTGAATATCAACCATGCCGTTGGAATAAACCTTGATTTCCTTGTCATTCTCCCCTTTGAGGTAGACCAGAGAAACACCGGCGGCAGCAATCTTGTCGCCCAGCTCGCGGGTCACTTCCTCGCCGGGAGCCGCGAGCAGTTCGCCGGTCAGCGGCGCAACGACCTCGCGCGCAAGGGTATGGCCGACGATACGCGGAACGATCGCCAGTTTTTTGTTGTACTTATACCGTCCGAACCGTGCCAAATCGTACCGGCGCGGATCGAAGAACAGGTTGTTGATGTGGCTGCGGGCACCGTCAACGGTCGGCAGCTCGCCCGGACGCAGCTTGCGGTAGGTCTCCAGCAGGCCCTCTTCCTGGTTGGTCGTGGTATCCTTCGCGAGGGTCGCCGTGATGCGGTCATCCTCACCGAAAAATTCGATGATGTCCTCATTGGACGCAAGGCCGATCGCGCGCAGGAAAACGGTTACCGGCATCTTGCGGTTTTTATCAATACGAACATAAAAAACATCGTTCGTATCGGTCTCATATTCCAGCCAGGCACCGCGGTTGGGGATGACGGTCGCGTTGTACAGCTTTTTACCCGACTTATCGCGGGTCATGCCGTAATAGACGCCCGGCGAACGGACCAGCTGGGAGATTATGACGCGCTCTGCGCCGTTGATGACAAAAGTGCCGCTGTCGGTCATGAGCGGGAAATCGCCCATGAAGATATCCTGCTCCTTGATGGTGCCTGTCTCCTTGTTCAGAAGACGGGCGCGCACCTTGAGCGGCGCATTGTAGGTCGCGTCGCGCTCCTTGCACTCCTCGACCGAGTATTTCGGCGTTTCCTCCAGGCGGTAATCCACAAAGTCAAGCACGAGATTGCCGGTATAATCCTCGATGGTCGAGATGTCGCGGAACACCTCTTTCAAGCCCTCGTTTAAAAACCAGCGGTATGAATTTTTCTGTACCTCGATGAGGTTCGGCATTTCCAGAACCTCGTCGATATGCGCAAAGCTCATCCTCTCATTTTTTCCGAGTTTTACCGGATGTGCATTCAGCATAGACGCCCTCACTCCTATTCTCTTATTTTGAACTGGACATTTTTCACAAACTGGTCCGAAAAACGGCGCGATTTCCGTCGATTTATCCGTTTTTCGAGGGGGTTACAAAAGGTCTTTAGGCATTAAAACCCATTATAAAGCTAATTATACATTCTAATTTAACAACCAGGATTTGTCAACAATTCTTTTTTGACGAGAATTGTCAAGATATTTCACAATTATTTTCGCAACTTCTCCGTACGTATCTCAGCATGCATAGACATTGAATATTTTTCCGGATGATTTTCTCCCTTTATATTCTTGAATCTGGTTTTGTTTGTCCGTTCTTCCCGACAGTCCCCTTTTTGAAGCGGCTGCTGCAAGTAAAAGCAGCTTTCATCCACGGCAAAGCGAAAGCGGCGAACCTAGGTTCGCCGCCAAAAACTTTCCTGTTCTGTTTTTCGCTTACATGTGCAGCACCTGCTCAAAGGTGACTGCATTCAGCTTTTCGGTTATTGTTTTGGATATCTCCGCATAAACCGCGCGAAACGCGCAGCAGCTTCCATCCATCGAACACTCATGATCCCCTTTCAGACAACGGTTAAGCGCATAGGGTCCATCCACCGTTTCAATCACGTCATTCAGGGTAATCTGCGACGCCGGAAGCGCCAATTCATATCCACCGTGCTGCCCTTTGAAGGATTTGACAATACCGCTGCCAACCAGCTTTCGCAAAATTTTCAGTGAGAATCTGAGCGAAACGCCCATATTTTCCGAGATATATTTCGCATCCCGGCGTTCTTTTTCCTGTGCAAGGCAGTAAACGATGCGCACGGCATAGTCTGCCTCCTGTGTCATATGCATGATACGCGCCCCCTTTCTTCAGGTGTTATATCTTTTTTCTTCCCGCAGGCTTCGTCCGCACCGGCACTTTCCGGCAGGCGCGGACCCCGGCGGTATGGAATGTTCGTCTTAAATTAGTCGAGGAAGTCTTTCAGCCGTTTGCTGCGGCTCGGGTGACGCAGCTTGCGCAGCGCCTTCGCCTCGATCTGACGGATGCGCTCACGGGTAACGTTAAATTCCTTGCCGACTTCTTCCAGTGTGCGCGGACGGCCGTCCTCCAGTCCAAAGCGCAGCCGCAGCACCTTCTCCTCTCTCGGCGTTAAAGTACCCAGCACATCTCCGAGCTGTTCACGCAGCAGGGTGTGATAAGCCGCTTCCGCCGGCACCGGCGCGTCTTCATCCGGAATAAAGTCGCCGAGATGGCTGTCCTCTTCCTCGCCGATCGGCGTCTCAAGGGAAACCGGCTCCTGCGCGACCCGCATGATTTCGCGCACCTTATCGACCGAAACGCCCATCTCCTCTGCGATTTCCTCTGCCGAAGGCTCATGCCCGTTGGCGTGCAGCAGCTGGCTGCTGATTTTTTTCACCTTATTTATGGTTTCCACCATATGTACCGGAATACGAATGGTGCGGGCCTGGTCCGCGATTGCGCGGGTGATCGCCTGCCGAATCCACCAGGTCGCATAGGTGGAGAACTTGAATCCCTTGGTGTAGTCAAATTTCTCAACCGCTTTGATAAGGCCGAGGTTTCCTTCCTGAATCAGATCCAGGAACTGCATTCCGCGCCCGACGTACCGCTTAGCGATGCTGACAACAAGGCGAAGGTTCGCCTCAGACAGCCGCTGACGCGCCGCCGCATCTCCCTGGGACATCCGAACCGCAAGATCGATCTCCTCTTCCGGCGTCAGAAGCGGCACTCGACCGATCTCCTTAAGATAAACCTTGACCGGATCGTCAATTCCTTCAGCAACCGTCGCTTCCAGCGCATCCACGTCTTTTGCAACGCTTTTATCCAGATCGTCGTCGGTCAGGTCCTCAATAATCTCTACGTTCTGTCCTTCCAGGGTATCGTAAAGCTTGTCTACCTGTTCGACGTCAAAATCCATCTCTTCCAGCACGTCGTTGATTTCTTTGGTCGTCAGTTTTCCTTTTTTCTTTCCCGACTCGATCAGCTCTTTAAGAAGCGCTTTTTTGTCTGCTGCCATTCCTTCATTACCTCACTGGTTAATTAATTTTCCTGTCTCTTTTTTTCAATCAGTTCCCGCAGCGCCGCCGCATCCATCGTCTTCAATTGCTCAGAGCTCGGCGCTTCCCGGTTTTTGACAATTTTTTCGATTAGAAAATCCGCGTCTGCCGCACTGTAATTGATCCCGTCGGTTTCGGCCAGAATGCCCGAAAGCAGCGCCGTCTGAGAAGATTCCAGCACCGCGGCAAGCGACCCCATGCCGGAGAACTCTTCCCGACCAATCAATTCGCAGAGCGCTTTGTATACCGCGCCCTCCTGTTCGTTTTGGAAATCCTCCGGACGCACCTGTTCAGCCACTGCCTCGCAAAGATCCGGGCTGCGATAAAGCAACGCGATCAGATTGCGGCCCGCAGAAGCCGCCGCAAGCCGCTTTCCGCCCAGGCCATGGATATTATAGCGTTCCCCGACGCCGCGCACAAGCCGCTCGCTTTCCTCGCGCGCCTGTTTGGCGCGGCTGCGCCGCCGCAGCGCGTCGGCCTGCAGAAGCACCGCCTCACGCGACACACCCATATCCTGCGCAACACGGCCGGCATACAGGTCCCGTTCGGTCGGGGAAAGCGTCCGGGCAAGGATCTCTGCGGCTTCCCTGAGATACTGCACCCGCCCGTTATCGGTTTCGGTATCGTATTTTGCGCGGGCACGGCGCAGCTCATATTCAATCGAGTTGCTCGATCCCTCAATGAGCGCCCGAAACTTGTCGGCGCCGTAGGTCTTTATATATTCGTCGGGATCCTTCGCCCCCTCGATTTTCAGCACCTTGACCAGGATATTGGTGTTTTTGAACAGATCAATGGCACGGCGGGTCGCTTTCTGCCCCGCACCGTCTCCGTCGTATGCGAGCACTACTTCGTCGGCATACTGGGATATAATTCGCACCTGTTCTTCGGTCAGCGCCGTACCACATGCGGCGATTGCATTGTCGAACCCTGCCTGATGCACCGCGATAACATCCATCTGCCCTTCGCAAAGGATAAGCCGGCGGGTGTCGGTGTTTTTTGCAATGTTCATTGCAAAAATCGCGCGCGATTTTTTAAAGATCAGCGTATCTCTGGTATTGAGATATTTCCGGTTGTCGCCGGCGACCGTGCGGCCCGAAAATGCAATCACGTTGCCGCGCAGATCAAAAATCGGAAACATGACCCGCTCGCGGAAGAAATCATAAACCGATCCTTTTTCACTGCGGGTACACACCCCGGCGTCCACCATTTCCTCGTCCTTATACCCCTGCGCGCGCAGATGATCCCGCAGACTGTTCCAACCGTTTGCCGCAAAACCGATCCCGAACTTTTTTATATAAGCGTCGGTCAGCCCGCGCCGCCGCAGGTAAGCGCGCGCCTGACGGCCGGCGTCTGAGTTAAGGGTGCTGAAAAAGTACCGGGCTGCCAGTTTATTGATTTCGAAAGCCCGTTTGCGCCGCATAAAGCCGGAATCGTCCGCTTCCTGCGGCATCTGCATTCCCGCACGGGACGCAAGCAGCCGCACCGCCTCAATATAATCCAGGTTTTCCCGCTGCCGGATAAAAGTGATAACATCGCCGCCGGCGCCGCATCCAAAGCAATAGTAGCTCTGCGTATCGGCGTACACCGTAAAGCTCGGCGTTTTTTCATTGTGAAACGGACAAAGTCCCGTATAAAGCCGCCCTCGCCGTTTCAGTGGGACATAGCTGCCGATCACCTCCACAATATCGCTGTGGTCATGCAGTTCCTGTAAAAATGACTGCGGCAATGCCATACGCCTCACCTCCGTTCCGCGCGCCGCTTCTTTTCCTCAGCAATAAATTTTCTGTTTTATCATTCAGCGCAGTGACCAGGCTTTCGGAATAAAGAGTTCCTCAAAGCAATGGGTCGCATACAGATCGGTCATACCGGAAATGTAATCCGTCACTGCCCGCTGTGCGCCCTCTTCTTCGGCCACCTGCTGGTAAAAAGGGGTCATGCGGTCGGTGTGCCGCACATAAAACTCGTATAACGCCGCAACCAGGTCAAACACCTTATGTTCCTCCGCTTTGGCAGCGCCGGACTCATCCAGATAAACCCGCGCAAACATAAAGCGGTACAGTTCGTCATAGGCTTCCTTTACCTCGCCGGTAAAAGAAAAACCGCCGTCAAAATTCCGCACAAGATGATCGATCAGTGTCGTGATGCGGCGGGATTTTCGGGAACCAAGAACCTCCCGCACGATTTGCGGCAGGTCTTCTTCCCGCAGCACTCCGGCCGTGATCGCATCCTCCACATCGTGGTTGAGATAGGCAATTCGGTCGGCGTGGCGCACCAGCTGCCCTTCCAGCGTATGCGCCCATTCGCCCCGGGTATGGCAGCGGATGCCGTCGATCGTTTCCCATGTCAGGTTCAGCCCGCGCCGATTGCGTTCCAGCTTTTCCACCACCCGCACGCTCTGCTCATAATGAGTAAATCCGCCCGGACACAGCTTGTCCAGCGCCCGCTCGCCCGCATGGCCGAAAGGCGTGTGGCCAAGATCATGTCCCAGACTGATCGCCTCGGTGAGATCCTCGTTCAGCCGCAGCGCACGCGCGATCGTCCTTGCAATCTGGCTGACCTCCAATGTGTGGGTCAGCCGCGTGCGGTAATGATCCCCCATCGGCGACAAAAAGACCTGGGTTTTCTGCTTAAGCCTGCGAAAAGTCTTGCAATGGATGATCCTGTCCCGGTCACGGCAGAAATCCGTCCGGATGTCGCATTTTTCCTCAGGATAGGCGCGTCCGCGGCTGTCAGCCGCCTTGGCCGCAAAGCTGCAAAGTACCTGCCGCTCAATTTCTTCCGTTCTTTCGCGGATGGTCAAGCTGCTCACCCCCTCATAAAACAATATACGACAAAGCCGGTGTGTTTTCCTTCAAACTTTTTCGATTTTTTTGTTCTTTATTCTATTGAGACACACTCAAACCTTGTTTCAACATAAACAGGCAGACTGCTGCCGCGGGTCAGCTCCCGCACATCTTCACAAAGCTTGTCTCCTTTTTCCTGCGCAAGCGCTACCGTCAGGCTCACTTTATCAGTAAAAGCGCTGTCGGTTACCGCCGCGCCGCTGTCCCGCAGCAGCCGCTCCAGCCGGTCATAATCCCCATAGCCGCATTCCAGCGTATAAATACAGCAAGGCGCCATGGTCGCGACGCCCGCCGCGTGCACCGCGATGCTTGCGCCCTCTCCGTAAGCGCGCACAAGTCCCCCAGTGCCGAGAAGGGTACCGCCGAAATAGCGCACTACCACAATGACAGCATCCACAATCCGGCCTCGTTCCAACACATTGAGCACCGGCAAACCCGCCGTGCCGGATGGTTCGCCGTCGTCGGTATAGCGCAGCAGATGATCCTGCCGCAGATTATATGCCCAGACGTGATGATTCGCGGTTTTGTGCATGTTTTTAATTTTTGCAATAAACTCCAGTGCCTGCTGCTCGGAACACACCGGCGCGCAGTAACCGATAAATCGGGACCGTTTTTCGGTAAATTCAGCTTCCCCCTGCTGCGCAAGCGTGCGGTAAGGGAGCTGGTTTTTCTTTTCCTCCATCCGGCTGGCCTCCTCTTCTGGCTGTTTTCCGCCCCGCGTTATTTGCCGGGCGGCTGATCGGGTCACGGCTTATCCTGAGACGCTTTTGTGTGTGCCGCAGCACCAATCTTTTAAAACGGTTATTTGTCCGGCGGCTTTGCGCCTGTTCATTGCTGCTGCCCGGTTTTTCCGTTCACCGTTCCCGAAAAGCGCTGCGGTCGCATTATCTGCGCAAATCATCGCATCGGCTAAATCATACTTTGCGAAGGCCGGGAATCCTGTTTTGAATATGACAGGACGCGCAGCCCTTTCCCTGACGTCCGCCGGCCGACGCCTTGCCCCATACGCCTTTCAAAAGGCGGTTTCTTTAATAATATTTTCCCGGTTAACCTAAAGCTTTTCTGCACTTTCCGACGCTTTGGACGCCGTTTTGCGCCGAAGCGAATAGTCAGCCCCCCGGCTTAGCCGTGCTTGCGTAAGCCCCGGGAGGGTCTCATATGGGCAAAGTGATCAAAAGGCGCTGGATCATCTGCTTTTTCATCGCTTATAAAGCAGCCGGTAAACGGGCTCTGCTCTTCCAAAATCAATATTTTGATTACCACAAAGTTTTCGATTTTTCCCGCTTCGCTCGATGCTTGAAGCTATAGTTTTATCGCCCCCGACAGAACCGTGGGTTTGCATGTATGCTCAAGCAGACAAAACGAAATAAAGAGCCACGGGGAAGACCCGTGGCTCTTCGCTTGTTATTCCATGTTGAAGCGCTTCTTGAAACGATCTACACGTCCGCCGGTATCGACGAGCTTCTGCTTGCCGGTATAGAACGGGTGGCATTTAGAACAGATTTCAACACGAATATCCTTACGAGTCGATCTCGTCTTAATGACCTCGCCGCAAGCGCAGGTGATCGTCGTCTCCTCGTACTTGGGATGGATGCCTTCTTTCACTGAATGTCACCTCTTTTTGTTCACAATTGCTATAAGATAATAGCATATAAAATCGAGCAATGCAAGCATTTTTTCCGAAATGCGGCGATTTTTTCCGGGCAAACGGTCTGTTTCGCTCTTACAAAGCCGCTTTGCGCTTGTTGAAGCGCCCTAAATTCCCTTCAGCGCCAGCATTACGCCAGTCCGAGCAGCGCTTTCATATCCGCAGCAACTTCGTCCAGGGTCTGCTCTGAACCTGCCGCCGTGTTTTCCTTCGCCGTCATGTACAGCTTCATCTTTGGCTCGGTGCCGCTCGGCCGCACGATCACAGCCGCGCCGCCGGCAAGACGCAGCTCGCAAACCGAGGCCGAAGGTAAACCAAGCGATTCGCGCGCACCGGTCAGGACGTCGGTCCGCGTTCCCGCACGGTAATCCAGCACCTGCTCGACCTTGCGGCCTGCCACTGCGGCGGGCGGAGCCGCAAACAGGTCATCCATTACTTTTGCCATCTTTGCCGGGCCGTCCAGTCCCGCAAAGGCAAAATTCAGTACCCGGTTGCGATAGTAGCCATACTCCTCATACAGCTTTTCAAGCACTTCATACGGAGTTGTTCCCTGCGACTTGTAATAGGCCGTCATCTCGCACATAAGCATGGACGCAAATACCGCATCCTTATCGCGGACATAGCCGCCCGCAAGATAACCGCAGCTTTCCTCAAAACCGAATATAAACCGCTCGGTCTCACCCGCCTGCTCCAGATGCAGGATCTGCTCGCCGATATATTTAAATCCGGTCAGAACCACCCGCATCTCGACGCCGTTGCGCCGTGCGATTTCCGCCGCCAGCGGTGTGGAAACGATGCTCTCTACCGCAACCGGACCCGAAGGCATGCTGCCCGTCGCTTTGCGCGCTTTGATTATATAATCCAGCAGCAATACGCCGACTTCGTTTCCGCTGAGAATCTTGTATTCCTCTTTATCCCTGACCGCAACGCCGATTCTGTCTGCATCCGGGTCGGTCGCAATGAACAGATCCGGTTTTTCCTGCTCACACAGCGCAAGCCCCAGGCGCAGCGCCTCTTTTGTCTCGGGATTGGGGTAAGTGCAGGTCGGGAAATTGCCGTCCGGCATTTCCTGCTCGGCAACGACAGCGATATCCTTGACCCCTATGTCCGCAAGCACGCGCCGCACAGGCTCGTTGCCGGTTCCGTTCAGCGGCGAATATACCAGTTTTATCGGATGCGCGGCGCAGATCCCGGGATTAACCTGCTGTTTTTTGACCTCTTCATAGTAGCGCTCGATAACCGCATCGCCAATATAACGGATGCTACCGGCGGCGAGACCCTCTTTAAAGTCGATCTTTTTGACTCCTTCAAACTCATCCACCGACTGAATCTTGCGATAAACCCAGTCCGCGTTCTCCTCGGTCATCTGGCAGCCGTCCTCGCCGTACGCCTTGTATCCGTTATATTCGGCCGGGTTATGGCTCGCGGTGATCATGACACCCGCGCGTGCGCCCAGCTCTCGCACCGCGAAAGAAAGCATCGGGGTCGGCATCAGCCGGTCATAAATCCACGCGGTTATCCCGTTGGCCGCAAGCACGCCGGCAACCTCTTCGCCAAAACGCGTGCTCATATTTCTTGAATCATAGGCAATCGCAACACAGCCGCCGCCAAACCGCTCATTGACATAATCGGCCAGTCCCTGCGTTGCGCGGCGCACGGTGTAAATATTCATCCTGCTGGTTCCGGCGCCCAACACGCCGCGCAGCCCTGCCGTACCAAAGGTAAGCGCTGTGGAAAAGCGGGCCTTCTGCTCCAGATCATCGTTCCGAATCGCCGCAAGCTCCGCACAGATATCGGGATCGGTCGCCTGCTGCGACCAACGTGCATATTCCTCGAGATACGCCATAAGATTCCACCCTTTCGGTTTAGAAATAGAATGGGATATATACTGTTACGATTATATTGGTTTCTCCGCTGCAAGTCAACGCGAACAAACGGTTTAAGGCCGGAAAAGCCCATTCTCCGCCTTTCCCGCTTTCACGCCGATTCCGGCTTTGGAAAACAGAAAGATCTTTCGGTCTGAAACCATTCCGATGTTTTTACGGCATAGAACGGACGTGTCGAAAATCGGCGCGCAAAGCATAAAATTTACTCTTACCTTTTTCCGCGACAAGGTAATTTGTAAACAGGATTTTCCCACGCTCAGCATGCAGCGCGGCCTGCTGTATGGCTCTGCTGCGGTGCCTTGTACATGGCCTGTTTTGTTTTTCATTCGATTTCTGCAATCCCGTGCATTCGGTTTTCTTGGTTCATTACGCCTTTTCACAAAGTTGACATCCCAAATGCAACGCTATGCTGAAAAGGTATGCATATGCATGTGACATATCCTCTAATAAATACAAAGCCTCCGTTTTCACTGGATACCTAAAAAGAAATCACCTGAAAGCCATAAGTACGCCTTGAAACTGAAGCACAAGTATTGCAGCCTTATTTAACTCCCTTATCTGTATGCGCCTGTTTCCTGTGGTGACTCTCTAAAAAAGGTACTGCACTCCCCTGCCCGTGGCTGATTTATCACGCCGGTCAGGTACAAATATAAAAAAGCGACCGGTTCTGAACCAGCCGCTTTTCATTGTATTATTTTTTGTTTTTGATGTATGCATCCATTGCAGCCGCGGCCTGCTTTCCGGCACCCATCGCCAGAATTACGGTTGCCGCGCCGGTCACTGCGTCGCCGCCGGCAAACACACCCTCACGGGAAGTCTGGCCGGTAGTCTCGTCAGCGATGATTCCGCCCCATTTCTGGGTATCCAGTCCCTCGGTCGTAGACTTGATGAGCGGGTTGGGCGAAGTGCCGATCGCCATGATCACGCAATCAACTTCCAGTTCGAAGTTGCTGCCCGGTTTCTCGACCGGACGGCGGCGTCCGCTTGCATCTGGTTCGCCAAGCCCCATCTCAAGGCATTCGATCTTATTGACAAAGCCGTCCTCACCGCCGTGAATGGCAACGGGATTGTTGAGCAGCTTAAAGATGATGCCCTCTTCTTTGGCATGCTCGACCTCTTCTTTACGCGCAGGCAGCTCTTCCTCCGAACGGCGGTAAACGATATAGACGTTTTCCGCACCCAGACGCTTGGCGCAGCGCGCGGCGTCCATGGCAACGTTGCCGCCGCCGACGACCGCAACGTTTTTGACATGCTGGATCGGGGTGCTGCTGTCCTCGCGATAAGCCTTCATGAGGTTGACACGGGTCAGGAATTCGTTGGCGGAATAGACGCCCTTGAAGTTTTCGCCCGGAATGTTCATAAACCGGGGCAGGCCGGCGCCCGAACCGATAAACACAGCCTCAAAGCCCTGCTCGAAAAGCTCGTCAACCGACAGGACACGGCCGATAACCATATTGGTCTCGATATGTACGCCCAGCTTTTTGAGCGTCTCGATCTCGTTGGCAACGATTGACTTGGGCAGACGGAACTCGGGAATACCATAAACCAGCACGCCGCCCGCAAGATGCAGCGCCTCGAACACGGTCACATCATAACCCATTTTGACCAGATCGCCCGCGCAGGTAAGTCCCGCAGGGCCGGCGCCGACAATCGCGACCTTATGGCCGTTTTTGACCGGAGCAACGGGGTCTTCTTTTACGTTCTCCCGATGCCAGTCCGCTACAAAGCGCTCCAGGCGGCCGATTGCGACCGGCTCACCCTTGATGCCGCGCACGCAGTGCTTCTCGCACTGATTCTCCTGCGGGCAGACACGGCCGCAGACAGCGGGAAGAGAGCTGGACTGGGTGATGATCTGATAAGCCTGCTCAAATTCGCCCTCAGCCACCTTGGCGATAAAATCCGGAATATGGATGGAAACCGGGCAGCCCTGAACACAGGGATAATTCTTGCAGTGCAGGCAGCGCTGCGCCTCATCGATCGCCTGCTCCTTGGTGTAGCCAAGCGCGACTTCCAGGAAGTTCTTATTGCGGACATTCGGGTCCTGAGAGGGCATCTCGTTTTTCTTCAAAGACATATTGGGCATGGTTATTTGACCTCCTGCTTAAACAGATTGCAAGTCGCTTCGTGCTGCGCGCGCTCAAAGGGTTTGTAAGCGGTCGAACGCGCCATTGCCTCGTCAAAGTCAACCTGATGTCCGTCAAAGTCGGGTCCGTCGACGCAGGCGAACTTGGTTTCGCCGCCAACCGACAGGCGGCAGCCGCCGCACATGCCTGTGCCGTCGATCATGATCGGGTTCATCGACACGATCGTCTTGACGCCATATTCTTTTGTGAGCTTGCAGACGAACTTCATCATGATCAGCGGACCGATCGCGATAACCTCGTCATATTTCTCTCCGCCCTCGATCAGGGTTTTGAGCGCGTCGGTGACCAGGCCCTTGGTGCCGACCGTTCCGTCATCCGACATAATGACCAGACGGCTGGACGCCGCCTTAAACTCATCTTCCAGAATCAGCAGGTCTTTGCTGCGGAAGCCGACAATCGCATGTACCTCCGCGCCCTGCTCATGCAGTTTTTTCGCAATCGGATAAGCAATCGCGCAGCCAACGCCGCCGCCGACTACCGCGACCTTCTTCAGGCCCTCGGTTTCGGTCGGTCTGCCCAGCGGGCCGACAAAATCATGCAGGCAGTCGCCCTCATTCAGATGGTTCAGCTTTTCGGTCGTCGCGCCGACGATCTGGAAAATAATCGTGACTGTTCCCTTTTCGCGGTCATAATCTGCCACCGTGAGCGGGATGCGTTCGCCGTTCTCATCTACCCGCAGAATGATGAACTGACCGGGCTCCGCTTTTTTTGCAACCAGCGGCGCCTCGATATCCATCAAGGTAACGGTCGGATTGAGAACCTTTTTGCGTACAATTCTGTACATTGTTTAGCCCCTTCCTTATTTAAATAACACGTTAAAACTTTCACACACTAACCCACAAGTTTCACGTTTTTTATTTTACCATCCCCATGAGAAAAGTCAACTGCGAAGCCTTTCGTCAACACCCCGCATGCAATTAGTCGGTCTGCACGCACGCCCTTTTTAAGGCAGTATTCTATCTGCGCTGCGCAATGCGGCCGCCATTGTTTGCAAGGCCGAAAAAGAAGAGGAACCCGGCTTAAATAATATGTCTTTATTGCCTAACATCCAGACGGCATTTTTCGTTTTTTCCATATTTCATATTCATTTACTGATCGCACAAAAGAATCAAGCGGCCGGGCGCTTCATTGCGTTTTGAGAGCTTATTCGTATATAATTAAAAAAATATTGTCGGTAATTTTCCGGCAGCGGAGGGATGTTGCGGATGTATGCGCGCATAGAAAGCCTGGGATTATATGGAATCGACGGCTATCCCGTCACGGTAGAAGCGGACACCAGCAGCGGACTTCCTGCTTTCGATCTGGTCGGGCTGCCGGACGCAGCGGTAAGTGAGTCCCGCGACCGGGTTCGAAGCGCAATGCGCAACAGCGGTTTTTCCTTCCCGGTCAGCCGTGTAACAGTTAACCTCGCGCCGGCGGACAAGAAGAAAAGCGGCCCCATTTACGACCTGCCGATTCTGCTGGCAATACTGCTTGCAAGCGGACAGCTGGAGTTTTCCGCACAGGGAGCTGCGTTCATCGGAGAACTTGCGCTGGACGGACGGCTGCGTCCGATCAGCGGCGCGCTTGGTATGGCGCTCGCCGCGCGGGACGCGGGAATCAAGCGGCTTTTTCTGCCTGCTGAAAACGCACAGGAGGCCGCCGTCGCGCAGGGTTTGCAGGTGTTTGGCGTCCGGGACGTGGCCCAGCTAATCTGTCACCTGCGGGATGGCGCGCCGCTTGGCGCATCCGAGCCGCCGGTTTTCAGCGGCGTCCCGTGCCAGGGAGATCTGCTGGATTTTGCCGATGTGCGCGGACAGTATGCAGCGCGGCGTGCAATTGAGATCGCGGCCGCCGGTGGGCACAATCTTCTGATGATCGGGCCTGCAGGGTCGGGAAAATCCATGCTTGCCCGCAGAATTCCCTCCATCCTTCCGCCGCTGGAATATGAAGAAGCGATCGAGACGACCAAAATCTATTCCGCTGCCGGCCAGCTTGCCGATCACGGAGGGCTTGTTCGCATTCGCCCGTTTCGCGCGCCGCACCACACCGTCTCCCCGGCCGGTTTGACCGGCGGCGGCTCGATGCCCCGTCCCGGTGAGATCTCCCTTGCACATAACGGCGTCCTGTTTCTGGATGAGCTGCCGGAATTCTCCCGCGCAGCAACCGAGGTTCTGCGTCAGCCCCTGGAAGACGGTTTCGTGACCATTTCCCGCGCAGCCGGGTCGCTGCGATATCCGAGCACTTTTATGCTTGTTGCGGCAATGAACCCCTGTCCCTGCGGCAATTTCGGCAGCACAAAGCCCTGCGTTTGCGCCCCGCACACGGTTGAGCGCTATCTTTCGAGAATAAGCGGCCCCCTTCTCGACCGCATTGACCTGCACGTCGAAGTCGCGCCGGTGGACTACAATTCACTTGCCGCCTCAAAACCCGGAGAATCTTCCGCGGCGATCCGCGCCCGTGTTCTGCAGGCGCGGGAGGTCCAGCGCGCGCGATATGCCGAAAGCGGGATTCGCTGCAACGCCCTCCTTCCGGCCTCCCGCCTCGAGCAGGTCTGTGTGATGACCGATTCTGCCCGCAATGCGCTGCGCCGCGCGTTCGAGGGGCTGGGCCTTTCCGCCCGCGCTTATGGAAAGGTTCTGAAGGTCGCGCGCACAATCGCCGACCTTGCGGGCGCGCAGACCATAGACGCGCCGCATATCGCGGAAGCGGTGCAGTATCGGGCACTGGACAAAAAATACTGGCTTCGGGGCTGAATTTCGGGCATTCGACGGCGGTAAAACGACCTTTTTCGCGGACGGGTTTCACAGCCCGTCCTTTTTTATATCTTTTCGACCCGGTGCGCCGGAATTCCCTGTCTTTAAATCGACCCTTCCCGCGCTGTATTGCGGCTATACTTTTCCTGAAACACAGAATAACGATACTGGACATATGGTGGTACAGGGAAATGAAACTTAAGCGTTCCAAAGGCTCAATACTTGCCGCAAGCAGAAAAAAGATCTCCTCCTCTGCAGTGATGCCCGCAGTGCGCACCGCCGCGGTGCATCTTTCCACGGCGGTGTGCGCAATGCTTCTCAGCCGGGTCGAGTTCACACAAGGCGTTTACCCGTTCGGGCTCGCGCTGTTAATCGGCGCACCGGACAGGCTCTCTCCCGCCGCACTTGTCGGTTTTGTCGCCGGCAATTTTATCGGCGGGCTTTCTCCGGCCGGTTCGGGGTATGTTGCGGCAGCCGGAATTGTCTGTGCGCTCCGCTGGATCCTTGCCGGGATCGGACGGACGGGCCTTCGCCGCAGCAGCTATCTGCCCTGTCTTGCCGCGGGCGCAATGACCATCGTTTTCACCGATATTGCAATCATGGGGCTCAGCCTCACCTTTTCTGTTGAGGGCGTTCTGCGCACTGTTGCGGGCGCCTGCATGGTCTGCGCGTTTTCCTATTTTTACAACCTCTCTTTCGACGCGCTGCATCGCAGGCACAGTCTCGCCGGTTTTTCCAGCGCGCAGAAAGCCAGCATGGCGATCGCTCTTGCCACTTTACTGATGGGCCTTTATCCTGTCACAGCGGGCCCGCTCTCGGTTGGGCGTATCGCAGGAAGCGCCGCCGCGCTCTGTGCCGTCTATCTGCTCTCCTCGCCGTTTGATATGGCGATTCTCGCTTCGGTCGCCGCAGCCTTTGCCCTCAGCGAACAGACCTTTGCCTTTGCCGCTGCCGGCGTCTGCGTTGCAGGCGGCCTCTCCTCTCTGTTCAAGAAAAGAGGCCGCGCACTTGTCTGTCTTGTATATGTCATTGCAGGCGCGCTTCTTTCAGTCTGTGCGCCCAACTATATCTATATGGTCACCTACATATCCGAAATGATGGCCGGCGCGCTTATCTTTCTGGTTTTCCCGCTGAAAAGCGCGGCAGAAACCGGATTCAACACCGTTGCGGACGGACTTGCAAGCGCGACAGCGGCAGCGGGCGCGCGGCTGGACTGCATCGCCTCCTCCATGCGGGATATTTCCAAACTTCTGGATAATACCATCGAGCTTAAGGACGCGCGCTGCAATATGGACAAGCTGTACAGCCATGTTGCTGACCGGGTCTGTAAATCCTGTCCGCTCATGTCCCATTGCTGGGTCAAACACTATGGCGAAACAGCGGACGCCTTCAACAAAATGACCCCTGTATTAAGCGCGCACGGTTCGGTCGCCAAAACCGACCTTCGGGAACCCTTTGCTTCCCGCTGCGTCAGTGTCAATTCTATCCTTCGGGAAGTCAACCGCTGCTATAAGGGATATCTCGACTATATCGGCCATATCCGCAACACCCAGCTTTATAAGGGCATGCTGCGCCGCCAGTTTTCGGCGGTCGCCGCAATGCTGGAAAGCGCGAAGAATGAAGTGTGCTCTATTTCCGAATGGGACGAAACACGCTCCAAACGGATCTACGACTGCGCCGTCCGTCTTGGTCTTGCAGTGGAAAACGCAAGCCTTGTCTATGGATTTGAGCGCCGCCCGATTATCACCGTTTCGCTTTCGGATGCGCCGTCGGCCGAACTGCTCAAACGCTTTTCCGCAGGCATTTCGATCATTTCCGGCGCAACCCTTTCCCCTCCCTCCATCGAAAACCGCGCGGGAAGCACCCTTCTGAGCTATACCGAGCAGCCTGCTTATTCGCTGCGCACAGCCGCTTCCCAGATTCCCGCCGACAAAGAGGCTTGCGGAGATGTGTACAGCGTGTTCACCGACCTGCACGGCGACGTGCATATGCTTCTTTCGGACGGCATGGGAACCGGCGCCGCGGCGGCACGGGACGGCGCCGTTTGCTGTGCCTTTCTCAAGCGGCTGCTGGAAAGCGGTTTTCCGATCCGGCAGGCGGCCGAGCTCGCCAATACGGCGCTTGCGCTGCGGGAGGACAGTGAGACGGCAAGCACGCTGGATGTGCTGAGCTTCGATGTATTCGAAGGAAGAGCAAAGCTGTTTAAGGCAGGCGCCGCACCGACCTACATTCTGCACGGCAACCGGGTGGAAAAAGTTTCCGGCCGCACCCTGCCGGTTGGTATTCTTGAATACGTCATGTGCCGGGAAAGCTCCTATTCGCTTTGTGACGGCGATCTGATCGTCATGACGTCGGACGGTGTGGAACAGAATACCAGCCCCTTCATTGAACAGACGCTTAAATTACTCTATGAACATGACCCCGAAGACATCTGCCGCGAAATCGTTCAGCGCGCCAAATCAAGCCACACAGCAAGCGACGATATCACGGTCATCGTGGCCAAAGTTTTCCGGCATTGAATGATTTCTCCCCTCCCCATCGTTTACTTTATGTACGCACAAGCGGCTGCTGCTTTCTTAACGGTTCCTTTCCTTGCAAGGCCTGCCGCTGCTGTGCTATAATGACTTCGTTTCCGGCACGTTCCATATATACGAACACTGTCCGGCGTCATAAAACATATGAATTGGGGAAACCGGCCTTGAAGATTCTGAAAGAATATATCTGGGTATTTTTTGTTTCAATGCTGCCGATTGTTGAACTGCGTCTGGCTGTCCCGATCGGTGTCGGCATGGATTTACCGCTCATCCCGACTTTGCTCGTCTCGATCGTCGGCAATACCTTACCAGTCCCGTTTATCATTTTTTTCGCGCAGCGTGTGCTCGAAAGGTTCGCAAAGCTGCCGAAAATCGGTCATATCTTTCAGAAAATCATCGACAAAGCCACCGAAAAGTCCAAAACTTTCGGAAAATACGAACTGCTTGCGCTCTACACCTTTGTCGCCATTCCGCTTCCGGGAACCGGCGCCTGGACAGGCTCTCTGATTGCCGCGATCCTGCAGCTGAACTGGCGCAAAGCAATGCCGGCCATCTTCGCCGGAATCGTGACCGCCGGAGTCATCATGTCCCTCGCCTCTGCCGGGCTCTTCGGCGCGCTTGGATACATTTTCGGTTTCGGCTGATCCGTCATGCAGCAAACCGCCCGTTTTCACACAACGGGCGGTTTTTCATGTAATGTAAAACGCTTTTTTCCGGTTATTTGTCAAAGGTTTATGTCCTCGCGAAAACTCTGTAAATCTGACGCAGCGGATGGGCATGCACTTATAACCTTGAAACGCAGCAGCGGCATGAAGCCTTGACTTCATGCCGCTGTTTTATTTTTCCTCCGATTCCTGATCCGGGGAAAGAAAAATCAGGTTTTCCTGCGGAGCGTTTATGTAAAGCTCCTCGCATTTCTGCTGCGCATCAATCAGGGCATTAATTGCCTGCTCGGTGGCACGGAACAGTGTCAGATACATTTCTTTATAATCCGGCATAAAATCACCTCGCTACAGCATAATAGGACATATAGTCCTAAATGTCAATAGGACGATTTGTCCTTTGTTATAGTAACCTAGGTGATGTCAATGGAGCTCAGAATTCGGGATTTGCGGGAGGATGCTGATCTGACGCAGAAACAGGTAGCCGATATTATTCACTGTGACCAGTCCCTCTACTCAAAGTATGAGCGAGGAGAGCGGATTCTCCCATTGGAATTGGCGGTTAAATTAGCAGATTTTTACCATGTCAGTGTGGACTATCTTCTGGGCAGGACCCACAAAAAAGAAATGAACTTGTAAACAGTACAGCGTCATGGAGTCTCCGCTCCATGACGCTGTTTTGCTCTATTATCCCAAACTGCCGGAAATCGCCGTCAAAAGCCGGGAATTCCTCGAAAACATATACTATCCCGCATGCCGGCCGAAAGCGCTCGCCTGTTCTGCACAGATCACTGAATCAAATTATCTTTTATAAGCAAAAACACTTATCGTTCAACCTTTCTAAACGATATCCTGCTTTCCGCCTGTCCTCAAGGCAAAGGTTTCCCTGCCGCGATCATTGCCTCTTTTAAGGCTCCTGTTTGTTCTGTTCTTCTTTCTCCTTTTTTGAGCCAAACAGTTCCCGGCTTTGCCCATGGCCGCTCGCTTTGAAATGTTCCAGCTTATCCTTTGTGTTCCAGGTCAGTTCCTGGAAATATTCCTGCAATTGCTCCTTTGTCGCATAAAGGCTCTCCGCAACCTGCACAGCTGCGTTGCTCAGCGTCTCTGCTATCGAGTTTTCCTCCTCGACCCGCGAGCGAGATCTGTATTTGTCTAACACTATTCCATACCGTTCATAAGCACGGTGCACCGCATCACGCCAGGACAGGTAAATCCGCTCCGAGGCATTGCGCCCGATTTGCCTGAGCCTTCCGTGATCTGCACAGGCCCGCATGACCTCGGCGCAAATCGCTTCGGCATTTTCCTCAACGATTATCCCGGTCTGTTCATTTTTAATTCCTTCGGCGGCGCAGCTGCCGCGCACAAGCAAACTCGGACATTCACAGGCTGCCGCTTCCCGCACAACGATCCCGTTTGTGTCGAAGGTAGAGGGAAACAGGAAAAGATCGGCAAGGGTAAAGTAAGCGCGAAGCAGCTCCCGGTCCCGGATAGCTCCCGTCATAATGCATTCCTGTTCCAGCTGAACACTCTTTATATATTCCTCGATTTCCTCCCGGTCGGTGCCGTCACCAACCAGAATGAAACGGAACTTTGCGCCTTGCGCTTTTGCACGCGCAAGCGCGTCCAGCGACAGGCGAACGCCCTTATACCACATCATCCGGCCCACAAAAAGAAAAACGGTTTCATCCGAAGAAATCCGGTGTTTTTCCCGCAGCGCCCTTACCTCGCTGTCTGCGGCGCGCCTCTTTTCAAAGTCGGTTCCGTTTTCCATCACGATATAATCGCCTTCATATCCGATACTGCGCAGGTTTTCTCCCGCGCCTTCGGATACGACCCATACTTCATCGCAGGCTTCAATGTTTTGCAGCAAAAATTTCAGCGAGATTTTGCGCAGCATATCGCTTGCCGTCAGCTTCTCGATATCGATATCAAATTTTGTGTGATAGGTGAAAACGATCGGTGCACCGGTGCGCTTGCGCAGCATTCTGGCCAAAATGGTTGAGACAACCGGGCAATGGGTATGAATCAGTTCAATCCGCTCCCGCTCCAGCTCTCCAAGCACAATCGGATCAAACGGATAACCCGCACGATACCCAAGATTGCTGGAGATATAGGCGCTCGGATAACGAATCACCTTAAACGGGTAGTCGTCGGTCACATGCGGATAAAACGGCGTTGCAACTACAGCTTTTCCCAATTCCTGCTGGATGATCTGCGCATAATTGACCGTCACATTCGCCACGCCGTCGATGGTCGGCGGAAACGAATCATTGAACAGCCCAATCGTCATCTTATCCATTGCTTTTCCCTGCGCCTTCCCTGTTTTTTATTATCAGACTGATTGTAGTATACCGCAGCCTGCACGAAATGTCGAATCTTATCCTATTAACGGCAGCACATTCAAAAGTGCTTCAAAATCGCAGCCTTACCGGCAGAAAGTCTTTTTCTGTTGCCAAAACGGCAGCCGTCCAGGAGAAAGTCAACGGCTGCCGCATGTCAAAATAATTCTGCTTTTGTATTTATCAGTTTACCAGACTGTTGTAAACCGTGACGATCCTCCGCCAGGTCTGTGGTCCAACCAGTCCGTCCTGCGAAAGACCAAGCAGCCTTTGAAACTCCAAAACAGCCGCCCGTGTTGCGTTACCGAAGATTCCGTCTATGGTCAGCTCATTAATTGAGGTGAAGTAATACGCAATTACATTGAGCATCCGCTGAAGGGTAGATACGCTTGACCCCCTGCTGCCTGCACGCAGAATCGTTCCGGGATAGGGCGGGTTGGGATCAATCGCGTTCTGGTAAGAATAGTAAACCTTGTACAATTCATTCCAGGTCACCGGTCCGATCGCCCCATCCGCAGAAATGCCCCGCAATTTTTGGAAATTAATGACGGCAGACCTGGTTCCGGAGCCGAAAATACCATCCGCGGCGACCGGACTCAGCTCGCTGTAATAGTCAGCGGCTGTGTTCAGGAAAAACTGCGCGAGCGACACATAGGTTCCTGTGGAGCCGTAACGCAGAATAACGCTTGGTTCCGGACTGACGATGTCCGGGGACTCGATACCTTCGCTGGTAAGCTCCGCCAGTTTTTTCACCGACACGAAAATATAGTTGATTTTATACCAGGTTGCGCGCCCGACAACGCCGTCGACTGTCAGATTGAAAATACTCTGGAATTGGCGTATAGCCGCCCGTGTTGTGTTGCCGAATACACCGTCCTCCGTCAGTTCGGGAATAAGCGGATAATTCTTTCGAATACGGATCAGCTGATTCTGGATAGTCGCGACCGCAGCGCCGGTACTGCCCAGCGAAAGCGGCGCTCCCGGATAGGATTCCACCGCGCCCTGGACCAGATTTGTCTGCACCAGGTTCACTTCATTCCCGTAATAATACCGCAGGATCCCAAGCGGGGAATACCCCTGATTTGCAAGGGTCACGGTCCCCCACTGTTTCAGGCCGGGACATGTCGCCGTAGTTCCGTTGCAATACTCGGCATAAAACGGTTCGACAAAGTTGGATTTGCGGATATAAGTGCTGAAGATTTCATCCACGATCCGGCTGATATTGTCAAAAATGTTTCGGCCATACACAAAATACTGATCGTAGCTGGTCGAATTGGTTATATCAAAACTATATCCCTTGCTTCGATACCACTCTGTAAAAATCCGATTGAGCACCAGAGAGATCTGGCAATACAGGTTTGCACGAATCGCGTTTTCCGGCCAGGTCGGATATATCTCGGAACAGCAAACGTTTTTGATATAATCGGTAAAGGAAACCGTCACATTCTGCGCAGAGTCGGAAGGCCTTCCGAGATGCACGGTAACGGTTTGCGGGATCGCAACCGCATCCAGAATAAGCAGCTGCAAACCGCTTGGCGGTACGTCTGCGGTCTGACCGGGATTGTCCACGAGGTTCTGTGGAATATCGATAGTGATAACCTGTTCCTGATCCAGCGCCTGCGCTTCCAGAGCCGCCGGCACAAGGCTGACAGGCAGAATCGCCGTCTGGCCTGCAAAAATCTGCACGCCGTTAATTTCCATTGTTCTGTAATTGCTGGCGCTTACCCGAACATTTACCGTCGCATAGGGCAGCCCGCAGGGATCCGGCGTCAAGCTCTGGTCAATGTCCGGCGCATCTATTTCCAGCGTTTCGGTTCGCCCGGATGCATTGGTCACAAGCTCGCTGCGGATTCCCCCTTCCCCTGATACAACAACATGCGCAATAACAGGCAGCGCCTCCTGCGAGGTGGTCGTCTGCACTACAAGATAACCCTTTTGCATATCAATACCCCCATTCGATTGTTCACCTCATAGTATGCAGCCGGCGTGCAGCACGCGACGGCAAAAAGAAGCCGCCCACCCTCGCTGAATCAGGAATGCGGAATTTTTCAAATCCATTTGCTTGCTGCAAACCGAATTTATCGCCAGATTGATCTGAAACCCCTTTTTGAGTACTTAGCAGATCTGTGAATCTGCCACCGCAGACCTTCCCCTGCCAAAAGACAATTTTGCTTTCTGCACGAATTCTCCGGCCGCGCATGCAGTGCATTTTAAATCAAAAACCGGGATGCGCAGGCATCCCGGTTTTAGTTATTCAATCTTTTCACTAGCTGACCACGATATAAAAGTAATAAAGCACCCACCCGTGCTCAAACTCCGCGCGCACCTCATAGATATAGCCGCCCGGTTCAAAGGGAACTGTGATTTCTCCTTCCAGATCAAAAAACTCATAGCTGTAGTTCTGGCTTTGACGCACAGTATAGCTGAGCACAGGTTGAGAAAAATTCAGCTCCAACTTCTCCCCGCCAAGCAGCGTGACCGCGCTCAGATTCTGCTCGATAACCGGCGCCGGTTTTTTTGCCGTTTGCCGGTCGAAAAGGAAGCTCCACTGGTAACCTGCAACCGAAACCGGCAGTTCGACCGAGTCCGCCGTAACCGTCAGTTTCGCAACGGCATAGTCCGGATTCCGCACATCCAGCGCATCTTTAACAAGCACCGCCGCGCCGGCAGCCAAGACAAGCAGCAGAATCGCCGCGATAAATTTTTTCAAGCGCTCTGCCCCTCTCTTCCGTTTCTAACTGTTTTCTTCAATGTTGATTATAGCACAGCGCCTGCATGTCAGGCAACGGAAAAGCGGGAGTTTTATGTCCGCTGCTTTCACCGCGCCGCATAAGAAGAATCCCCGCGGCTATGACGGACAAACCAATTCCGAAAAGGCCTTATGTTTTCCGGTCATTTGGGAATATGGGTCCACTTTTTTCTTGTCGGCCTGCTCAGCTGAGGATCAGTGGCGTGACCAGATGCCCATCATTCCTCCTGCTGCTCCTGCCCGGAGTAATTGGGACATTCCGGAACACACGCCTCCCTGGTACACTCAGGCAAACAGCCCGGTCGATCAGACGGAAGAGACTGTTCCTGTTCCTGTTCCTGTTCCTTTTCCTCGTCCTGCGCCTCCTGTTTCTCTTGCTGCATCTGCTGCGAAGGCTGCTCCTCAGGCACCGTAAAGAGCGCCGCATCCGGCTCCACAGCAGCGCTTCGAGAAACCGTCTTGTCTTCGTAGGGTTGATTCTGCGCCGAATCTTCGGTGGTTTGCACAGGCTGAAACACCCCAACCGCAAAGATCGAAACGCCAACCGCAAGGACCAATCCGGCCGCAATCGCCATTCGTTTTGCCGCCGATATGTGCAATGCGGGCTTATGCTCCCGCAGCCGCTCCATTACCTTCTGCGGCTCCAGCGACGCAGGGACAGGCGGGTCCGCAAACCTTTCGCGCAGCTGTTCTTCGAATTCAGTTTGTTTCATTCTTCCTCTCCCTTTTCCTGCAAAAGCGCGCGCATTTTCGCCAGCGCCCGCATCTGTCTGCTGCGCACCGTGTTGGGGTTCATCCCCATGATCTGCGCGATTGCCGCCGAAGAATACCCCTCACAGACCGCGAGCACAACAATGGCACGGTCCTGCGGTTTCAAGGCGTCCAACGCTCGAAGCAGATCCACGTTTCTCGAAATCTGTTCCGCATCCGGCGTGTCCGCCTGCAGATTTTCATTCAGCTCCACAGTTGCGCGGCGCACGATCAGTCCGCGCTTCCTGCGCGCTTTGTTGTAAAGAATTTTATAAAGCCAGCCTTCAAAAGCCTGCGCTGCGCGCAGAGCCCGGATGCCGGTATAGGCGTCGGCTACCGTTTCCATGACGATATCCTCCGCATCCTGCGGATCGCCCATCAGATAGTAAGCAGTTTTGTACAGTGACTTATAATAAGCGGCGTAAAGCTTGCCGAACGCATCCGCATCCCCGCTTTTCGCCGCCTCAACCAATATGCACAGCTGTTCGTTTTCCACGGTAGACCTCGTATGTCTCTACTCATTAAGAGGGTATTATTGCGATAATTGTTGCACCGATTGTACCATAAATCTGCTGGAAAATCGACCCGCGCCGCACCCTTGCCCGCCTCGTCACATATGATGGCGCGAAAGAGGGTGAAATTAATGCTGTTTTCGGTCACAGATCTTGACATTCTGCGTGCCAATGCACAAAAATTAAAAAAACTCTGCGGCACCCGACTGATTGCCGTAATGAAATATAACGCCTATTCCTGCGGTATGACAGAGTGCGCCCGTGCGCTGCTTGCGGCGGCAGACAGTTTTGCTGTCTCAACGCTGGAAGAAGCGGATACCCTGCTGCGCGCCGGCATTCCACCGTCCGGAATAATGGTTCTGGACCCAATTTTGCCGCAAGACCTGACTCCCGCGCTCAGTCAGGTCATTCTCCCGATAGATTGTCCGGAAATATTGCAGGCGCTCACCCACATATATATTAACAGGCCCCTGCGTGTCCAGCTGCGCGCCGACCTGTGCGCAAGCGGCGTGGGAATTCCGCCCAACGCTCTGGATGAATGCCTGGAATTGGTTTGCAGCCATCCCGGATTTGAACTGTGCGGACTGTTTGCCCATGCACCGGCTCTGTATCAAAACGGAAACAGCACCGAACTTGCGGACCGGTTTTCCCTCCTGCGTGAAAAGGTGCGCAGAAGGGTTCCTGAGGCGATATGTCATCTTGCCACCAGCGCAACCCTGGATCAGCCGGCGCTTCGCTTTGACGCCGTTCGGGCCGGCACCGCATTGTACGGCCTGCCTTCCCGTGAATCACAGAATCCCGAACCGCTTATTCCGGTACTCTCTCTGCGCAGCCGTATTTCCCGCATATTTACGCCCCGCGGCTCTCTCTCTTTTTATGACCGGACGATAGGCGCGCGGCAGATAACCCGCGCCGGAATTGTCAGCGCCGGTTACGGTCATCTGCCCGCTTTGCTGCATGCGCATGATCTGTCGCTGCAAATCTGCGGTCAGCCGGCCCCGGTGATCGGGACAGCCTGTATGGGACATCTGCTCGTCGATTTAAGCGCAATTCCGCAAGCGCGCCCGGGCGATGATGTTTTTTTCGTCGGCGGCGGACAAAGCGCCGCAGAATTTGCCGGACGCTGCGGGATTGCAGCCTGCCGCTGTGACGGCGCTCTTTTCACGACCCAATGCGTCGATCGCCTGTATATTGACAAAGGCAACTGTATTGTGAAATTATCATCTCATGGCACGGAGGGCCTGCACACATGAAACCTTATCTGAAAAACAACCGCACAGGAAAAGTAGAAAAAGGCGCCGTGCGCCAGCTGCATGAGCATGACCTTGAGGAAATCATGCGGGTCCAGCAGCTGGCGGCTTCCACGCTGGAGGATTCTTCCGTTTATGTGGCAAGTAACCGCGCAGAGGTTTTGACCATGCTGAACGACGGCGAGATGCAGGGCATGTTTGCGGACGGAAAGCTCTGCGGCGTTTGCGGAATTTTACGCTGCACCGATGATCCGACTTTGGCAGACGAGCTGGATTTTGATTCGCAGCAGAAGGAAAAAGCGCTCAATCTGGAATGCTATTTTGTCCTGCCGGACTATCGGGGCAACGGCATCGCGCGTGAACTTGCCCGCCTTTGTCTGGACCGCGCACAGCAGCGCTTCGGCGCGCGCTGCCTGCTTGCAAGCGTATCGCCCAAAAACCTCGCGAGCCTGATGACCATGATGTCCATCAACGGATTTCGCATCCGGGCCTTGCGTCAGCTGTACGGCTGCAAGCTGCGCTATATCTTGTGCTGTGACCCTTCCAGCGAGCGGCTATATACTTATTATGAACGTTTTGCCGTTGAAGATGTTTACGCAATCAGCCGCGCGCTCGCGCAGGGCTATGAGGGCATCGCCACCTTTACAAACGCAGACGGCAGCTTTGTCTGGCTTGCAAAATAGGGCGAAAAAAGGCTTGCAATATTTCCAAAATGTGGTAAAATATGACTATGAACATCTGTTCGTTCATCCAAGCAAAAGGCTGACGGTGAGCGCCGAAAAAAGAAAGCCTGTCAAATCCGCGCCGACTGCGCTGGCCAGGGTATGTCTCGTCTTGCGGACATGGGTCACGCCGTAATAAAGCGCCATGGTATAGAAGGTTGTTTCGGTGCTTCCCTGCATGACTGAAGCTACCCGGCCGACATAACTGTCCGGTCCGTTTTGAGCGATAATATCCTTGAATACTGCAAGCGCGCCGGTTCCGGAAATGGGCCGCATAAGCATCAGCGGCACCACCTCTTTCGGGATGCGCACAAGCGACACAAGCGGTTCAACAAAGGCTGCGATCAGATCCAGCCCGCCGCTTGCCTTGAGCATACCGACGCACAAAGTGATTGCGATCATGGTCGGCGTGATCTTGTATACCACCTTCATTCCCTCGACCGCGCCCTCTACAAACGCATCAAGAATATTGCAGCCGTGCAGAAACCCGTAAAGCACAATCCCGCAGATCACTGCCGGGATCAGCCAGTCACTGAGTATCTTCAAGACCGGTCCCTCCTTTTCCGAAAGCGGCCGAGCAGCTTTGCAAGGCTGAGACCGACAACGACCGACGCGACAGTGCTCAGCCAGACGCAGACAACGATTTCAAGCGGGTCCGCGCTGCCCTCCAGGCGCCGGATCGTTGCGACCGTCGTCGGCAGCAGCTGGATGGAGGCGGTGTTCAGAACGACAAAGTTCACCATGTAGTCGCTCGCCACATTGCATTGGCGGTTCAGCCGGTCCAGTTCAGCCATCGCATCCAGCGCCATCGGGGTCGCGGCGCTGCCCAGCCCCAGAAGGTTTGCGGTAATGTTCAAGGAGATTGAATCGATCGCGCGGGGACTTTGTTCCTTCAACCCACGGAACAGGAAATTGGTCACCGGCGAAAGCGCCCGGCTCAGCTTTTCACACAAGCCGGAGCGTTGGGCAATTTTCATGACGCCGCACCACAGCGCCACCGTGCCGCACAGTTCCAGACAAAGCTGAATCGCGTTCACGCCGCTTTCCAGAACTGCGCTGGTGAGCTCCGGCATTCTTCCAAGCAGACCGCCAAAAACGATTGAGAGCACGACAAGCACCATCAGCACATAATTCATCATATCCCGTCACCTCTCTAATAATTAGTTCGCGAGGCGATGGAATATGCCACTTCAAGCGACAAAACGACAAGGAGCAACCATGAAATCTGTAGGCATTATCCGTGAAATCGACAAGCTCGGCCGCATTGTCATCCCGATCGAATACCGGCATACTCTCGGCATCGAAACCGGAGATCCCGTTGAGATCAGCGCGGAAAATGATAAAATTATCATTCGCCCTTATTCCCCTAACTGCGTGTTCTGCAAAAGCACAAAAGACACCGTCGAATATGAGGGCAAGACAGTTTGCCGCGGTTGTTTGGAAAAACTCAAACAGCTTTAATATCCGGCGATTTTTCAAATATCTGTCTAATCACAGCCGCTCGTGCGGCTGTTTTTTGTGCCGCAAACCGTTTTTGAACAATAAACATTTATACCCCCCGCTTCTGCACCTTTCCAAGGTGCAGAACCAATATTTGATCCCATATATCGCACTGCGCTTCCCTTGTTCGGGGCTTTCTTACACGATTTTTTGAATATCTTGAAAACGCCGCATTTCTTTGGGTTCTGGCATCCTGCGAAAAGGATACAATTTGCGGAAATACTTTTTACGGCGCAATATGAAACCAGGAATCCTCCCTTTTTCTTCGGCAACAAATCGCAAAATTGTTTCTCGTGGCGGACTTTAAAGAGAGCGTGGAGAATCCTTTTACACCGCAGCCCCCCAAAGCCGCGTCAGACGATCTTCACATTATTCCAAACCAGTGATTTGTCAATAATTACGCCCATTCGGACAAAGATTGAAACCATTTCCCGGATATGCTATCATTCATTATGCCTCATTGGAATTTACGGAGGTGTTTATATGACAGTCCTAAAAGTATTGGCCGTGGTGCTGGGGCTGGCGTTCCTTCTGTTTGGATACTTCATTTATTTCAAGAAGAAAAACAATCTTATCAATGGTTTTGAGGCAGACTTTAAAGCCGGCCGCAAGAATGAAGAATACGCAAAAAGAGTGGGAATGGTAGAGTTTGCGGTTGGCATAGCTCTGCTGATCGCAGGTGCTGCACTTATTTTATTCGCCTGATAAATTTTAATTTGCAGAACTGTTGAAGCAGGGCATGGCGGCATTTCAGAGCATCATGCCCTGCTCTTTTAATACGCATCTTCCTCGCAGCCGCTATTCTTCTTTATCATAATTAGATGGCAAAAATCGGCCTTTACAGGGTACATCTTATTCTGCTTTACTTCAGGTTTCATCAGCTGAAAATCATTTTATTTACCGCAATGTTTGCTTATCTCCGGCTGCGCCAATTTTCCCTTCCTGTTCGCGGCATATTAAAAAGCCCTTGAAAAGCCAGAAACTTTTCAAGGGCTTTTTTTAAAAGAAATCCGTCTTAATACTCGTAATCGATCACGGCGCGGCTTTCAATCAGCTCTTTCATCTGCCGGGAAACCGGAACATGATCCGGGTGTTCCCGATACTCCAGCATCTTCCGGACACTGTCGAACTCGGACACCAGGCACATATCATAGCTCTTTTCGGTATGGCAGACGTCCCGGCCGACTTCAAAAGACCGGATAAAGTCGATCTTGGACGGAAGCGCAAGCAGCTTTTCCCGCATCATCTCCATATTCTGTTCTCTGGTGCGTCCCTGCGCCTGCGGCTTAAACTTCCACATCACAATATGTCTGAGCACTTATTTTTTCTCCTTTCCGTCATCCTGTTCTTCCTTCGGGCGAAGCATGGTCAGGGAAATTCTCTTTTTCGCCTTGTCGACATCCAGTACCCAAACCTTGACAATGTCGCCGGTTTTTACGGCTTCGCTCGGATGCCGTATATAACGCTGCGCGATGCGGGAAATATGGACCAGACCGTCCTGATGTACGCCGATGTCTACGAACGCGCCGAAATCAACGACATTGCGCACCGTGCCGGTCAGCTCCATGCCCGGTACAAGGTCGTCCAGTTCCATCACGTCCGAGCGCAGCACAGGTTTGGGCAGCTCATCACGCGGGTCACGCCCCGGCTTTTGCAGTTCACGCACAATGTCCCGCAAGGTCGGCACGCCGATTCCGCAGCATTCAGCCACGGCGGTTTCCGAGCGCTCCCGGATCCGGTCGGGCAGCTCGCCGAGATTTCCAAGCCGCACGTCCTCCATGCTGAAACCGCAGGTTTCCAGCAGTTTCTCCGCCGCTTTATAGCTTTCCGGATGTACCGCCGTGTTGTCCAGTACGTTTTCGCTTTCCGGGACCCGGATAAAGCCCGCGCACTGTTCAAACGCCTTTGCGCCGAGCTTCGGCACCTTGAGCAGCTGGCGGCGGCTTGTGAATGCGCCGTTCTCCTCCCGGTATGCGACGATGTTTTTCGCAACCCCCGCATTCACACCCGCGACCCGGGCAAGCAGCGGCGCGCTTGCGGTGTTGAGGTCGACGCCCACCGAGTTGACGCAGTCCTCCACGACTCCGCCAAGCGCCTCGTCCAGCTGCTGTGCAGGCATGTCGTGCTGGTACTGCCCGACGCCGATGCTTTTGGGATCGATTTTTACCAGTTCGGCAAGCGGGTCCTGCAGCCTGCGCGCAATGGATACCGCGCTGCGCAGCGAGACGTCGTAGTCCGGGAATTCATTGGCGGCGAGTTTGCTCGCGGAATAAACCGACGCGCCTGCCTCGCTGACAATCACATAGCCGAGATCAGTGCCGCGAATAAGCTCGGCTACGAACTGCTCGCTCTCCCGCGAGGCGGTTCCGTTGCCGATTGAAATGACCTTGACGCCATTTCGCTCGATCATTCCCCGCAGTTTTTTGGCCGCCTCTTCCTTTTTGTTATGAGGCGGTGTCGGATAGACGACTCCGGTTTCCAGCACCTTTCCGGTCCCGTCCACAACCGCTATTTTGCAGCCGGTGCGGTAGGCCGGGTCCAGCCCCAGCGTAACCATGTTTTTGATCGGCGGCTGCATTAGCAGCGGCTTGAGATTGAGTGCAAAGGTGTGTATTGCCTGCTCGTTCGCCCGCTCGGTCAGCGCCGCACGGATCTCCCGCTCAATGGAGGGGGCGATCAGCCGGTCATAGCTGTCCTGCGCCGCTTCCCGCAGCTGCTCGGTGGTTGGGCAGACATAGGGACGCAGCGCCGCGTCAATGACGATTTTCGCCGCCTCCCCTTCCGGCGCGCGCAGCGAAACTTTCAGGAACCCTTCCCGTTCGCCGCGGTTAAGCGCGAGAATGCGATGGCTTTGAAGTTTGCCAACCGGTTCGCTGAATTCATAGTACATACTGTAGACGCTGTCCTCGTCCTTCGCCGCCGCGCTCTCGATCACGCCATGTGCGGAAAAATAGGCGCGCAGCTTTTTGCGGATCTCGGCGTCGTCCGACAGCTCTTCCGCCACAATATCCCGCGCGCCCGCGAGCGCGTCCTGCGCCGTCTCGATTCCCTTTTCCGGGTCGATATATTTTTCCGCCTCCTGCAGCGGCTCTGCGCCCTTGCGGTCCTGCGCGGTCAGATACTGCGCAAGCGGTTCCAGTCCCTTTTCCCGCGCGATGGAGGCGCGCGTGCGCCGCTTGGGCTTATAAGGCCGATACAGATCCTCCACCTCCGCCAGTGTTGCGGCGTTGTCGATTGCGGCGGCAAGCTCTTCGGTCAGCTTGTCCTGCGCCGCGATGGATTCCTTTACCTCGGCACGGCGGGCATCCAGGTTGCGCAGATAGGTCAGCCGCTCGGATAATTCCCGCAGCAGCTGATCGTCCATCGACCCGGTCATCTCCTTGCGGTAGCGGGCGATAAAGGGAATCGTATTTCCCTCGTCAATCAATGCCACGACATTTTCCACCTGATGCGCAGGGCGCTTAAACTCTGCGGACAGAATCTGAATGATTTTTTCCATCGTTCTCCTGATTTCCTTTCCCTGTTTGGACACGGCGCAGACTGCTGCGCACTGCCGGATATTGTACCATAAAGGCAGCTTTTTTGCACCGGTTTCCAAGCTGCAAATTTCACAACAAATGATTTTTCCGCGCGTTCCTGCGCGTCTTTTCCCGAAGTATTGAAACAAAAAAGAAAACGCCGTGTGCAGGATATCTCTGCACACAGCGTTTTGAATGACCTAAATAAACTTACCAGCTGCTTCCGCCGCCGCCGCCCGAACCGCCGCCCGAGAAGCCGCCGCCGGAAAAACCGCCGCCGCCACCCGAAAAACCGCCGCCGGAAGAACCGCCGGAAGAGCTCGGCATGCTGGTCATATTTGAACGCATGGAGCGGGAAAGCGAATGGAGCGCAAGGCTTGCAGTAATTGTGCTGTCATGGCTGTCCAGCCAGGAAGGCGGCTCCATGTAGAGCCCGGCGAACTTGTTCTCCCATTGTTTTGACACGCCCAGCACCTGTGCGTAAGGGAGGATGTCGTAATAATATTCCGGATTCTCATCAAGCAGCATTTGCAGCCGCTCCTTTTCCGCGGTCTGCAAAAACATCCGAAATCCCAGCGCGCGCTCAAGAAGCGTCTGTCCAAGCATGGTGCGCCGCCGCACAAACGGCGCTGCAAACGGAATAAGATTTAGACAGGCTGCCGTGACTGCGGCGCCCTGCGTAGACAGCGCACGCCCATTCAGCATGGAAAAGCACCACAGCGACGCGCCGCCAACGCGCACCGCGAGCCAGAGAATTTTCAGAATTGCAACAAATGCATTCTTGCCTTTGTAATGGGTTTGCTGCCAATGGGACGCCGTGTAAAAGACAGTGAGATCTATGACGAAAACCGCCAGCATAATAAAAATTTCCGCCACAACGCCGAATCCCCTCGCACCTACGGCAATCAGCGTAATCACCATACAAATTGCCGGCAGCAGGAGACCTAAAAGATAGGAGATAAGCTTGAAATTCCTGTTTGAAAGCACGTTTGGGCCGGTGAACTGATTGCGGACGGCTTCCACCGCTTCATTGACCCTCTTATAATAAGAATTCTGCAACGATGCGCTGGAAACCACGGTGCGCCTGCCATTACTCCACAACGCATTGAACAGCTTCTGCTCATAGTCGCGATAGCTGCCGTCCACATTCTTTAACTTGTACAGGGTGAATTCATCGTCCGCTTTCATCTCAATGCGCAGCAGCTTTTTGGATGCCCAGTAATAGATCAGAGAGACGATATCCTGTTTATCCGCTTTTTCATCAATGATGTAGCCCAGTTCCGCAGGGTTGATCCCTTCCGGCGGATAAAATTCCGGTACCGGATTCAGCCGCTTTCCGCGCTTAAGGATTACCAACACCAGAACCAGTATGAGAGACCCCGCGCAGATTGCGGGCAGGATGCGGTCAAAAGCGCCCTGGTCCCGCACGATATTTATGCTCGGCAGCCAGAAGGTCACATAGATATCGTCGGAAGGGTCCTCGATCTCCGGCATGCGAACAGATGCCGTTTGGCCGTTGAGTTCCACCTGATACTGAGACTCCTCATATGTCCCATAAGCGATATTCAGATACCTTCGCGCCTGCGCCTGCTCGATAGCAAAAGGCGCGCTGAAGGTAAAATCCGCTGATTCGCAGACGTCGCTGTATGAACCGCTGTAAACCAGCTGCTCGACTTCAAGTTCGTTTTCCCCTTCTGCAAGGTCATAAATTTTATCATAGCTCAGCGTCAGGCTGATCCGCTGGTCTTCATAGTCGTAAAGATCAAAATAAACGTACCGATCCTCTTCTCGCTGCACTTCCCCGTTCGGATAGGACAGCTGCACGTTCTCTACCCGGCTTTTATTCCGTTCGGAGGAATCAGTAAGGCGCAAACTGAAGCTGCTCCCCTGATTGACCGTGATGTCGTAGCGCTGTTCGACATGCAGCACGCCGTGATCATCCAGCTGCGCATTTGCCGAAACGCTGTGAAAGACCAGGTCCGGCTGCCAGACCTCCGCGTCCGGGAAAGCCCCCTCGAGCATCTCGACATTGATGGTTACGCCCTCATAAGCGTCCAGCCCGCGCTGCCCCTGCACCGAAATGAGGTTGCCCTCCTGCGACCAGGACGCTGCGTCGTTTTCATCGCTGCCATACCTTCCGCTGGTCAGGGTAATATTGTTGACCTCGGCCTGGTCAGGCAGGCGAACCGTCGCGTCAAAACTCTCGATTCTGGTATCCCACTCGGTACCGATCAGATTCAGATACAGATAATCATAATCCGGTTCCTCATCGGCATAGTGCCAGAGGGTATATCGGATAACATAGCGCACGTCTCCGGTTACTGTTTTGTCCGGATCGCCGATTTGAATATCCTCATAGCCGTCGTATTCAAACGGCGCGCCCTCGACCGAAACATTTTCCAGCCTGATTTCCCTCTCCAGAGAACTGTAGGTTGGAATGCTGCGGATAATCCCGTGCCGTTCTTCATTAAAGTGGACGTCAATGGTTTCCACAATATCAAAAGTGCGGTCGGCGTTCGCAGTCACATCCACGCTCATGTGACGGATGTAGTACCCGTCGTCCTGCGCAAAGCAGACGCCCGCCGTCAGCATAAGCGCCGTCAGCGCCAGCATGCAGAGCAACGTGCGCAGTGCAAAACCCGATGATCTGTCCTTTTTCATTGGCCGAAATCTACCTTCACATTCTGACGTTCCTGTTCACTGCTTTCAAAATAAGGCATTGCTTTAAAGCCGCAGATACCCGCGACAAGGCTGCTCGGAATGGTCTGGGTCTTTACGTTATACTGGCGAACCGCGCCATTATAGTATTTGCGCGCCTGCGCGATTTGATCTTCAACGCCGGTCAGCTCATTTTGAAGAGAGATAAACTGTTCGCTCGACATCAGCTGGGGGTAACTCTCGGCAACCGCAAACAGCCGGCCGATCGCGCCGGACAACTCGCCTTCCGCAGCCAGCTTATCCTGCGGCGTTGCGGCGCCCGCCGCGATGCTGCGCAATTCCACGATCCGTGTAAGGGTCTGCTCCTCATGGCTCATATAGCGCTTGACCGTCTCAACCAGATTGGGGATCAGATCATAGCGTTTTTTCAAATAAACATCCATGCCGGAAAACGCTTCCTGCACAAATCCCCGCAGCTTGACAAAGCTGTTGTAGGTCAGCACAAACCACAAAACAATCGCGGCGACAACCGCCAAAGCGATCCACATAATTTTTTCCTCCTGCTGAAAACTGTTTTGCTTTATTTATTCTCATTATAGCAGAGCTTCGCAGCCGGTTCGTAAACCGTGCCGGTCCGCAGTCTGACTTTATAAGGCCTTGTGCCTGTGTTTTCAATCGCAGCGCAAAAATTCTCCCGTCAGCGCAAAGCAGGCGCGCTCTCCCACCCGCCCGCTCATCGAGAAGCTCTCGTCCTTGCGGGCAAGCTCAAGGACGACCTCTTCGCCGGGCCGGATCTCGGATTCATAGGCAATGTTCAGGCTGCCCAGCGAGCCTTGCGCAAACCGCTCATACTCCAGCGCGTCGCACAGCCAATCTATGTATCTCGTGTTGTTTACGTGACCGTTTACGTCCACATCCTCATAGACAACCCGGCGGCTGAACACCTGCGGAACCGCTTCCAGCATGCGGGGCACTCTGGGCATGGGCAGCGGAGGCTTTCTCAGCTCGTTTTCCGGCACTGTGATCCCGACTTTTCCGGGATCGGCAGCCATCCGGCGCTCGCCCATATCCAATATTACCCAAGCCGTGGACGCACAGCCGAGCGGTTCTCCTTCAAGCGTCTCAAACTCAAAATACCGGGGATAGATCAAGTGGCGCATTTTTGCCGGCCAGGTCCGCAGCCGAACGGTCTGCTCGATGCGCGGATAACGATTCATCCGGACGCTGCTGCGGGACAGCACCCAGGCAAAATTCGCCGCGCGCAGCTCGTCAAACCCGGCGCCCAGTCTCTGCGCGTGAATCTCCGCCGCCTGCTGCATCGCCAGCATAATCGCGCTAGGCCGCCAGGCGCCCGTATAATCAGTATCCCGCGCATGAAGCGCAAACTCTGTCTCGTAAAGGATTTCGCTCATAATTTTCTTTCCGGCCCTCCCGCGGCCGCATTGCCGTTTTCTTCTCTATACTTTATTGCCTTTTTCTCGCACAAGGCGTCGATTCCGCTCAGTCCGCGGTTAGTTCCGCCGTAATGCCCTGAGACGCCGCGAGCAGGTCCTGCGGCGCAAGCGCAAGCTGCATGCCCCGCTGTCCCGCGCTGACATTCACCTGATCGAACAAAATAATCGTTTCATCGAAATAGGTCGGGAACTTTTTCTTCATTCCAATCGGGCTGCAGCCGCCGCGCAGATAACCGGTCAGCGGAAAAAGCTCCTTTACCGCAATCATCTCGACGCTCTTGTTCCCGCTGACCCGGGCAAGCGCCTTGAGATCCAGCGTCTTCGCAACCGGGATGCATGCCACAAGGTAGCCGGTTTTATCCCCTTTCAGAACCAGCGTCTTAAAAACTGCATCCGGGTCAAGCCCTAGACTGCGTGCAACGTGTTCGCCGAGATGGTCTGCTTCCTCCGGTTCATATTCGCGCACAGTATAAGTAATTTTTGCGGTATCCAGTATCCGCATGGCGTTTGTTTTTCCGATTTTGTGCTGCGCCATATTTCCTTTTATCCTCTTTCTCCCAAGATCCTTATATCCGGCCGGCGATGATGCCGGGCAAAGCGCTCAAAGGTCGCCACGGTCAGTCTGGCCGTCTGCTCCAGCGACTGCATATCCATGGTGTCCAGCCTGTCGTCTGTTGTATGCATGACCAGCGGCGAGGCGATATTAAAGTTTGTGATCGCACGCGAAGGATCGATCTCCCGCCAGGAAATGGTGATCGCGTCAATCCCCGCGCGGTGGAACGGCCGCAGGTCATTTTTCTCCCAGTGGATCGGCGCGTAAAGCCGGGGAACACCGAAGCTGTTGATCGAAAAGGCTTCGATTGCCGCAGAACTGACCGCGTTGTTTGCCGGGTGTGCAAAGCTGCCCGTTTCGTAGCCCGAACCGGTGTTCCGCCCATAAGTGGAAACCGAAAACGCTTTGGGTATCCCGTTGTTGGAACAGGCCGCCATATCGATATTAATCATCCCAATATGCCGCGCACGCTCTTCTTCGCTCAGGGTGTCCAGATAGTTGCTTGCGCCGTGCATTCCCAGCTCTTCTCCGGAGAAAAAGCAAAATCTGATCTCAACGCCAAAATCCTGACGGCTGGCGCTGAGCACCCGCGCGGTTTCAAGCAGCGCCGCTACGCCGGAGCCGTTATCGATCGCGCCGTCCGTGTCATACACCGTGTCCAGATGTGCAGAGATGACAACTATTCCCGGATTCTGGACCTTTGTAGGCCGCACAGCAACGACGCTTTCACTGTCGTAATAAATATGATAGGTCTCGATAATCAGCTCATAGTCATCTTCGTCAAATTCATCCTCATCCTGTGTTTCGTCCGGCGCTCCCTCGACATCTCCCGGACCTGCGTGGTCGGAAGACCGTTCCAGGCTCGACCATTCACTGTCCTCTTCTTCCTCTTCGTCCTTTTCCTTTTTCACCCAGCGTTCCCGCGTCGCTTCAATATCGATCGTAAACGGCAGGGTGTAAAGGCTGCCATCCTGCTCGCTGTATTCCAGTGCAGCAAGCTGCTGCAGAACATATTCACGCACCGCTTCGTCCCCGTCCGACGCAACGAAACGGTTGCCGATCTCGCCGACAATTCTCTGCATATCCTGCTGAAGACGCTGCGGCTGTACAGCGTTTGAAAGAGAAACTTCCAGCTCTTCCGGCGCCCCATTCAGCACCCGGGTGCAGACCGCCTGCATTTCGTCCGACAAAGGCGGAAAATGCCGGTGTTCCCGCATATAAGCATGATAATGCATCCAGCCTGCAGGGACAATCAGGGTCAAAATCGGGATCGTCAGCAAAAAAGCCGCAATAAACCTTCCCCAGCTGAACCGGCTCCCGGACTGTGCGCGGGGCCGCGGTCTTGACGGTTCTTCTGCCGGCGGCTCATAATAATCCCAGTTATATTCATAATAATCATCGCCAACCGTTTCGAACTGTTCAGCGAACGTTTTTTCGGGTTCGGGATTATGCTTATATATTCTTTTCGTACTGGATGTTTGCATTCTGCTGCCTCCGTGTCTGTCCTCTCCTTGCACGGGTACCCTGAGCACCCGGCAATTTCCATAAAACGAATCCCCGGAAAAGCAAAAGCGAATTCTCCGATTATGTGTATATTCTCTCACAAACTTGTCTGATTTTCAACCAAAGCGTCGAAAAGCAGTGTGTAAGGCGCCTTTTCGCCAGAATTTTTGCCTTTGCTGGTGTTATAATTCCGATACAGTCCGCTAGGACGTACGATTGCGGTGCAGACACATTTGTGTTAAACTGAAACAATAAAAATGTATCTGTTTCCAAGCAGCCTGCAAGGGTGCGGGCGAGGAGTAGTCAGTTTATGAGCACAACCGAAAACAGTTCCAGAAAAATAAAAAAAGAGCGTCTGCCAGAAGTTGACCAGCTGCTCTCACAAGCCGGTCAGCTTGCGCCTGAGGCGGTCGATTTTGAGCAGGCCGAAAACGTGCCTGACCGGTCCCACGCCGTAAAAAAGCGGCGGATGCGCAAAAAGTCGCCTCGCCGCGGCTTGGTAGTGGCGGTCCTCTGCCTTCTGGTGGCAGTAATCGCCGGCAGCGTCGTCATCGCCGAACCCTGGGTTCCCGCTGTGCAGGACAACTATGTTGAACCAGTTGTCAAGCAGCTTGCCGACCGCACGCTGGCCGTCAACGAGAACTATGCGTTTGAAATAAGCCTTTCGGAAAACGAGAAAATCTCTCAAGTAGAGGTGCAGGACCCGGATATCCTCGCGCTTTCGGAAGATCTCGGCTCAGTGACCGCGAAGGGAGAATATTTCCGCACAACGGTCAGCATAACCACGAGCGAAATCGAGGTGCCGGAAAGAGAATTCGCACACAAAATCTCGCTGTTCGGCAAGGATTTTTCTGAGCCGTATGATAAGCTGCGCAGCTTCCTGCGGGATCTTTTCGGCGTCGAAGAGCGCACAGATCCCCGCACCGAACTGCGTGTACTCGGACGTTATACACAGACTTTTACGGTAGACGGTATTGAAGGGGTCACTACAACGCCGCCTGCTGAACTTGCCGCTTGCCTGCAAAACGGCATCACTCTGGAAACGCCCCTTTCCGAAGGGGAGGAATTACAGCTGATTTCCTACAATACCGCCACAGCCGCCGTTTCGCTGAACAAGCTGGAAAACGGCGTCGCGACCTTTACGGTAAAGGGCGCGGCGGTGGCCTCCACCAAAATCGAAGCGCTTGTTGGTTTCTGGAAGGAGGTCACGCCGGAAATCTACGCGGAATATCTGGCTTCCGGCGCTGCACAGGCAGTCCCCGGGATTCCGGAAAAGCGCGAAAATCATATCTTTGTTCCCCAGCGCGCCGCCCTCTTCAATGTCTCGGTCAAAGACCTCAGTCAGCCGGTTGTGACAACCAATCTTGAAGAGGAAATCGATCCGCAAACGCCGGAGGACGGATTGCGTGAAGACGTGGCGCGTGAACTGCTGGACCTGATCAATAACCTGCGCACCGCCAACAACCTGCCTGCTCTGAGCTGGAACGACGCTTTTGCCGAAGGCGCGGCGGTTCGCGCACAGGAACTGACCTCCGTCTACTCCTATGTCCGGCCGGACGGTTCTGCCGGAATCTCCGCCGCGTCCGGTGCTGTGCAGGAGTCCATCAGCGCAGGCTATCTGACCGCGCAGGAAATTCTTGACTGCTGGAACTCCTGCGATTCGCTGCGCGCCTGCATGCTCTCGCCGGATTATACGACTTTCGGCGCTGCCTGTCTGCGGAAAACGGACGGCGTGTACAACAATTACTGGTGCGGACTGTACGCCTGAATTCTCGAGTGCCGCCTTTTCTAATTCGTTTTTGCCGGTGCTTTTCGGCCGGCCGGTGTCCGAAGTTTACCTCGTAAACGCTTCCCCTGTTTTTGCCCGCAGGAGATGGTCTTGTTCTTCATAAAGGCCTGTCTGCGATCCGCCGGCACATTTTTGCCAACGATCCCGAAGAGGACGAGCAGCCCTTTGGCAGTTTTCTCGGATCGCGTGAAAGGGGAAATAAAAAAGCACCTGTAAGACAGGCTGTTTGAAATAATTTATTTTATAATCTCTTTGCTGTTTTCAGGTTCCGGCTGATGCTGGAACCTGTTTTATTTGACAAAAGCTGTTTATTGACGCGCAGAAATACATCTGCCATCCTCGCAGCCTTATCTCCATTAGCAAATAGCTTTCATAAACCAAAGAAGATACTTCTTGCGGTTGCCATGAAAAAGGCAAAAAACACTTGCTTGTTTCGCGCCGTAATGCATTATTTGGGAGCGTCTTATGTAATACCTTTGCACATTTTGAAAGAACTCTTCGCTCAAATTTTCTGCTAATTCCGGTGCCTTTTATGTGAAAAAAAAATTTATTTTCCTTTCGGCAAAACCGATATTTTCCATGCCTGTTCGGAATATATAAAGCGCGGAGCATAACGCCATACGGGTATGCTCCGCGCTTGCCGCTGTCGGGAATTTTTCCCTTCCGCGCCCGGCATTGTGAAAAGCTGTCCGGAATCCGGTTTCACCTAAACGGCTTCTTTCTTCCGTGCAGTTTTCAGGTTGCCCTTTTGTGCCCTTTCATAAAATACGCTCATTCCTGCTTCCCCTTCAAGCGCGCGAGCAGGAACAGTCCGGCAATCATGCCTGCGCCGCCCACAAAAACGAACGGAACTTCCACGGCGGCCGGCAGCCGCGTAATCAGCCTGTCAATAAGCTGCGGAAGAACGAACAGGAAAATTCCACCCGCTGTCAACGCCTTTGACAAAACCTGCGCGCGTCCATCGCCCGGATCGGAATAGCGCAGAACGCAGTACATCCAGCATCCCAATCTGACCAGCAGTACAAAAAGCAGCGTAAAGAGCAGCACGGTAAAGACCAGCTGGCTTGCAAAAGAAGCTGCCAGCACCCCAAGGGCCAGTCCGCCTGTCACAATCCCCATTGCGGTGCCGCCCGACCGCTGTTCGATAAGGGCTGCGCGCTCGTCATTTTCCTCAATATACAGCGCGCGCATTTTCTGCTCGCTGCACAGCGCCCGGATCGCCTTGGCCGCCTCTGCCACGCTGTATGCCGCAATACCGCCAACCAGCCCGCAGCGGAATCCCCACAACCAGGCAAGCTGCTCCGCGTCCGGTCCAAGCTTTCCCAGCCGGTATATCCCCCAAAAGCACACGCCAACCGCAAGCAGGACGAATACGGCGCTGCACGCGACCCTGATTTTCAGTTTTCTTCTGAAAGCCGTTAAATTCATAACTCCTCCACCTGTGAAAAGTCAAACACTTCCTCTATGCTCAAACCAAACAGCCGGGCGATCTTGTAGGCCAGCACCAGCGAGGCGGTATACCGCCCGCATTCCAGCGAAGTGATCGTCTGCCGGGATACGCCGACCGCAAGCGCCAGTTCCTCCTGGGACATCTTGCGCTGCTTTCTAAGTTCCTGAATTCTCGTTTTAATTCCAGCTCACCTCCAAGATCGCATCATGCTAAGTTAACTTTGCATTTTTAGTATAGTTTGCTTTGCAAAAAATGTCAAGCAAGCTTTGCATTTTTTCAAATTATTCATTTGTCATTTTATCAAGTTATTTTGAAGCAGGCTTCCTCGGTTGGCCGCGAACCTGAAACATGTTCTGCATATTTTCCTTTTCACGCCTCATTTTTTGTACTTGAACTGTCAATTCACAATGCCGCTATGACTTGATTTTGTCATGGGTTAAGCCGGTAATTTCTCACCGCCTTGCCTCGGGTTGCGCATGCCCACAGGATGCTGACCGGCTTTGCAGGAAATATTAAGCTCAGCTTTTCTTCTACGTTCTTCTCGCATCGGTTTTTATGAACTGGAATCACCTTTTTTAAGCAATTTCGGTCATTCAGAAAAGTATTTTTCACGATTTGCCCGCCGCCTTAAAAAAGCTTGTCTGTTTCCATAAAGATCGGAGGCTTAAACACAACACGCAAAAAAAGGCGCAGCCATGGCATGGCTGCGCCTTTTAAAAAATATCTCAATTATTCTTTGTCAGAAAATCCGGCGATGAGCGCTTCTATCGCGTCCGCAAAACGCGCAAGTTCCTTATTGGCGCTGTTTCTGCTGCGCTGCACCAGTTCTCCCAAAGCCTTATAGGCAGCCAGCAGCCGCGCAAAGCCCGTGCTCGGCGCAAAATCCTTTTTGCCTTCTTTTGCTCCGGCAACCCGCTCACGGCTCCCTTGCACGAGACAGCGGTCCTGTGCAAGGTCCCAGCACTCGCCGCTGTAGGGCGCGCAGGACGCAATTCCCAGCTCCCGCTCTATCTGGGCGCGCAGCGCCTCGCAGTTCTCTTCGTCCCCGTGGGTGACGAAAAACCTTGCAGGCGAATTGCCAAACGCGGCCGCCCAACGCATAAGGCCCTCCCGATCGGCGTGGCCGCTTACCCCGGCAAGCGTCTCGATCTGCGCCCGCACCTCGATCTTTTCTCCAAACAGCTTGACGCTCTCGGCTCCTTCAATCAGCCTTCTTCCAATCGTCCCTTCGGCCTGATAGCCGACAAACAGGATGGTGGACTCTGCGCGCCAGAGATTGTGTTTTAAGTGGTGGCGAATGCGGCCGGCGTCGCACATACCGGACGCGGAAATGATCACCTTGCAGTCCCTGTCCTCATTGATCGCCTTGGATTCCTCGGTCGAAACCGCCAGCGAAAGCCCTTCAAAATCCAGCGGGTTGACCCCCCGAAGGACCAGCGCACGCGCCTCTTCGTCAAAATAATCGGTATCATTTTCCCGGAAAATATGGGTTGCTTCCACTGCAAGCGGGCTGTCTACAACGACCTTGAACCGGTCATGCCCTTTAACCCGGCCTTCCTCCTTGATCTGCCGCAGAAAGTAAAGCATTTCCTGTGTTCGGCCGACCGCAAAGGCAGGGATGACCACATTGCCGCCGCGGTCAAAGGTCGTTTGAATGATCTGCGCAAGCGAGCGCAGATAGTCCGGGCGTTCTCCATGAGAGCGAGCGCCATAGGTTGACTCAATAACGACGTAGTCGGCCTCGGAAAGCGTTGCGGGATCGCGCAGAATCGGCTGGTTTATGTTGCCGATGTCTCCTGAAAAAACCAGCTTTTTCTCGATTTCCCCTTCCCGCACCCAGACCTCGATGCAGGCGGAGCCCAGCAGATGGCCGATATCGCAGAAGCGGACACGCAGGCCCTCGGCAATTTGCAGGCATTCGCCATATCCGCAGGCATGGATCAGAGAGAGCAGTCCTTCGGTATCCTCCATCGTATACAGCGGCTCATAGGGGTCAGCGCCCGACCGCTGCGCCTTGCGGTTGCGCCACTCTGCCTCGGATTCCTGAATATGTGCCGAGTCGCGCAGCATGATTCCGCAGAGTTCACAGGTCGCTTCGGTTGTATAAACCGTTCCGCGAAACCCCTGTTTATAAAGCAGCGGCAGCCTGCCCGAGTGGTCAAGATGGGCGTGGGTCAGCAGCACGCCGTCGATCTCACTGGCAGCCGCCGGTATTTCCTGATTGACAAACGTGTCCCTGCCCTGTTCCATTCCGCAATCAACCAGCAGCCTTTTTCCGCAGGCTTCCAGAAGATAGCAGCTGCCGGTCACCTCATGCGCCGCTCCCAAAAAGGTCAATTTCATGCTGTTTTCTCCTTTCGCTCATCCGTTGTCCCATTTACATTCCGTTTTAGTCCGCGGATGCACAGCAATCCGCACAGAAGCGTTGGCAAGCCCGCAATCAGGCCAACCGGCGCCGGGCCAAGCAGGGGATTTACCGACGCGCCCGGCAAAAGCAGGAGCGTTGGCAGGGCGGCGACCGCATTCAGCGCGCCGTGCGCCAATGCGGCGGGCCATACGTTCTGTGTCCGTTCGCGCAGCCAGACAAGCAGGCCGCCGAAACCGATGCAGAACAGGCACATCGCAGCGATACCTGCAAATGGCCAGCCGGTGTAATCCGTTCCATAATTGTGCCCAAGCGCAATGATCGGGGCATGCCAGAGTCCCCAAATCAGCCCGCTGACAAGCGCCGCCTTCGCACTGCTCATCCCTCTGCGAAGCGCAGGGTATAAATAGCCGCGCCAGCCGATCTCCTCACCCGCCGCGAAAATAAGATTAAAAAAGGGCGCAATCAGCAGGTTCAGACCCAAAATCAAACCGCCAAACATTCGGCCATTTCCCATTGAATAGATATCCACAGCGGCGCCGAGCTGTCCAAGTGCCGGATCGAAGCTTTGCGGCGCAGCGGCAAACCAGACGACAGCTCCAAGCAGCGTGAGCGCAAGCGGCATCAGCCAGGCAGCAGCCCAATACCCCCACAATTTTCGAAAACGGGGCCGCAGCCCAAAATTCAGCTGTTCTTTTTTGCCAAACAGCGCCTTGACCAGCAGCGCCGAAATCCCCGGCAGCCACATGGTCGCGGCGATGAGCATCTGTGCATTGAGCATTACAAACAGGCTGTACTGGGAAAACCAGGCGATTAGTCCCCAGCAAATCCATGTCGATCCAAAGCTGAGTCCCAGATACAGCCACAATGCGGGATTTTTACGCATGCTGCCCACTCTCCTTTTGTCGCGGCGCGGTGAAATCAAATCAGTCCGAAATGCGCAAGCGCATTCGCGATGCCGTCCTCATCCACACTGTCGGTCACATAGTCCGCAGCGTTTTTGACGGTCTGCGAACTGTTTCCCATCGCCACGCCGATCGCGGCATGGCGCAGCATCTCAAGATCGTTTTCCCCGTCGCCGAACGCCATTGTCTGCTCGAGCGGAATACCCAGTCTTGACAGCACCGCGTCCATGCCGACGTCCTTGCCGCCGCCGATTCGCCCGATATCGCAGAACAGGGGATGCCAGCGGAAAGTCATGCTGTTGTGCACAATCGAAGTCAGCGCGGGCTCGTGTGCTTTATCCACAAATACGATCCCCTTGATGACCGCTGCCGGGTCAAAATCAGGCGGCATAAGTTTTGCGCCCGGCAATCCAAGCAGCCGGAAAATTTCACGCGCGTTGCTGTCCTCATAGGTGAGCACCATATCGTCCGCCGTCTCCAAAAAGCAGGAAAACGCGCCGTTTTGTGAGGCCCGTATGATCGCTTCCACGTCCTGCGTGTCCATCGGCACACAGCGCACCACTTCGTCGCCCACCAGGCAGTATTGGCCGTTTTGCGCCACATAGCCGTCAAAACGGAAAATATCGTCCATAAAGTGGATCTGCGGCATGCCTCGTCCGGATGCAATAAACAGCTTTATGCCCTTTTCGCGCAGGATATGCAGCGCGCGGAGCGTAGAATCCGCAATCTTTCCGTCCCGAAAACTGCGAAGCGTTCCGTCAATGTCAAAAAAAATTGCTTTTGTCATTTTTTCTCCTCTCCGGGACCGGCTTCTTTTCCCCATCCCGGAACCATTCTGAACATGCTTTTTTTCGCTATCATTGTAACACAGTCTGCCAAATCCAAACAAGAAACGGCGTTTATGAAACCTGACGGTACCGCGCTTTCCTTTTTGTGGATTCTGGACACTTTTATCCGGCCCGTGCTATAATAACCATCAGGAAAATTCACAGGAAAGTGAGCTTCGTTATGAAAGCTGCTCTGGTTTTGGAGGGCGGCGCAATGCGCTCCCTGTTTACATCCGGCGTGCTGGATGTTTTGATGGAAAACAAGATCGAATTCCCCTATGTGATCGGTGTATCTGCCGGCGCGCTGACCGGCGTCAACTATATTTCCAAAGATATCGGGAGAACCGCGCGAATCAACATCGGCTTTGCGGACGACAGCCGTTATGTCGGCGTGGGAAATCTGCTGAAAAAGCGCAGTCTTTTTGATTTTGACTTTCTGTTCGGCCGCACCGAAAAAATCGTGCCGATGGATTACGACACCTTTTATCGTTCCAAACAGCGCTTCGTCGCGGTCGCAACCGATTGTGCGACCGGACGGCCCGTCTATCTCGAAAAGGGAAAAACCGAGGATATCATGAAAGCCGTCCGGGCGTCCAGCAGCATGCCCCTTCTTGCGCCCGAAGTGCATGTGGACGGCATGGACTGTCTGGACGGCGGGGTTTCCGACCCAATTCCTTTCAAGCAGGCCATGCGGGAAGGATATGACAAGGTCGTGCTTGTCCTGACAAGGGATATCAGTTTCCGTGCCGCGCACACCTCATCGGTGCGCTCTTACGCGATCCGCAAAACCTTTCGCGGAGAACCAAACTTCGCCCAGCAGCTCGCCACCATGTCTGCCCGGTATAACGAGACGTTGGAAGAGATCCGCAAGCTGGAGTCGGAAGGCAGCCTTTTTGTAATTCGTCCCGACCGTCCGGTCACCGTCGGCCGCGCTGAACGGGATCCCCAAAAGCTGGAGGCGCTTTACAATGAGGGCCGAGACGTCATGCAGCGCGAGCTTAAACCGATGAAAAAATATCTCGGGCGCAGTCTCTCCGATCTGTGGCCCTTCTGAAGTGTTTCTGCAGCGGAGTCGCGGCCTTATTAGGCCTTTCGGCTTTGCGTTTTTTCAAAAGATGTTTCAGATTTTCATTAACGCCCGCTGTCCTTGAATAAGCCGCATTGCTTTCCTGCCGCGGTTTTGTTTTTGGTACGCCCAACCAGACTGCTTTACACCGGAAGGTGGTGAAGGAATTCACGGGGAAATTGCAGCCCCTCTGGCCGTTTTGCCCCTCGTCGTCTGTTGACGACGCAATTTTTTCACTGAGTGAATTTCTTCTTTTATATCCCGCAAAGACAATTCCGTCCAAAGCGACCGGATGCGGGGACTTTCATGTACCGGCAAAACTTTTGCTGAAATATTAAAAAGCCCGCAGCGTTCGAAAGCGCTGCGGGCTTTTATATTGCATAAAATTCTCTACATCAGAATCATTCGGCCATTGCCGCGACTTCGTCCGCCATTACCAGCCCAATCACATATAAAGGATAAGCCGCGCTGTCGAAATCCGCTTCATCATAGCCCCAATAGCTGCCGATTTCAACCGTCATCGCAAAGCGTCCGCTGGTTGCGCGGGCATAGTTCTGCAAATAACCCGCAAAACTGTCGGCGTCCTCCACGCCGGCGTCGCCGAATCCGGTCTCCGCTTTGATCCGCTGTGCAATTGCGCGATATTCTTCAGTAATCTCGTTGTAGTTATCCTGCCAGTAAATGATCTCCCCATAGCAGTGGAAATCCGCAAGCATCCAGTAATCGGTAGAATCCAGCAGCTTGATAACCGCCTGTGTTTCGGGTTCTGAAGCCGCCGACGGACCGGTATAATACCGGGCGCTCGGCACCGTTATCCCGTTATAATTGCTCCAAAGCAGCGGGAAATTCCGGTTAAGGTCCACCCCGTTTGCATTGGCCTTCCAGCCATAATATCCCGTGCCCTGCATTGCCATGGCGCGCACAGCCTGCGGATCTGCCGCCGCATCCGGCCCGTTCTGCGCAATATTGACGCCGTCGGGGTTCAGCATCGGCGCAACCACCAGCGTCACCTGATCCAAAAGCGCGCGATAACTATAGCCGGAATACTGCTCGTCCATCGCATAGCCGTAAGCGTACCGGTCCACAAGATACATCAGAAAATCCGCCGCAAAATACTCGCATCCATGTATTGCGCCTGTCAGAATAATTTCCCTTTCTCCGGTGCCAAGCCGCAGGCAGAGCAGCTGGCGGCCCTCTGCGGAATAGCCAAAGACCGTCTTCTCAATCAGGCCGGGATACATCGCCGCAAGCTCGTCCGCGTCCTTAAGCATCTGCTCATAAGTATAGGTAACATACGGGTCAACGACATATGCCGCGTTTTCAAAACTGAGGGTCTGCGTTTCGGTTTCGCTCTGCTCGTCAGTCTGTGCCGCGTGCACGCTTTGCCGAACCGCAGATATGCCCGTCCATACAATTACGCCCAGACAGAGCGCCGCAATCAACATGAGTTTCCTTTTGCTTTTGCTGTTTCCCTTCATTCCCGGTGTCCTTTCATCCATTCGCTACTGTTGCATTATCGCTGTCGAATGTGAAGAACATGTGTCGATTTACTCAGTTTTTTCTGAGCGATCATTTGCGCATCGGGAAATGAAGGCAGGTAAAGCCGGCTGTTTCTCTTTCCGGATTTAATCGAATCGATGGCTTAAACATGTACGGTTGAGTTTACATCAAAAAGGCGTCAAGCCCGCAAAGAGCGTCCCTGACGGACGGACCAGGCATCCGCTGCTGCCGATGGAACCGGTTTCGGGTATTCGCAAAGCATTGTGTAAGCGGCTTACTTACAGGCAAATTTCATACATCGCCAAGCCCACCCACCCGCTCGCTTTTCTTTTTCCGGTCCGCGTCGAGGCTTTTTTTCAGATGCCGCGCGCTCTTTTGTGTTCTTTGGGTACGCGGGATTTTTGGGAAGCCGCACCCAGAAAGGCAAGCGCGGCTGCCGCGCCGGGCAGGAAAGGATACCGCACAGCAAACCACAGCGCCTGCTGGAAAATCCACGAGCCGTTCAGAAGGCCGGACAGGAATTCCGCCGCAAGCCACAGCAGGATCAGCGCCGCAGCGGCCCCGCAGCCGATGCGCAGTCCCCGCGGCAGGTTTATCCTCACGCCCATTTGAATCAGGCTCCCCACGCACATCACAGCGGTCAGCCAGAAGAGGATTGGGCGCAGCATCTGGTAAATCAGCAGAGCCTGCGCGGCTGAATCATTTATATCCAGCTTTATTCCAAAGACACTCGCCTGCGCCCTGAAATAGGCGGCTTGCATATCTATGCGGATCATCAGCAGGGCCAGGACGGCAGCGGACCAAATTGCAGCGCGCAGAAGCGCATTTTTCCGTTCCTGTGGCCGGACGGCGTTTTCCGGCACGCAGCCTGCCCCGCCTTCCGGGCCTTGCCCGATTACCGAACAGACCGGTACGCCATACAGCTCACACAGCTTTCCCAGACTGTCCAGATCCGGCTCGGTCTTTCCGGTTTCCCAGTTAGACACCGTCTGCCGTGTGATAAACAGCCGCTCAGCGACCTCGCTTTGGGTGAATCCTTTCTGTTCCCGCAGTTTTCTCAATTGGTCATATAGTGTGTACATTCTCCGTTCACCTCCGGTTTCAGTATAGTGTCCAGCGTCTGAAAACACACGCAAAGTTTCGTTGCCCGGGGGATGTTTTCCAGAATTTACAGAATCTCCGACACTTTTCTGCCTCGCTTGGCTCCTTTAATAACCACCGAAGCGCTTTCGCACCTCCTTGTCCGAATACACAAGCCGGTTACTTTCATTCCATCGTTATCCCGGCTTCTTAAAAAAGACGCAGGAAAGCTGTTGCAACTGAAATTCAATCGCTTTAAGCCTCATCTGCCCAACTATCCGGGAGATAATTTAAAAGAAAAAGCCCCGGCAGGCTGGCCGGGGTTAAAAGAAATCGCAAGCAGCGGGACCGCTTCTCCCGCCCTTACAGCAAGCGGCAGTATTTTTACAACCGCTTAAAACAGCAAAAAGCGAATTCAGCTGTCTTACTGAATATTCTTCCGGCGGATTATCAAAAACTATTTTCTTTATCTGCCGGCTGAGTGAAACTCTTTATGGGACTTTTATAACGTCCGTATTATTTTTTCTTTTCTTTGGGTCTCTTTTTGCCGCAAATGATCAGCATAAGCGCCGCCAGATAAACGACCAGAAGGCCCAGCACAAGGAAGGTCATCTCCGCCGACTGCGGTGCAATGCCAATCAAAAGCAGCATGGGTGCGCCAAACAGGATGGCAAAACTGCTGCCGGTCACCAGATTGTTGGCCGCCGGCGTCTTGAACTGCGGATCGATCTCCCGCAGCAGGAGGATGCCGGAACTGATTGTGCCGGTGAGCATGCCATACATGGAAACAAAGCCCTCGTAGTAGTAGTCCGGATACACTTTCTTACAGACATACTGCAAATGGAACAGGGTCGTCACAGCCCCCGCCACGCACATCAGCAGGAACGGCAGCCAGAGTCCGGACAGATCCGCAATGTCAATCGAGGCGATTCCCGCAACGATCATTACGTCAAACGCAAGGCCGGAAATACGGCTGAGCAGATAATTGTTCTGATATTGCCGGGTCATGAGATGGGTCCGGCGCAGCGTATTGATAATGGAACGCACCGCGATCGCCAGCGCGGAGCCGACAATAAAGTTGAATCCCCAGATCAGCGGATTGACTGTGTTCGCAAGCCCCGGAAGGGTTGCGGTGAACAGAGAAGTGAGTCCCCAGGTCACCAGATAGGTCAGGAAATAAACAATTACAACCAGCGCAACCTGTACCGACAGTTTGTCAACCGACTCGCTGATCGGTATCTCGTTTTTGTCCTGGAAGGTGTCAACCGTGACCGAGCCGGATACTTCCGGTGTCTTTTCCGCAGGCTTGAAGCCTTTTTTGCGCGCTATTACATTGACATAAATTACGCCGACGATGCAGGCGCAAAGATAACCGGCCGCCGCAATGGAGAGGCCGAAAGACCGTCCGCCCGCAAATCCCAGCGCCTCAAACGAGGTGCCGACGTTATTCGCCTGTCCGGGTCCCTGACCAAATCCCATCGGCAGCAGGATGCCGGACGCTTTAAACAGATCGGGCATAATTGTGTACGCCAGCCCCAGCGAAATCACCAGGCCGAAAAAGCCCTGAACCAGGTAGGTGCTGACGATCAGCGCGCCGCTTTTCAGACCGACCAGCCCGCCGCTTTGTGCCTTTTGCTCGGCGGCGGGAATTCGCAGCGACATGGCTATAAAGCCGAGCGCGATACCGTGATAGGTGATCATTTCCAGAAATTCCGCGCTCATTTCCAGCCACCCCACCGAGCGCAGCAGAAGCAGAATAAAGCCCGCAAGAACCGCGGTGGGGATCATTGCGTTTCGTATAAACGGAAGTTTGCGCCGCAGAACATTGGAAAATACAACTGCGCAGGCAATAATTCCGAACTGTATCACGCCATTCCACAGCGCAGTATTAGCAGCCGAGTATTCCATCTTTCTCCCTCCTCTTGTTAACTATCCTTGTTAAATGCTTTTATTTATTTTTCAGACGTTGTTTCCGTCTTGGCCTGATTTTTGGACCATTCATAGGCATATTCGTATTTCAGAGCCGAAAACCGTTTGCTGCCGCTGATTTCCCAATGCTCGCCGGCAACGGAAAAAACGAGATGGTTTCGCCCGTAAACAGACAGTCCTGTAAGATGTGCAAAGGGAAAAACATGTTCCGCGATTTCCATTCTGTCGGCATACAAAGTGAGATTGCCCTCAAAGCGTTCCATCTCCTGGTGTTTTGCACCAAAATGGCTCAGCACAGTTTGCGGGTCAGCACATATCGGCTCAGATGGGCCGGCGTTTTGCATCTGCTTTTCCAGCGCCTCCCGCTGCCAGGCATCCCATTCGGTTATCGTATCATATGGGGCATGCTGCAGCATGCCGGTTTCCGTATAAACCGCGTGCATTCCGCATTCACAGACAAACTCACTGCCGCGGCTGGTCAGGGTGCCGATCCGGCCGCATACCGGACAGGCAAACAGGGTGGATTCAAGATATTCCGCCAGCCGGCTTCCTTTATAGCGGATCGGGTTCTCCGCCTGCCTTGCATAAGCGTCCTCAAAGAGATCGCGATGGAGCATAGCGTCAATCTCTTCCAGTCTCATCTTTCGGATGTCCTGCGGTTCATAAACGCCTACGCGCACAATTTTCATCTTTCCGCGGCGTGGCTTGGCGCTCCACCGGGGCGAGGTGAAATAACCGCCCTCCAAGCGCAGCGTCACAATCCGGCTGCCTGCACTGCGCACCAGCTTTGCGGTTGAAGGGTGAATCTCTCTGGTCAGTCCATTAAACGAGCGATTTCCCTCCGCAAAAATGCAGACATTGTGCCCTTTGCGCAGATGCCGCAAAATCGCCATCGCCGCGCCGCTTTCCACACTGCCCTTTGTGCGCGGAATCGGCGCAAAATAGCGTTCCAGCAATCTCGAAGCAATGCCCGCACGAAAAATATGCTCGCTCGCCACATAGTACATCTGATGATGCATGGCCACGCCAACCAAAAGCGGATCAAGGTTCAGGTTATGGTTGGCCAGTACCAGATAGGGACCTTCGATATCCCGGCAGTCCTCCACTTCCAGGTTAAAAATCCATTTAATAAGCGGGGACAATAACCAGAGAAAAAACGCAAAGGTGCGCAGATGCCTGCGTCTGGCCTTTTCGTTCTGCATGAAATATTACTCCTCCAAAAACAGATTCCGTATCAGTTTACAACAAAATTACTGCGCGACACAAGCAGACAAGGTGAAGATTTTGTGAAAAGCGCGTGTCAATTTTTAGACATTTTTCCTGTTTTTCCGGCATGTGGCGGCATTTTGCGCCATATGGCCTGCGACTTCCCGCAAACCGGTGCGGTTCCTCACCCGGTTCTTGCACTGATTTTAAAGCCTGTCCATGCGCATAAAACCCGTGGTATGCAAAAAGCGCCGCCTTTTTTCCGGCATAAATAGCGGACAAAAACAGCTGCGTTTTCTGCGCATTCCATCAGAAAACCGCTTTGGCAGAAATGCGTCTTATTAGCCTATACAGCGCACTATCTCTTTTTTGCCACAACAGTCGCTGCCGGCAGCTTGTGCCCGGCTAAAAAATGCGCAGAAAAAAGGACGCGGCTGTTTCACACGCGTCCATACGAAACTTATATCATCTTCAACAGCTGCTGCGGGTTGTCCAGTTTGTGGGTCGCCTCTACCTTTTGCGGGCAGCGGCATCCCCATACCGCCAGCGCTCCGTCCACACCCGCCGCAGCCGCGCAGCGCATATCATACTCGGTATCTCCAAGATAAACCGCGTGCTGTGCGTCTGCACCGAGTTTTTCCAGCACCGCAAGCATGGGCTCTGCTTCCGGCTTGTGGCGCAGTGTGTCATCCGCCGTAATAGCTGCGTCAAATGACCGCAGGCAGGGATAACGCTCCAGCGAATCTTCCCACTCACACCTTCTCTTGGAAGTTACAATGCCCAGCGGAATACCGCGCCTTTTTAATTCTTCAATCAGCTCCGGAACCCCGTCAAAAGGCTTGCTCGCAGCCGACAGTTCCATAAAATAGCCATCCCAGATCTCCCAGCAATGATCTATATCTGAGACGCCAAGCTGCGCAAGACCTGTTTTTCCCGGAACGCCAAGAACAAAGGCAATCTCGTCCTCAGTCTTTTCCCACCCTTCCAGCTCGCGCAAAGTTCTTTGAAGGGAGTGAAGAATCGCTTTTTCGGTATCGATGATCGTGCCGTCAATGTCAAAAATTACCGCTTTATAAGGCTGCATGCCATCCTCCGCCATTTAAATATCAATTACAAAAGCTTTCGCGGTCTGCGCTGCATCCACCGCGTTTTCCGTATAAGCGTCCGCTCCGATTTCATCCGCAAACTCCTGCGTAACCGGCGCACCGCCCACCATAATCTTAAAATGCGGGCGCTGCTTGGATTTATTCAGCGCACCGACAATCTGCTTCATCTCCACCATGGAAGTTGAGAGCAGGGAAGAAATGCAGACAATCGCTGCATCCGGGTTCTGCTCGACCGCACTCACAAACTTGCGCACCGATACGTCCACACCGATATCGATAACCCGAAACCCAGCGCTGCGCAGCATCAATCCGACGAGATTTTTTCCCACATCGTGCAGGTCTCCTTCCGCCGTTCCCAGGATGACGGTTCCGCACTGCTGCAGCGCCCCGCTTTCGAAATAAGGCTGCAAAATGTTCAGTCCCGCACTCATTGCGCGCGCTGCCGACAGAATGCGCGGAATATAAATCTCATTATTTTTGAACTTTTCACCAACCTCGCGGATTGCAGGCACCATACCCTCGTTGAGCACCTGCGCCGCACCCGCTCCCTGCGCAAGCGCCTCGCGCACTGCCTTCTCGGTTTGCAGCGGCCGCCCCTCGCGGATGGAATCCGCAATCGCCTGAAGATTTGCCATGCTCAGTCCTCATCCCGAAACAGAACACAGCTGGTGTAGCAAACTGTGTTCGGTCCATGATTATATTCCATGCCGTTTGCCTTGCAGACCTTGTTAACCAGCATGCCGTATGCTTCCATCGAAGACAGCGCCTTATCCGGGAAACGGCAGGGCGCGTCCGGATATGTGCATTCGGCGCAGCGGGTACAGGTGCCGGACGAGATCGGCAAAACCGCCAGTTTCTTTTCTCTCAGGGACTCGACCAGCGCATAGAAATGCTCTTTGTGGGTCTGCTCGATCTCTTTCATGCCTTCAAAATCCCAGGAGTCTTCCAGCTGCCCAACCGTCTGTACCAGCACCCCTGTTTGATAGGCCTGCACACGTGCGCGGCATTCCTCGAGTGTGCCGCATCCCGGCGGACAGGCCCAGCTTTTTCCATACCGATGACAGGCGTTCGAGGCGCACATTTCCCGCACTTCCGGCATCAGTTCGATTGTAGAAACATCCAGCGGCGCAATTTCGGAAAAACCGGCGTCTGCCGCAGCACGCATAATCTCTTCCATTCTGGTCATCCGGCTCAATCCTCCGAACCAAACTCAAGTTCATCCACAAAGCAGTCCTGGAACTGCGGTTTGCTTGCAAGCTCCAAAAACTCGGTCGTCCGCGCAAGCATACCCGCATGATCAAACTCTGCGGCGCTGATCGCCGCAAGCTTGGCGCCCTCACCCGCCGCGTTGCCAATTGGAACGATGCGGTCGATCAATTCCGCGGGGATAAGCCCGATCGCACAGGCGCTTTGCGGAGACATGTAGTTTCCAAATGCGCCGGCAATATACACCTGCTGAATATCGCCGACCTGTTTTCCAAGCTCCTCGGACATCAGCTGAATACCCGCCGCAATCGCGGCCTTTGCAAGCTGAACTTCCCGAATATCCTTTTGAGAAAGGTAAACCGGCTTTCCTGTTCCGGTTTCGTTTTCAAAGGCGACCACAAAACAGGGCTGGTTGTCTATGCGCACAAAGCGGTGCAGGTTCGCCTGCGCGCCGCTGCTTTGTGCCTCTTCAGCGCTCAGCAGACGGCCGCTTTGTTCGATATATCCTTTTTGCAGCAGCGCCGCAACCAGGTCCATCAAACCCGAACCGCAGATTCCGGTCGGCGGCACGGCGCCGATCACCGAATAAATCAGCTCGTCTCCCTCGAAGTGCAGATGATCGATCGCCCCGGTTGCACCGCGCATACCGCAGGCAATTTTTGCGCCCTCAAATGCGGGACCGGCAGCGGTTGAGCAGGCAATGCGCCGCGTGCGGCTGCCGAGAACAAGCTCGCCGTTCGTTCCAATGTCGATCATCAGCGTCAGCGCATCGATGTGGTCAAAATCAGTGGCAAGAAGACAGCCGACCGTATCTCCGCCCACAAAGCCCGCAATGTTCGGGAACAAGAGCAGCCGGGCCTGCGGATGAACGTGCAGACCGAGCTGTGCAGGGTCCATCACACGCGCATCCCTTTCGCGGGGCATGTAGGGATTTACGACCAGCGTATCCGGCAGCAGTTCAACAAGCAGATGGTGCATGCAGGTATTGCCCACCACGGAGATCAGCTCAACTTCTTCCCGCGCAAGGCCGGCTTCCTCGGTCAATTTTCCAATTAGAACATCCAGTGCGCCGCGCACCGCGCCGCTCAAAGCCTTCTGTCCTTCGGCGCCATGTTCAAGCACATAATTGGCGCGTGAAATAACGTCCGCGCCGAACTTGATCTGCGGGTTCATCATGCTGCTGGCGCCTGTCTGCTCACCATTTTGCAGCAGATACCCGACTATGGTTGTGGTTCCGATATCAAAAGCGATCGCAACATGCGCTGTACCGGGCTGATGCGCGTCGGTTCCGTATGGCGCAAGCGGCACGGCGCGCATCGCGCCATGGGTCAGGATCTGCTCCTTTTTATCTCCGATCAACGGGTCAACCACGAGATCCGACTCTATTCTGGTTTGACAGGCCAACGCTTCTCCCTGGCAGGGGCCCTGCAAAATGCGCACACGGCATTTTCCGCAATTTCCCTTTCCGCCGCAGGGCGCGTCCGGCGTCAGACCGGCCTCAATCATCGCCTCCAGCAGCGTCATGCCGGCCTTTGCCTGATAACACATACCTGCCGGTTCAAATCGGACTGTATATCTTCCCATTTTCATGCCCTCTCTTCCCGTCCGGCTTTCGCCGGTTTGCCGGCATTTTTCACATTCTTTATTAGTATAAAAGAAATTGCCGCCGCAGGCAACAGCCGCTTTGGTTTATTTAACGCGCGCCCGCATGATCCGGCAACCGAATATAAATCCGCGCGCCGCGCAGCCTATCGGCCGCGCGGCGCGCATACAGGTAGATAATAAGAATGCTATTAGCAGCCAGCGAGCTTCTTCGCAAGCTCTGCCGCGCTCGCGGCGTCGGGGGAATAGCCATCCGCACCGATCTCATCCGCGAACTCCTGGGTAATGGGAGCGCCGCCAACCATGATCTTGATCTTGTCACGGAAGTCGGACTCGTTCAGCGCCTTGACCGTGTCGCGGAGCGACGGCATGGTGGTCGTCAGCAGCGCGGAAAGCGCAACGATCTTGGTATCCGGATTCTCTTTATAGCACTCGATGAATTTCTCAATGGGAACATCAACGCCAAGGTCGATCACCTCGAAGCCGGCGCTTTCGATCATCATGCCGACGAGGTTTTTGCCGATGTCGTGCAGGTCGCCCGCAACAGTACCGAGGATCAGCTTGCCGTTTGCGCCCGCAGCGCCCGAAGCAAGGTGCGGTTTAAGGACTTCAACGCCCTTTTTCATGGCGCGAGCCGCAACAAGCATCTCAGGAACAAAAATCTCACCGTTTTTGAACTTCTCGCCGACAACCGCCATCGCAGCGATCATGCCGTCGTTAAGAATTTCGGTAGCATCGCATCCGGCGTCCAGCGCTTCCTGAACAATTCCGCCAACGATCTTCGCTTTGCCGTTCTGTACCGCCTGGGCGACTTCTTCAATCTTGGTCATTGTAATTCTCCTCCAAATTTTCGGTTTTTAGAATTATTGTATAGCCTCACCCGCCGTCCGGCATGACGACAGGGGATAAACAAAATAGAAAACTTATCCTGTTACTGCTTAACCGGTCCAATCAGGCCCTCGCGATAAATGCCGATGTATTCCAGGCAGAACTCATCTTCCTCCGGGTCAAGCAGCATTTCGGCCGCATACTTCATGCCCAGCGCATCCCGCTCGGAAATACCGGCCATCTCGCAGCCTTTGGCGACGAGCGCAACCTGATCGTCCCCGTCCTTATAACCGGCTTTGAGCTCTTCAGCCGCCTTGATGACCGCGGTCATGCCCTTGTTGGTCGGGTCAACGATCGCGCTGTCCATGCCGGCAAGGATGGACAGGAACATAAAGCTCTGGTTGACAAGCTTGCGCACGGGCAGGCTGAAAGAGATATTGGAAAGGCCGCTCGTTACGTGAATGGCCGGATACTCCGCTTTGATCTGCCGCGCGCATGCCGCAAAGGTCAAAAACGCTTCCGGCTCGGTCGAACGGGTCTCCACCAGCGGATCGATGTGCAGGCGGGACGGGTCGATGCCAAATTCCTTCGCCTTGGCCATAATGCCGTGGAAAACCTCCATGCGGCGCTCGACCGTTTTGGGAATTCCCTTATCGTCGCACAGCAGCGCGACGATCTGCCAGTCGGTGTTCGCAACAACCGGGAAAACCACATCAATCTTGTCGCCCTCAAGAGAAACCGAATTGAGCAGTCCGGGCTTTTTGCAGAACGGAAGCGCTGCCACGCAGTTCCTTGCGCTCGGGCTGTCCACGCAAATCGGCGTGTCGCAGACCTCCTGAACAAGATCGATCATCCATTTCATGGTCTCAACTTCGACGTTCTCCTCCACCGATGCACAGACATCAATGAAGGTTGCGCCTGCATCTGCCTGCGCTTTTGCGCGCGCCTTAATAAATTCAGCGTCTTTATCTGCGATCGCCTGCGCGACTGCAGGGATCGAACCATTAAGCTTTTCACCGATAATAATCACGAGACATCCTCCTGCAAACAGTTGTCAGTTTGTACAAGCTCATTGTAACAGAATGCAATTCCGCTTGTAATCCGAAATTCCATTGACTTTTTGCGCCCTTCTTCCTACAATATGTAGGAGAACTGTGCAAGGAGCGAAAAAATGCGGCTGAGTATTTGTCTGTTGTTACAAAAGCTGGAGAAGGATTACACTTTTCACGCGCCAAAAACTTCGGCTACACGTCTGATTTTACAGCGTCCGCGCCTGTACAACGGTGAAAGTCAGCTTATTCCCGAGCGCGTCTATATCGGCTTTGCCGCGGAATTAAACGCGCTTCAGAAGGCCGTTCCCGCCGATACACTGCTGCTTTGCATAGGGGATAGTCCCCATCTGTGCGCTTTGTCTTACGACAATGTGTGTTATTTTCCTGCTGATGTTTCTCTAAATGCCCTTTTCAACAACGTGCAATCGGTTTTCGATTTTTACGACCACTGGGAATCGGTGCTGCAAAACAGTGTAAGCGGCAAGGAACCTCTTGCCAACCTGCTCAATGCAAGCTTTGAGGTTTTCCATAACCCGATTTTTGTCAACGCCTCCGACTTTTTTCTTGTCGCCTATTCCAACATCATCGAGAACAGTAAATCAATGGAGCTTCTGACCGATCCGATCCAGTCTTATGAAACGATGAGCACCCTCAAGCTCGATCCTTTTTTCAATCAGGCGCGCACCTTTACCGACGTCTTTACGCTGCCCGATTATCTGACGGGCTACCGCGAACTGTGCATCAACCTGTTCGAACATAAGAGCTTTGCCTACCGGATACGGATACCGGAAATTCTCGAGCCGATTCCCGACGGATATGAGGCGCTGCTGCGATATCTTGCGGAATATATTCAGCTTGCGCTTCGCCAGACCGATCTCGGCGAATCCCATCGTCCCTTCTCGCTGGAATCGCTGCTGATCGCCGCACTCGATCGCGAACCGGCAAGCTTTGCACGCATCGAAAGAGGATTTTCGGATTTTGGATGGAATCCCAAGGGGCATTACTGTTTCTGGTGCATCCAGCCTGCGGCAGCCGATCGGGAAAATCAGACGCTGCATTTTATCTGTGACTACTTTGAAAAACTGATTGAAGGCGCCTATGCCTTTATTTATCAGGATATGATCGCCGTACTTGTCAATCTGGACCGCTTTTCCGGCAGCCGTGACGAAGCGGTGGACCGTGTGCTGCTCTTTTTGCGGGACAGCTATCTTAAAACCGGCGTCAGCACGGAATTTGAAGGGGTATTGGATCTTGCCAACAACTACGCCCAGGCCCGTCAGGCGCTCGAGCTCGGCGAAAAATACCGGCCGGAAAGATGGCTGCACCGGTTTGAAGAATATGCGCTGGATTATGTCGTCGAGCGGTGCGCGGGCGGACTTCCGGTTGAGCTTATCTGCGCACCCGCCATATTTACCCTGCGCCGGCACGATCAGACCCACGGCACCGAATATCTTCGAACCCTGCGCCTTTATCTGGACAACAGCCTGAACGCAGTGCAGACCGCGCGCGAACTGTACATCCATCGCAGCACCTTCCTTTACCGTTTGGAAAAAATCTCGGAAATGACCGGCATCGACCTTGCCGATAAAGACACACGTCTTTATCTCACTTTCTCCTTCCGGATGCTGGACGCCTCCCGTGAGCCGGCGCCCGCCCCTGCACCGGCGTTTCCTCTTGAAGCACTGGTCTAGCTTGCACGGCGGTTTTGCCATCGATAAGGCACGCAACAAAGACGCCCGCACGCCTTTTGCGGCGCACGAGCGTCTTTGTTTATGAGTTTCCAGCCAGGAATCAGACCGTTACCGGATACATCGGCAGCTTGAAGGAATCAATGCGCCAACCGGCATCAGTTTTTTTGAAGACCAGTTCGCTGGTCCGGATTTCGTCATTTGCGGAATCCGGGCGATCGGGATATGCCTCGGCAGCGCCCGGATTAAAAATCGAGTTGCAGTTGACTACAATTTCATCCGCAGTTTCACTTACCAGTTCAAACTCGGTTGTAACATAATCGATCTCACTTCCCATACCGCCGTCCAGGCTGTACAGTCCGCCGTTTTCTCCCTGCAGCAGCATATCCACGGCGAGGAATCTATCCGCAAATTCCGAGGTGTACACCGCACGGACAGCCGTTTCAAAGGTGGCCCAATCCGCGAAATTGGTATCGCGATAGTATTCCCAGTTGTACTCGCCCGCCGTGAGTTTATCCTGATAGTCAAGCGAGTTGTTCATACCGCCGATCTGGTAGATATTGAACAGCCACCATGCAGCTTTGTACAGCTCCTGCAAATCTGCGTCAATGCAGTCGGGGATCGCAACATCGTTGATCCAGCTGTTTTCCGGATCATTTACCGGAAGCAAAGCCAGAGCGTCCGCTCCGTCCGTTCCATAAACCGGTCCTTCCGGCTCCTGCGGCTCCTGCGTGGCTTCATTCTCGCCGCCGTTTGCCGGATCATCGGTCTGCTGCGGCTGAGAGTTTCCACCGCAAGCGGCAAGCATGGAAAAACAAAGCAGAACCGCAAGCAGAGAAATCAGTACCTTCTTCATTCTTCTTTTCCTTTCCTGTTTCGGATAGTTAAACTGCGCGGCCGTTAAAAGCTGTCACAGGCCTGCTCGTCTCTTGTCTGGCGCAGCACATACATTATAGCACTATATTGCGTCCTTTCAATCCCGATTCCTTGACTTTTCCCATGCGCCCGGATATAATACTGCACGGCTTCGGTCCTCAGAAGGGCGAATCCATCTGTTTTTTGGCTTTATATAAGTTCAATAAATGCTTTGAACGTCTCTACCGGCTCGCAAACCTGCCGACTATAAAGCTCGCTTTCGCCGCATCCAAATTCGGCGGCCGCAGTATTGATGCGGTGCGGGCCGTGCGCTTTTGGCGCGGTGGGTTTGCGTTTTATTTTGACTGAAAATGAAAAGCGGGGTAATTGACAATGATGTATGACGTCGTGATCATCGGCGCCGGCCCGGCCGGTATTTTTACAGCGCTCGAACTGCGCAGGCAGGGCTCCAAAGCAAGCATTCTGATGGTGGAACAGGGCGCGGCCATCGAAAAGCGCCGTTGTCCGAAATTCAAAACGCTGCAATGCGTCAACTGCAAACCGAACTGCGCCATCACCTCCGGTTTTTCCGGCGCAGGCGCCTTTTCGGACGGCAAACTGTCTTTATCTTCAGACGTTGGCGGCGAGCTGCCGGAATTGATCGGGCACCCGCTTGTCCAGGAGCTGATCAATTATACCGACGGCATTTATCTGGAATTCGGCGCCGATCCGCACGTTGAAGGCGTCTCACATCCCGAAAAAATCAAGGATATCCGCAAAAAAGCGATTCAGGCCGGTCTCAAACTGGTCGACTGCCCCATCCGTCACCTTGGCACAGAGAAAGCACAGGAGGTATATGGGCGCATACAGAATCATTTGCTGGAACAGGATGTCGAAATCCGTTTTGAAACCGAATGCATCGACCTTCTGGTTGAGCAGGGCAGCTGTCACGGCGTTGTGCTGCGTCCTTCCAAAGGCGGCGAGATCCAAACCATAAACGCGAAAAAGGTCATTGTTGCCACTGGCCGCAAAGGGGCAGACTGGCTGGAAGAGATGTGCGTCCGGCACGGCGTTGCGCACGAAGCCGGAACCGTGGATGTCGGCGTACGTGTAGAGGTTCGCAGCGAAATCATCGAAGAGGTCAACAAGGTTCTTTACGAATCCAAGCTGATCGGCTACCCGAAACCCTTTAAAGATAAAGTACGCACTTTCTGTCAAAATCCCGGCGGTTTCGTCAGCCAGGAAAACTATGACAACGATCTTGCGGTCGTCAACGGGCATAGCTATAAAGAGACAAAAAGCTCCAACACGAACCTTGCGATCCTCTGTTCCCAAAAGTTCACCCACCCCTTCAACCAGCCGATCGCCTATGCGCGGAAGGTTGGAGAACTGACCAACATGCTCGGCAGCGGCCATATTCTTGTACAGCGTTACGGGGATATTCTGGACGGCAAGCGCACTTGGCAGATCGAGCTCGACCGCTCCAACGTGCGCCCGACCCTTCCGGACGCGATCGCCGGAGATATTACAGCCGCCATGCCTTACCGCGCCATGCTCAATATCATCAACTTCATCCAGGCGGTGGATCATGTCGTTCCCGGCTTTGCCTCGGTGGAGACGCTTCTTTATTCTCCCGAACTGAAATTTTATTCAAACTGTGTGCAGATGGATACATCGCTGAACACCAGCGTGGCCAACCTGCATTGTCTTGGCGATTCAAGCGGCTGGACCCGCGGCCTGATGATGGCATCGGTCATGGGTGTGCTTATGGCAAGAAAGCTCGAGCTTTAACATAAGGTCTGAATTTTCATCGCTTCAAAAAACACCTTATTTGTGATGAAACTGTCTGGCAACTGCTTTTTTCCTGTCCTGGTGCGACATATGCCTTTTTAAAAATCCCCCGGCCAAATGGCCGGGGGATTTTATAAATCTTCGCTGTTTTTATTCCCAATACTGGGTCAGGTTGCCGTCGCCCTGATAAATATCTCCCATCGGGATTATATATGTATAAAGCCCGCTGCGTACCACCGACATGTCGCGGGGATAGTTCGTAATGCGCACCGAGGTAAACAGCGACTCGGCTATGTAGATTCTGTCCTCGGTAAGTCCGACAATAATCGCCATATGTCCGTCTTCCGCGATCAGATCGCCGACTTGGATTTCATCCGACTGCAGAAGCTCGGTCGTGATCCACTTCTTTTCCGCAAGATCGCAAAGGTCATTATCGCCGTATTCGTCACCGGCGCCCATATCGCCCACATCGGTTCCGCCGTTGATCAGGCACCAACAGACAAAGCCGCTGCAATCCAGTCCATTCGGATACTTTACGCCGCCGACAAAGGCATACTTGGTCTCCCAGTTCATCAGCGGCTGTCCCCAGGTCGCCGGGCCAAACCGGATCGGGTCAAGTTCCTCGAACTTGCATTCGCAAAGATAGAGACCCTGATGGTAAAAGCGCCCTTCGCCATCGCACTTCGGACGCCCTTCGTGCGGACTCAGGCGGCCATTCTCAAAGAAATAGGGAATGCGGTATTCAAATTCCAGCGCAAGGAATCTCGCGGCTGCAACCGCACCTGCCCGGGTTCCGTATCCCGCCTGCTCAACCTTGGTCGCCAGAATCTCATCCAGCAGATGCGCCTCTTCGTCGGTATAGGGATTTCCAACCAGCATAGGTTTGCTGTAGGTATCGATGTTCGGCAGCTTGAACAGATCGGTCACCATCACATAGGCCTGGGCCGTTTTGCCGTCCGCACTGCTGGCTGTTATCATCGTCTCCCCTTCCGAGACCGCCTGCACCCTGCCCGATTCATCCACCGTCGCTACAGACTCGTCCTCAGAGCTCCAGCTCACCGTTTCCGGAACATCGCCCAGGATAAACAGTTCCGCAGAGAGCTGGTCGCTGCCGCCCAAAGGCAGATAGAGCTTCTCCTTGTCGAGCACGACCGAAACACACTGGTTGATCTCGACCGTCTGATTGCCCGGCGCACAGAGATTGCCGCGGGAATCCAGCACAAAGACCGAATAATTGCCGGCCGCAACATCAAAGCTGCATTGCCCCCCCTGCGCCTTTTGCCAAACCGGATCTTCCGGCGAAGGCGCGGTATCCGTTTCGCCCAGCGCACACCAGCACTCGGTGTCGAAAAGATAGGGACTGGACACGGTAACCGTCATTCGCACCTGATTGTCCTCGTTGAGTTCTTCGCCCACCGACACATCTTCAATGACCGGCGGCTGTTTGCTGAGCCAGAAAACATAACCGCCAAATCCGAGAGCGGCTACGAGCATCAGCAAAAGCAAGCCTGTCAGAACCCGCTTTGCCACCGGCTTCCGCTCTTTCTCTACGACCAGCCTGACCATCCTGCCTACGCGGCGATGCCCGTCCGCGGGCCTTGTCTGCTGCTGTTCGGTTTCCTGAGAAATCGCCTCTATCTGCGCAAGAAGCGAATCTACCGTTTCCTTCTCTTCGCCCGGTGCAGATTGCACGGCATCCTGTTTGGGTTCCGGTTCACCCGTCTCAGCATCCGGCTGCGCCGCTTGCGTCGTAAAAACTTCAGCAAGCTCCAGCTGTGCGCTTTCAGCTCCCGCTTTGTCCGGTTTTTCAAATAATTCTTCCGGAATTTCCGGAAACTGAACCTGCGGGACCTGCTTTTCTGTCTTTGTGTCTTTTCGGGCCTTCGTCTGATTCTTAGACTCGCTCGCCGTTTTTTTGCGCCGCGTCCGCCTTTTCCTGCCGGTCTGCCCGTGTTTTTGCGCAGGCGCTTCTGTACCCGGCTTGTCGGCTTCCGGCTGTGCTTCTTCGGTCTGCGGCTGTTCTGCCTCGACAACCGAGGCAGAGTCCTGCGCCTTTGTGCCGTCGGGCATCAGCTCGGTCTCTATCGTCTCCGGCTCATCCTGCGGGGTTTCCGGCGCCGTTTCCGTCGTCTGTTCCGCCATAGACTGCGGCGCTGCCGCGTCCTCATCCCGCATGGGCTCAGCCGCATTTTCCCCGGCGGGCGATTGGGGCATTTTCTCTCCCTGCTCGGTTAGTTGCATCGGTTCGATTTCCAGTGCGGTCTCGATAACAGCCTGATGCTGTTCAGACTGTTCTTCGGCTTGAGCAACAGTGTCTTCTGGCTCGCTCTGCACCTTTGTGCTGCTGTCCGGCGGGGGGATTTCCCGGCTTTTTTCCTTTTTATGAGAAGACCTGCGTTTTGTCCCAAGCACTTCGGAAAGCAGCTGATCGAACTCGTCCGCCGTCTTGTTTCCGGCGGTTTTCGGCTCGGACGTCTGCTCGCTTTCCTGTAGCGCCTTTTCGCCGGTTTCCGCCGCTGTCTGGGTCTCTTCTCCGCCTTGCACAACTTCCGTGAGGACCGGCGGCGTTTCCAAAAAACCGGCCTGCACCGCAGCCGTCTCCTGCGCGGGCGCAGCGCTTTCCTGATTTTTTAATGTTTCTTCGGCGATAAGCTCCGTCCGCTCCTGCTGCAATGCGGCGGAATGGCGCAGGGATTTCTGCGTGTTCCGGCGCTGTTCTGTGCCATTGTGCTGTTTTCTGCGCTGGGCCGGTTCGTTTTTTCTGGCCGGACGCGCGCTCTCCCTCGTCTCCCCCGTTTTTCCCTTCCGGTGGTTGGAACGGCCTTCCTCAACCAGGCGGCGGCGCACAACCGTGCTGTCCCTGTGACGGGGTGTTGCCGGCCGCTCCAGCTCACGCGTTTTTTCCTGACGCCGTTTCTTTTTTTCTTCAGTACCGCTTGTCGCCATTCCTACTGTCCCCTGAGCCAATTATCAAACTTCGGGCTAGCCCGTTTTAATCAAAGTAATTATACAGAACTGCGCGAAAAATATCAATTCGTCCCGCATTTTCCCGATTTTCCTGTGACTGCTTATCCCGAAGATGCAAAGGCCGTACAAGTATGCTATACTGAGCGCATATCCTGTCGATTCTTATCCCGTCCGCCTGCCGGACGGTTATCCGGTCCATACTTGCAGTATATCGTTGAAATTGGGCGGCTATGCCGCTCGTTATACATTTAAGCGGCGCAAAACCTATACCGCCGCAAAGAGGTTATATTAATGAGCAGATTATGGGAACTTATCCCCGATCCTTCCGGTGCGCAGGAGGCGTTGACCCGCCTGTTCACCGAACATGCAACCGTTTACGGACTTTATGTAAGTGCGGCGCGGATTGTGCTCGCGCTGCTTGCGCTTGTCATCGTTGTCCGCTGCCTTCGCTCGCTTTTAACCGGCAAGCCGGAAAACGAGACCTGGTGCTATCTGGACGTCCCTTCCAAGGGATTGCATCTGCCTGTGTCCCATTGGGAAAACGTCATCGGACGGTCCAAAAACAGCGACATCCAGCTGGATTTTCCAACTGTTTCCCGCATTCACGCCGCGCTTATTCGAAAAGAAGACGGCTGGCAGATCACCGATCTCAACTCGGTCAACGGCGTTGAGCTTAAAGGAGAGAAGCTCGCAAGCGAACAGCCGGTTCCGCTGCGTTTTGGCGAAGCGTTTTCAATCGGCGGCTTGCAGGCCGTGCTGCGACCGTTGAGCAAAGAGGAAGAAAAACAAAGCGAAAACCGCACCCAGCCGGGGCGCGAGATCAAACCCGCTTTCACCCTTTATCTGCTGACCGTCTTTCAGCTTGTAATGGCTGTGCAGCTGTCCCTGGATGCCCGGGAAGAATTCACATGGGCCATTCCGATTGGATTTGGGGTCATGGCCGTGGTCATGTGGGCCTATTTTCTCATTCTGCGGGTATTTAAGCGCACAGGTTTTGAAATCGATTTTATCGCCTTCTTTCTCTGCTCGATCGGCATGGCGGTCACCGCCTCTTCCGAACCGGACGGCATCATTAAGCAGTTGGTGGCCTTTATCGCCGGTCTGCTTGTATTTGTCGCGCTTTGCTGGTGCCTGCGCGATCTGGAATTTGCCTGCTCGCTGCGCTGGCTTATGGCGGCGGCGACTATCGGCCTGCTGGTACTGACGATCGTCGCGGGCAAAACGGTCTACGGCGCGCGCAACTGGATCTATATTGCCGGCGTCTCGATTCAGCCCAGCGAGATTGCCAAGCTGACCTTTGTGTTTGCGGGCAGCGCAACGCTGGACCGGTTGTTCGCCAAACGGAATATCGCGCTCTACCTGCTGCTGACCGGCATTTGTGCCGCGGCGCTCGCGTATATGAACGACTTTGGCGCGGTCATTATCTTTTTTGTCGCTTTTCTGGTCGCCGCCTATCTGCGCTCGGGCAGCATCGCGACCGTATCGCTCATTACCGCGGCCGCGGGTTTCGGCGGCCTGATCGTACTCAAGTTTAAGCCCTATATCGCCGCCCGTTTTGCAACCTGGACCCACGCCTGGGAGTTTATGCATGACGGCGGCTTCCAGCAGACCCGCACCATGTCCGCGGCCGCATCCGGCGGCCTGTTCGGAGTCGGCGCAGGCAATGGCTGGCTTAAAACCATTCCCGCCGCCGACACCGACCTTGTATTCGGCATGATGGCCGAAGAGCACGGTCATATTATCGCGATCTGCGCAGTTGCCTGTCTTATTGCGCTCGCCATTTTTTCGGCGAAAATGGCTTCTGCCTCCCGTTCCAGCTTTTTTGCCATCGCAGCCTGCACGGCAACCTCCATGCTGGTGTTTCAGATGTCTTTGAATGTATTCGGTTCCCTGGATATTCTTCCGCTGACCGGCGTGACCTTCCCTTTTATCTCCAACGGCGGTTCTTCTCTGATCTCAAGTTTTGGCCTGCTGGCCTTTGTTAAGGCGGTCGATACCAGGCAGAATGCGAGCTTTGCGACCAGACTGCAAAAATCCATTCTGCGCAAAACCCAGAGGTATGCAAAATGAAACGAATTTATAAACGCACGGTCGCCGCGCTGCTGGTCGTTGTGCTGTTTGTGTGCGGCTTCGGCCTGTATCTGTTTCGGTATATCAAGGACGGCGACGAATGGGTGACCTTCGCGGTCAACCGTCACGCCTATACCAACGGCGTACTGACCACCGGTTCGATTTATGACCGGAACGGAGAACTTCTCGCCGGCATCGAGGACGGCGGCCGGGTATTCAGCGACGACTATACCGTGCGCCGCGCGACCCTGCATGTGGTCGGCGACGCCGAGGGGAATATCGGCACCGGCCTGCTGACCAGCTATGCCACCACCCTGATGGGGTACGACCTTATCAACGGCGCCTATTCGCGGACCGGCGAAGGCAACAGCATCTACACCACGCTGGACGCCGAGCTCTGCGCAACGGCGCTGAACGCGCTCGGCGGCAGCAAGGGAGCGGTCGTTGTTTACAATTACGAGACCGGAGAGGTTGTGTGTATGGTCAGCGCTCCGGGATTTGACCCGAACGATCCGCCCGAAATCGACGGCGAGGACGATCGGTACGACGGCGCCTATATTAACCGCGCCATTTCTTCCACCTTCACGCCCGGCTCGATTTTCAAGGTTGTGACCCTCGCGGCCGCAATCGAGAACCTGCCGGATCTGTGGGACAAGACCTTCACCTGCACCGGAGAAATCGAGGTGGGCGGGGAGATCATCACCTGTTCCGGCGTGCACGGCACAATCGGCATCGAGGATGCGCTGGCGATGTCCTGCAACGTCGCGTTTGCACAGCTGTCCCTTGAGCTTGGCGCGGAAAAGATCGAGCGCTACGCGGAAAAGGCGGGATTGTTGGACAGTTTTGACCTTGGAAAGCTGACCGTCGCGGGCGGCCGGTATGACCGCGCGCCGGAAGGCAGCGCCGATCTTGCCTGGTCGGGGATCGGGCAGTACAACGATCTGGTCAACCCGCTTGCAATGGCGCGCTACATGGGCGCCATCGCCGCACAGGGACGCGCCGCCAACCCACAGCTGATCGACAAGGTCCGCACACCGCTTGGCCTTCCCGGCGCAATCACCTGGCCTTCCGGCCACACGCGGCTGATGAGCAGCTCGACCGCCGACACGCTCAAGCAGATGCTGCGCTACAATGTGACGAGTTATTACGGAGAATGGCGTTTTCCGGGTCTTGCGGTCTGTGCGAAATCCGGCACCGCCGAGGTAGCCGAAGGGGATGCGCCGCACGCCTGGTTCACCGGTTTTCTGGACGACCCCGAAAATCCTTATGCCTTCGCAGTGATTGTGGAAAACGGCGGATGGGGCGTCTCGGTCGCAGGCGCGGTGGCCAATCAGGTGTTGCAGCAGCTGGTTTACGGCTGAGAATTTTTGCTTACCTCTTTCCTCACTCCCGGACTTCCGGCACTTTTTGTCCTCGTTTTTTGTCCGGCATGCTTCTGCGCAGGCCGTGCAAACCGCGATAAATTAAGTCAAGCTGAACTCCATATCAGCCTTGGGAGAGTTTTGGGCCTTCAAGTCTCCCTGGGCCGGATATTTCGACGTGTGTATCTATCCCATACTTCACCGTCTTTGAACGGACAGCCTTCTTCTGTTTTCCCTTTCATAAATTTTTTAACGGCCTCTCACCTTGCCTGATGGTCAAGCGAAGCCTTTTTTGCCTTTCCCGGCAGATCCGGGACCATTTTCAACGGTGGCTTGTATTCTGCCTGTTTCGGCTCGATAAAAAAGCAGCGCCGGTCTTTTCGACCGGCGCTGCTTTCTATATCCGATAAATGAAATGCCTGTACCCCGCGGCTGCTTTGCGCGCAGCGCGCATATATCCGGCCTTGTGTTGTTTCAAGAACTCTCCGCTCAGTTTTTGCTGAATTCAGCCAGTTCCAATCCCTCGTTATGATCCAGCGCCCACTGGATACCCCAGCTGTTTGCGAAAAGCAGCAGATTGTTCCCCTTGAGATCCTGCACATGGCGGGTTCCCGAGGTCAGGTTAAGGGATTTGATTTCTTCGGTATTTCGATTGACTACCCAGCGGATATATTCATAGGGAAGACTTTCCCGCCGCACCTCGACGTTATATTCGTGCAGCAGTCGGTACTCCAGCACCTCAAATTGCAGAACGCCGACGACCCCGACGATAACCCGTTCCATGCCGCTGTTGGGTTCCTGGAAAATCTGAATGGCGCCTTCCTGGGCAATCTGGCTGATTCCCTTGACAAACTGCTTGCGTTTCAGGGTGTCTTTTTGGGTAATAACCGCAAAATGCTCAGGCGCAAAGGTCGGAATTCCCTCATATCGTACCTGGTGGGCCGGATCGCATACCGTGTCCCCGATGGAAAACACACCCGGGTCAAAGACGCCGATAATGTCGCCGGCAAAGGCTTCGTCGACGATCTCCCGGTCGCTCGCCATCATCTGCTGCGGCTGGGAAAGTTTCGTCTTGCGCTCGCCCTGTACATGCCAGACGTCCATGCCCTTCTCAAAACGACCGGAGCAGATGCGCATGAAAGCGATTCGATCCCGATGCGCCTTGTTCATATTGGCCTGGATTTTGAAAACAAAAGCCGAAAAGAAGGGGGAAAACGGGTCCACGGGCCCTGCCTCTGTCGTGCGCGGCAGCGGCGGCGTGGTCATCCGCAGAAAGTCTTCGAGGAAAGGTTCGACACCGAAGTTGGTCAGCGCAGAACCAAAAAACACCGGGCTAAGCTGTCCTTTATCCACCAGTTCCTGGTCGAATTCAGCGCCCGCACCGTCCAGCAATTCCAGGTCGTCCATCAGGGTGCTGTACAGCTCGCTGCCAAGCCGGTCGGCAAGGTCCGGCGCATCCATCGTCAAGGTGGTCGATTCCACCTCCCGCAGACCGCCGACCGTTGCTTTAAAGGTCAAAATCTCCTTTTTGCGCCGGTCATAAACGCCCTTGAAATCCCGCCCGCTGCCGATTGGCCAGTTGATCGGGCAGGTTGCGATGCCGAGTTCCTTTTCGATCTCTTCGGTCAGGTCGTAGGGGCTGCGCGCTTCGCGATCCATCTTGTTGATAAAGGTGAAAATCGGTATATGCCGCATGGTGCATACCTTAAACAGCTTGCGCGTCTGCGCCTCGACGCCCTTGGAGGCGTCAATCACCATGACCGCCGAGTCCGCCGCCATCAGGGTTCGGTAGGTATCCTCTGAAAAGTCCTGGTGTCCAGGCGTATCCAGGATATTGATGCAGCAGTTTTCATATTCAAACTGGAGGACCGAAGAGGTGACCGAAATTCCTCTTTGTTTTTCGATCTCCATCCAGTCGGACACCGCGTATTTGTTCGCCTTACGGCCTTTGACCGTACCGGCCATCTGAATCGCGCCCCCGTAAAGCAGCAGCTTTTCGGTCAGGGTCGTTTTGCCCGCATCCGGGTGGGAGATGATCGCAAAGGTACGTCTGCGTCTGATTTCCTGTTCCAGTTTCGCCAAAATAAAGTTCCTCTCGTCCTAAATTCGGGCGCTTTTGCGCCCGCAAATCATCATTTGCCGTCAAAATTAAATGATACCAGAAAAAGCGGCCAAAATCAATTGAGCCGGTTGTTTTTTCTCTTTTTCGCGCAGTTTCGTCCACGCAGGAGCCCGTGCGGTCTCCCGGCATAAAAATGATCGAGGAATAAAGCTTTGCCGCCGCAAAAAGGCCCGCCGGTTTTTTCGCCGGCAGCACGGATGCTTCCGTCTCTTTTCCGGGAACAGCCGCCGCAGAAGCGGCATAGACTGTAAAAAAGCCTGTTGAGGAGTGAGTGCCATGGCAAAATTTCTCTTCTGCGAACACTGCAAAAATCTGGTAAACGTGATCTGCGATTCCGGCATTCCGCTGCTCTGCTGCGGCGCGCGCATGCGGGAACTCGCAGCAAACAGCAGCGGCCGTGCGGAAAATCACCTGCCGGACGTGCGCATCGAGGACGAGCGGGTGCTTGTCCGGGTCGGCGCGCGCCCGCATCCGATGATCCCGGAACATTATATTTCCTGGATTGCGCTGGAAACCGACGCGGGCATTTACCGGCAGCCGGTTTCGATCTGCGGCCCGGCACAAGCGCTTTTCAGCATCGGCAACGAAAGACCGATCGCCGCTTATGCCTTCTGCAATATTCACGGTTTGTGGCGGCTTGCGCTCTGAAAGACGACCGCCTTGGATCACATGCCTTTGTCCCGTACAAAGGCGCGGATTTCCCGCAGAAATTCTGCGCCGTATGCCTGTTGTTTCCGGCGTCCAACCCCGCTCACCATCATAAAGCTGTCCATCGACATGGGCAGCTTTTTGCACATATCCCGCAGCGATGCATCCGAAAAAACCACGAACGCCGGAACGTTCTGTTCCCGTGCGATTTCGCCGCGCAGATGCTGGAGCCTGCGGAACAGCTCGTTGTCCCTGTCCATATTGTCCAGTCCAAGCTCCGCGCGCTGTGCGGCGCGCAGACAGTTGGCACAGTTTTCACAGCTTTCCGGACCGGCCTCTCCGAAATAATTGAGAATATATCCACGCAGGCATCCCGGCGTTTCGCAGTATCCGCTCATGATCGCCAGCCGCTCCATAGCGCGCGCAGTCAGTTCCGCGGCGAGGACCGGGTCGGTCTGCGCGGTATTCTCCCTGCTTTTTTCAATCAGAAACCGTGCGGTCTGCAGGTCCCGCGCGCTGTACAGCAGCAGGCAGTCGGCCGGTTCCCCATCCCGTCCGGCGCGGCCCGCTTCCTGATAATAGCTTTCAAGATCAAGCGGCATATTATAGTGCAGAACATACCGCACGTCGCTCTTGTCTATCCCCATTCCAAAGGCGTTCGTTGCCACGGCAATGCGGCACTCGTCATAGACAAAGCTGTCCTGGTTCAGCCGGCGCTCCTCGTCGGACAGGCCCGCATGATACCGCGTGGCCGAAAAGCCGCTCTCGCACAGGAACGCGCTGACCTCTTCCACCTGCTTGCGGGTCTGGCAATAGACGATGCCGCATTGGTTCTGCCGCGCGTCCACAAAATCAAACAGGGCCTTGCGCTTGTCCCGCGGCTTTTCAACAGAAAAGCGCAGGTTCGGGCGGTCAAATCCGGTGACCAGCAAAAAAGGGTCACGCAGCCCGAGCTGATCCCGGATATCGGCGCGCACCTCCGGCGTCGCGGTGGCTGTAAAGGCGGCAACCACCGGACGGCGGGGCAGCTTTTCCAGAAACTCCGGAATCCGGGTATAGCTTGGGCGAAAATCCTGTCCCCATCTGGAAATGCAGTGCGCCTCGTCCACCGCGACAAGATCGATCCGCAGGCCGGCGCAGGCGTCGAGAAAGCCCGGCGTCAGCAGACGCTCGGGCGCGACATAAATGATTTTATACATTCCCTGTTTCATATTGGCGATTGCTTTGGGAAACTGCCGCTCGTTGAGTGAGCTGTTGAGAAAGGCGGCGGCAACGCCCGCCTGTTTAAGCGCCATCACCTGATCCTTCATCAGGGAAATCAGCGGGGAAACAACCAGCGTGACGCCCGGCATACAGAGGGCCGGGACCTGAAAGCAGAGCGATTTTCCCGCGCCGGTCGGCATAACGCCGAGCAAATCACGCCCGCTGAGAATGCAGTCAATGAGCTGCTCCTGCCCGCCGCGAAAGGAGGTGTATCCGAAATATTCTTTAAGTACAGCTAGCTTGTCCATTTTTCTCCCGCCCCGCAGGGCCGTTTCAAGGTGTTTTTCCGTCCTGTTCCGGCTGCGTTCTTGCAAGCGCCGCGCGCCGTCTCCTGCTCTCGTACCGCCATTTATTCAACTCAGCGCCCAGCAGCAGAATCACCATGCACATATAAAGCCAGAGCAGGAACAACACCAGGGCCGCAAGACCGCCGTACAGGATCGGGTAGTTGGAGAAATATTTGATGTAAACCGAGAAGCCCCAGGAAAACGCAAGCCAGCCGGCCGCCGCAAGAACCGCGCCGAAAAACTGCCCGTTGATTGTAATGCTGGACCTGGCCAGCCCGTGATAACTGAGCATAAAGAGAAAGGTCAGCATAATGAAAAAGATGATATTCTTCAAATCAAGCAGGCGCAGCAGCGGCTCAAAGCGCGGATCGAACCGTTCCAAAAGCAGATTTTGAATCGGCGTGCCGAACACCAGCACGAGCATGGAAAGCGAAATGGTCGCGATAAACGCAAGGGTATATAACAGCGAATTGACCGCGTTGCGGATATAGCTTCGCCCGCGGTTTTCATCATATATATTCTGTATTCCGTCCCCAATACTGCGAATTCCTTTGGACGCGGACCATAAAATGAAAATGCTGGTCACCGAAAGCAGCGGAATATTTCCCCGGTTAAATATTTCGCTGAGAAACTGAACGCCGAACTGCTGCATCTGTTCCGGCAGAATTGAGCTGGCAATCCCGGCAATCTGTTCGGCGCTCAGCGGAATCACCAGTCCCAAAACCAGAAAAAACAGCATGATAAAAGGGACCGCGGAGATCAGCACAAAATAGGCCGCCTGCGCAGCATAGACCATGACCCGGTCGCGTTCAATAATATTGGATACACGTCTGACCAGACGAACCGCGCGGGAATACCGCTCCCGCCACCGCATCCTGTCTATCCCGTTTTCCCCCTTTTCCGCTTTCTTATGCTATTTTATGCCGGCAGACGCCGGTTTATTTGCCGCGCGGCTTCTCCGTTCGCGCGCCGCACTTTTCCGAAAAAGCGCCGCTCCCGATCGAGATTTCGCCCGCTTTCAGGGTCTCAAAGGTTCCGTCCGGCAGACGCACGACCAAATTGGCCTGATCATTGATTTCCACTGCTTCTCCCTCAAAGCTCTGCTGCCCGCGATAAAACCGGACCGTTTTGCCCAGCACCAGCGAGCGGGCGCGATAGCTCTCCATCAGCGCGGGGGCTGCAAGATTTTCCGCAAGCGCATACAGTCTCCCGACGATCTCTGCAATCAGCTGGTTTCGGGTAAGCGATTGCTGCGGGTCCAGCGCGGTCGCAATGCCGGACAGTTCCGGCGGAAAACTCCCGCTGCGGAAATTCACCCCAATCCCGACGATGATCGCCTCCGCCATCCCGCTCTCAAGATCGCTGACCCCTTCGGTCAGGATTCCGCAAACTTTTTTCCCGTCCAGAAAAACATCGTTCACCCATTTGATCCGCGCATCGCGTCCGCACAGCGCTTCAACCGCCTCGCAAACCGCCACGCCGGCCGCCGCCGTTATGCGCAGCGCATCCTCAAGCGGCGTGCGCGGGCAGAACACCGCGCTGAAATAAACGCCCCTTCCAGGCGGAGAAAAAAAGCTGTTCCCTCTCCGGCCGCGCCCTGCCGTCTGTGTATCCGACGCAATCAGCATCGGACGCGCGCCGGACGCGCTGATTTGCCGCTTCGCTTCGGAATTTGTCGAGTCCACTGTGTGCAGGGCGACAATCTCCATCTCCCGCAATTGCTCCGGCAGATGCACTGCAATACCCTGCGCCGAAATAATGTCGCTTCGCAAACTGAGCCGGTAACCGCGGTTTGTCGCCGCCTCCACCGCATAGCCCTCCTGCTGCAAAGCGCGCACCGCTTTCCACACAGCGGCGCGGCTCACTCCAATCCTTTCGGCCAGCTCCTGTCCGGAAATATACTTATCCCGATTTTTTTCCAGCTCTGTCAGGACATGCAGTTTCAGTTCCATTCCGTCTTCCCTCTTGTGATCGCAGCGCAGCTTTGTTCATTCAGTTTACCATTCCTCCTGTCCGGCGGCAAGTATATTCCCGCTTTTGCATTTGACGGCAAAAGGTGATACAATAGCCCAATTCATTCGGGAGGCATTATGGATAAACTGGTTTTAATTTGGCTGCTGTGTCTGAATATCGCCGCATTTGTCTGTATGTTTGCAGATAAACGGTTTGCCGTTCACGGCCTGCACCGCATTCCGGAACGCACTTTGCTTCTGCTTGCGCTTGCCGGCGGTTCTCTCGGGGCTTTGAGCGGCATGCTGCTCTTTCGCCACAAAACCCGTCATCCCCGCTTTTACATAGGGCTGCCTGTCATATTTATTCTGCATCTGGCGGCGGCTTATTATTTCCTGTGCGTATAAATCGTCGAAATATCAACAATTTTGTTGCTGTTTTTACCAATTTTACGCTCTGCAAAGATATTCGGTAAACAGAAGACCTGTCTTCCTATCTCCTCTTGTCGGTTTTCTCGATTTTTATCCAAATTGTTATATTTCTATTCATTCGACAAATTGTAATGTATTTTTCCAAACTTCGCCGCATCATGGTGAAAAATCATTTTCCAACTAATTTTCATATAGGGACGCCTGCGGTTTTCCTTTTCCCAAAACAGGGAAGGAGGAATTATCCGCACAACCTAACTCCCATACATTGATCTTGATAAGAAAAAAGACCGCCGGAACCCGCTCTTTTCACTTTTCCTGATTTCTTTGCTTTTCTTCTATCCATTTTGTTGTTTTTATATATTTTTCGACATTTTGTTATTGTCTTTCCACTGGATTTGCTTTTCATCAATAAGTAAAATTTGCAGCCTTCTTTGATACGGACACAATTTTGCTCAAAATTTTTGCCAACAGACAACATCCGGCAAACCTCCCCGAATGCGTTTTTTGGTTTATTAGCCGTTTTTGTGAAATGCCCACAAACGCGGGCGGCCGCGCTGCGCAGCCGCCCGTCATGCTGTAAAGCATTTTCCCTTTCCAGCAATTTTCAGCAAACCAAAACGGCGGCGCAAGCGCTGATCTTTTTTCGCTTATGTTCCCTTGTTATTTTTTACCCATCATTTTCTTGAAAGGACAATATAATGCTTTATCCTTATCTGTGGTACTTTTTTATCTACGCCTTTCTGGGCTGGTGCTCTGAGGTAATTTTCGCCGCGGTGCGCACCGGACATTTTGTCAACCGCGGCTTTTTGCACGGCCCGGTTTGCCCGATCTACGGCTTCGGCGTCACGGCTGTTGTCTGGCTGCTGCTGCCGGTTTCGGACCATCTTTTGCTGCTGTATGCAGGCAGTGTTCTGCTCACCTCGGCGCTTGAATTCTTCACCGGATGGGTCATGGAGAAGCTGTTTCATCAAAAATGGTGGGACTATTCTTCCATGCCCTTTAATCTGGGCGGCTATGTTTGTCTTGCCTTTTCGCTTGCCTGGGGAATTCTGTGCGTTCTGATCGTTCGGGTCATTCACCCCATTATTCAAGGCTTTACAGGACTGATTCCCCGATTTATCGGTTATCCGCTGCTCACTGTTCTGGCCGCCGCACTGCTTGTTGACCTTGCCGCCACTTTGCGGGGCGTTGTTCGATTTAATAAAAGCCTTGGCCAGCTTGAAGAGATTGTAAACCGTCTGGACGAAATTTCCGAGCGCATCGGAACGGGTGTGTCGGAAGGTGCAATTGCGCTTCGCGACAAGACCGAGCCGCTGAACGCAGAGCTGGAAAAACGCAGAGAAGCGCTTGCTCAAAAGGCCGCGGCTCTGAAATCGGAAATCACCTGCCGCCACAAGCGCATTCTGGAGGCCTTTCCGGACATGAAATCCCGCAAATATAGCGGCGCGCTCACCCGTTTGAAAGAGGAATTGCGCCGTTATCGTGAAGAAAAGGGAAACAACCGGAAACATTCCTAAGCCTGAATATTAAGAATTCTTAATATTTTCTTCATGCTTTTTGCATTGAAGCGGACCGCGCCCCATGATAAACTTTTATCAGAAACCGGAACATTTCTGAAAACCTGCGCCCGATTCAATCGTTATAATGCATATGGAAAAGAAAATTAATCTGGATCAGTTCCCCATTACCGGCCATTTTTTAAAAATCAAGCGGGCAGATATAGCCGCGCTGCTTTATATTCAGCAGCGGCTGCGCACCCCGGCCCGCGACCGGCTTATGCGCTTTTTTACCCGCCTGGGAAACGGCGGCACGGTTTGGCTGTGCTGTGCGGCCTTGATGGGCCTGTCGCCGCAGTTCAGAACCTGCGCTATCTCGATTATTTCGGTCCTGATCGTCGGGCTGCTTACCGGAAATCTGATTATCAAACGGCTTTCCTCCCGCATTCGACCCTACGACTTTCTGGACTGGCAGCCGCTTATTAAACCATTAAAGGATTATTCTTTCCCCTCCTGTCATGCGATGTCCTCCTTTGCATGCGCCACAATGATCTGCTTTTTCAGCGTCCCTCTCGGCTTGCTGGCGCTAGGCGTTGCATCCATGATCGCGCTTTCCCGGTTATATCTCTTTGTGCATTACCCAACCGATGTAATTGTTGGCTCTCTTTGGGGCATAATCATTGCATTTACTACCCGCTGGTTCCTGCTCACCTACATTTTTTAATCGCTGCAATCCCCATTTTTTCACATATCCCCGCAAAACACCCCGTGCCTTGCATGAATGCACGGGGTGTTTTTTTGTTTAGCTTCGCTGGAAAGTCCAACGCTGCATTTTCAGTGCCACACAAGACAAAGATACACCTTTTCACATGAGCAGGCGCTTAATTATCAGAGGAAATTCTGTTTTTGCCTTATACACTGCGTGATTTGTTTTTTGCAGTTTGCCACCGGCGCACTGCCGTTCCTACCAGAAGGAAAAGACCTGCCGCACCCTGCAGCGGATACAGCCATCGAATTACACCGTCAAACCCGATCAGACTGACCGCATAGCCGCAAAGGGCACAAATAGCGATTGTATATTTTCTCGCAGTCCAGGCTGTCAGCGACGCTGTTAACCCAAAAAGGCTGTTGGACGCCGCGCAGAATATTGAGACGATCAACAGGAAGGAACAGACAGCCCGCAAACCATTCCCGTGTCTTGCCGCAATCGATAAAAGAGGGATCGGCGAGCTCGAAGCGGACAGCGGATCGGTCCCCAGCATTCGAAAAATGCACAGACCGCACAGTGCCATGACCAAAGCAGCCAGCGCCGCACCGCCTCTCAGGCTGTTTTTGTTCGGTTTTCGAGCCCCCAACGCGCTCATGACCGGTAACGCTGCGGAAAAGTTGTAAGACAGATAGAGCAAAGCACTGACGGCCCAGTTATTCAAAAGATCGGTTTTCACCGTCCGGATCTGAAAACCGGCCTGGAAGCCGCAGTATGCGGCAATGCCCAGCAGCGCGGCAAGTAAAACCGGCACCAGTTTGCCGACGCTTCGCTGCAGGGCGTCCAATCCGCCGGCGGCAGCCCACAGAGAAGCCGCCGCAATTCCCAGAGAACCTATCCAGGCCGGACAGCCAAACTCCGCGCAGAATGCCGCTCCCCCTGCCGCCAGCATCCCGCTGTAAATAACAAACAGTGAGCCGGTCAGAATTGTCCTTGCCAGCACGCGCGGGGATTCCGACGCAGCACCCCGAAAGGGACAGGCCGCCGCAACCGGGTCCGGATTTCCCTCAGCCTGCGCCGTCCCGGCCGCAAGACAGCCCATCCAACAAATTCCGGCTGCGGCCAACACAAATCCTAAAGCCCCCCATTTTCCAAACCTGCTGAAAAATTGATAGATTTCCTTTCCGGACACAAAGCCGGAACCCATCACCGCGCCTAAAATCAAAACCGCTGTTTTCAGCGGCCCGGTCTTTCCCCTCATTCTGCCCCTCTTTTTCTGCCTGTCGCTCTTTTATCTAATTTTATGTTTTTGCGCCCGGCGACAAGAACAGCCGGAATCGGATTGCTGAGAAAGAACCGCTGTTTCCAAAACAGAAAACCGTTATTTTTCAAAGCGGCATGGAATTCCACACCATGATCCTTCACTTTTCCGGCAACAGAAGGCTGGTAAAAATTCATGAACAGCTCCAGCTGCAAAACGAGCGCGCACAATGGCTCAACACACTGATGCCGGATCAGGAAGGCTCGATTCAGGAGCACAACAAACTGGTGGACGCACTTGAGCGAAAGGATCTTGCTTCCGCTGTCGCCGCCGTGCAGGAGCATTCACAGAACACCATCAACCGCTATGTCAAGATCCTGACTTCGCCGCAATTCCGTCGGGCAATTCTGGAAGTCAGCAATATCATCAAACACGCTAACTGAGACAGTGAGGAAAACGTCATGCTTCTTCAGCGAATTATCAACGGCCTGACGATCGGCGCAACCTATGCGCTTGTTGCGGTCGGTTTTTCAATGGTCTACAGCGTTCTGGAACTCGCCAACTTCGCGAACGGCGCTTTCTATGTATTCGCCCCCTACATAGTTGTTTTGCTTTACGCCTCGATGGGCTGGGGCTTCATACCGGCTTTTGTGATCGCGCTGCTTGGCACGGGCCTGCTTGGCGCGATGATGGACCGCTACATACTCACCACCATCCGCAACCGGAAAGCCGCAACCTCTTCTTCCATGGTCGCGACGCTGGGCGTTTCTACCGTCATGATCAACGGCCTGATCGCCATTTTCGGCAGCGACACCAAGCCTCTCCCGAACGCTTTTGAAATCGATCGAATCCACATTGGACCCGCAATCATCAACGGCAATCAGCTGATTATCATTGTTTTGTCGGTTGTCATTATGGCCGCGCTGTCCATCATCGTTTACAAAACAAAACTCGGCAGCGCGATGCGCTCGATTGCGCAGAACGTCGTCGCTTCCCGTATGATGGGCGTTAACGTCAACCGGATCATCACAATCACCTTCTTCATCGGTTCGGTCAGCGCCGCGATTGCCGGCACCATGGTCGCCATGTATTACGGCTCGGTTGACACCACCCTTTACACCACCGTCAGCATCAAGACCTTCGCTTCCGCAATTCCGGAGGTTTTTTATTATTGCGAACGTTCAAGCCGCGTCCTGCGGATAAAACCGCCTTCTTTCAGGCGCGCGAACTCCGGACAAACCGTCTTTGCTGACAGTCAGTCCCCCGGCTGAATCGCGGCGACTTGATTAAGTCCCTGGAAGGATTCATTCCGCAACCCGCTCAAAAGAGATGAACATTCGGCTTCTGCAACGCCTGCATGGCAGCCTGTAAGCGGACGCTGCTTTCCAAGAGCAGCTTTTTGAAAATCAAGAAGTTACAAATTCTTTCTTTTTTCACGCGGCGCTTGGCGCGGAAGCTTCTTTATATCACCCGATAACGCCGTGAGAGCATCTTGGTGCTTAAGCAAACAATGCAAAGGCGGCTGTATTTTGTCTGTTATTCTCCCGCTTTGAAAGCCGGCATCTTATTTAATGCCGGCAAGAAAATTTTATCAGTACGCATTTTGGTGCTGCGTTGTCTTCCCATATTGTCTGCTTCGACCCTGCCCTGCAAAGGAATACTTTCCTGCAAAGCGTATTCAAACCGGCTTTTATGCTGTCGATTTACCCACGCTTAAAACCAAGCTTCTCAGGCATTCCGGCAAAGCCGGTATTGCCCCAATCTTAAGCTGACAGCCCAAAAGGGGCGCACAGAAATCTGTGCGCCCCTTTTGGATTGAAGGTAGAAAAAATGAAAAAAGCATTGGAAACGGCGGCAGGTTTATTAGGAAGGGGATGCAGCCGTTTCCTGCGAAGCTGGCTGTTCAAAACTTTGCTTTGTCCGCCCAAAGTCCAAGCGCAGGATTGGGGATATAGTAGATCTCTTCCCCATCCTCAAGGGTGTTATAGCCCAGTTTCAGTTTGGCGGGATCGTACTTTTTAACCGCCTCGGCATAGGGCATATAGTGGAAGCCAACACCCTCGATCTCCTCTTTTGTAAGGTGCTGAGTGCAATAGGTGATGGAAAAGCGCCCATCCGAGCTGCCATGGATCAGATGTGCCGCGGCGGACATGCTCGCAAGCAGATCGGTGTTTTCCGGATTTTTGCACTGCTCGATGATGTATTCGCGGCCTTTGTAGCCGTATTTTCGAATCAGCGGATCAATAGACGGATCTTCACCGAATTTATCGACGCCCGGCGCAAGAACGATCAGCTCGCCGCCATCCGCAATGGCCATGCGGGTACGGTAAACCGACTTGTTGCCAAGCCAGGTGCTTTTAAACTCCTGCTCATCCAGAAGAACGACCACCTTTTTGAAAGGCTTATCCACCAGCTCCATGTTGGTTTTCTGCGCCAGTGCAACAGCGTGTTCAAAAGGCGCGCGGTCGTCTCCGATAAACAGGCCGTGCATGTGAATTTTGCCGCCCGGCGCGGTCGTGACGGTCAGCACATAGCGAAGCGGCAGTTTGCGCAGGAAATTCTGTTCGCAATAGTCAAAGATCTTACGCACCGGCGTATTATCCTTGCCCATCATCCGCTCCATGCCGTAAAACGCGCCGACGATGTGGGAGGCGTTGATCATGCCGCTGCCACCGACACCTACCATAAGGTTTTTGGTGTAGTTGGCCATACCGACCACCTCATGGGGAACAACCTGGCCGATGGACAGAATTAGGTCATAGTCCTCCAGCAGCGCCTTGTTGACCTGCGCAGGGATTTCCTTGTCATAGACGCCCTCAGACACTTCCGCCACAAAGGATGCCGGCACGACGCCAAGATCCACCACGTCGTCCCGCCAGTTGTGCACTCTGAACCGTTCAAAGGGAATATCGCCGTACATTTCAGCGCATTCCTGCTCGGTCATCGCAACATGGGTGCCAAGCGCCGGCATCAGATCAACGTGGCAGCCGCGCTCCTCCAGCATGTGATAATAGATATTTGCGATTTTGCCCGCGTTGGAATGAAAGCGGGTAAAATCGGGCGGCAGCAGCAGAACTTTTTTCAGCTGCTCTTTATCGGCAACCGACTGGGCAAGCGCTTCTTTCAGCGCCTCGTCGCCGATGCCTTCACTGTCTTTTTCGTACAGAAAAATGTCTTCCATTATTCTCCTCCAGATCAGACCGAATAGGTCGAAGCCGCGGTCGTACCGCCTTCACCGGTCCAGTTAGTATGAACGAATTCGCCGCGCGGACGGTCGATGCGCTCATAGGTGTGCGCGCCGAAGTAGTCACGCTGGGCCTGCAGCAGGTTGGCGGACAACCGCGCGCAGCGGTAGCCGTCGTAATAGCTCAGCGCGGAGTTCATCGCGGGCGCAGGCACACCTGCCATGACCGCCGCCGCGCAGACCCTGCGCCAGCCGTCCTGTGCTTTCTCAAGCGCCGCTTTGAAGTAATCGTCCAGCATCAGATTCTTGAGCGACGGATTCTTGTCAAAGGCCTGCTTGATGTTGCCCAGGAACACGCTGCGGATAATGCAGCCGCCGCGCCACATCAAGGCGATTTCGCCGAAATTGAGATCCCAGTTGTAGGTCTTGGCAGCCGCCTCCATCAGCGCATAGCCCTGCGCATAGGAGACGATCTTGGAGGCATACAGCGCATTGCGGATATCCTCAATAAACGCCTTCTTATCCCCTTCAAATTTGCCGTTCGGTCCGCCCAGAACCTTGGAAGCGTCGACACGCTCCTCCTTAATTGCGGACAGGCAGCGGCTGAACACCGCCTCGCCGATCAGTGTCAGCGCGACGCCCTCGTCCAGCGCGGCGATCGAGGTCCATTTTCCGGTACCCTTCTGACCCGCGGTATCCAGGATCTTGTCGACCAGCGGCGCGCCGTCGGTGTCCTTGTATGCAAGAATGTCCCGGGTGATCTCGATCAGGTAGCTGTCCAGCTCTCCCTCGTTCCATTCCTTAAAGACTTCGTGCATCTCGTCCGCGCTCATGCCCAAATAGTCGCGCATAAGCTGATAAGCCTCGCAGATCAGCTGAATGTCGCCGTACTCGATGCCGTTATGCACCATCTTGACAAAGTGGCCCGCGCCGTCCCGGCCGACCCACTCGCAGCAGGGGAAGCCGCCCTCAACCTTCGCACAGATCGCCTGGAAAATCGGCTTGACATAGGGCCAGGCTTCCGGCGAGCCGCCCGGCATCATGGACGGGCCTTTCAGCGCGCCCTCTTCGCCGCCGGAAACACCGGTACCGACATAGAGCAGCCCCTTGCTTTCAACATATTTGGTGCGCCGGATGGTGTCCGGGAAATGGCTGTTGCCGCCGTCAATAATGATGTCGCCCGGCTCCAGCAGCGGGATCAGGCTGTCGATCATCGCGTCCACCGCCGCGCCCGCCTTGACCATCATCATGACCTTGCGCGGTTTTTCCAGCTGGCTGACCAGCTCTTCGAGAGAATAGGCACCGACAATGTTCTTGCCCTTCGCGCGTCCCTCCACAAATTTTGTGACTTTTTCGGTTGTACGGTTGAAAACGCTGACCGTGAAGCCCTTGCTCTCCATGTTCATGACCAGGTTTTCGCCCATAACCGCCAGGCCGATCAGGCCGATATCCGATTTTTTCTGCATTGCTGTTTTCCTCCCTGTTAACGTTTCACCCGGGCGTTGCCCTTATAAATACTCCAAACCTGCTCTTCATCCGCAGGGGTGCCGTAGTCGACCAGCATGGTTGCTGCGAGCGCGCCGGTCGCCCAGCCGAACTGAATCCATTTTTCCGGCTCCCAGCCCTTGAGCACGCCGTAGAGCAGGCCGCCGACAAAACCGTCGCCGCCGCCGATACGGTCGATGACCTCGATCTCCCGCTGCGGCTCAACATACCAGTTGTCCCCTTCGAGCATGATGGCTCCCCAGAGGTGCCGGTTGGCGCTGAGCACCTCACGCAATGTGGTCGCGAAGACGCTCGCGTTGGGGAAGGCCGCCTTGACCCGCTCGATCATTCCTTTAAAGCCGTCTATCTTGGCCGCAATATCCGAACCGCCCGCCTCCGGGCCCTCGATGCCGAGCGCGAGCTGGAAGTCCTCCTCGTTGCCGATCAGAATGTCCGCGAGGCTTGCGATCTCGGTGAAGATTTCACGCAGTTCCTTTTCCCTGTTTACCCAGAAGCTTGCGCGGTAATTGAGATCGAAGGAGATAAGCGTTCCGTATTTTTTGGCCGCGCGCGCAAGTTCAAGGCAGCATTTGCTGGACTCGGGGGAAAGCGCGCCGATCAGGCCGGACAGGTGCAAAATCTGACAACCCTCTTCGCCGAAAATCCGCTCGATGTCAAAATCCGACGCCGCCAGAGTCCTGCCCACCTCGCCGGCGCGGTCATTGAGGACGCGGGGTCCGCGGCCGCCAAATCCGCTGTCTGCAATGTTAAACTGGTGCCGGTAACCCCACGGACCGCCCTGTTCCACTTCCGGACCTTCAAATTCCATGTTGCGTTTGCGCAGTTCGCCTTTGATAAAGGCGGCGATGGCGCTGTCCTTGACGAACTTGGTCAGCACCTTGACCGGCAGGCCAAGCGATGCGCTGACGTTTGCAACGTTTGTTTCGGCGCTGGTCGCCTGCATTTCAAACAGGTTGCTGGTATGTACCGGCTGACGGTTGACAGGCGTGATGCGCACGCCCATGCTGGTCGGCACGATCAGAGCATACTTCGCGTCTCAGTTTCATGGCTTTTCTCCCAACTTTCACAGTTTTTCAGATGGATTTATACAGGGTTTGCAGATGGCGTCCGATATGGGCTTCCAGCAGTGCGGCATAAGCTTCCCGCTCTTTGCGCCAGAAGCTGTAAAGCCGGTCGCGGAAACGGAAGGAACCATCTTCGTTTTTCGCGCCAAGGATGTGACCATATGTGATGTGGATCAGCTGACGTGCGTCATCCTGGGTAAACAGTTCAGGCAGCTGGTCGTCCCGCAGGCTGTCCAGGGCCGGAATCCTGTCCAAATCGGTCGTTACATGGTAAAAGCGCTTTGCGTCCTCAAAGGATTCCAGTGCGAACGCATGCACCTCGCGGTAAAGCGACGGGTCTTTCATGGCCACGAGTCTCATCGCCTCCAGCCAGTTGGTTCCCGCGGTTTTCAGATGGAAGTTCCCCCGGGTATACTTGCCGATCAGTTCAAAGACCGCAAACTTGTCCGAGCCGGAGTGAATGCTGAGTTTATAACCGAAATGCCGCGCAATCGCCGCATGGGTTTTGAGCTCCCGCTCAAACTGTCCAAGATCGCCGCGATAGTCCACCCCTTTCTGGAACTCGCCGCAGAAACGGGGAGCGACGGTCGCCACCTTGACGCCGCGGCGCAGCAGCTCGGCCGCCACAAAATAGTGATGAATCGGGTCGGTGGGGGTTGCCGTCTCGTCGATGGAAATCTCAAAATCCACCGCATGCGGCGCGCAGCTGATCTTTTCCTCATAAATCTTCTGCGCGAAGTCCAGCGCTTTTCCGTAAATCAAAACCGCGCGCAAAAACGCCGTCCGGTCGAGCCGCAGCGTCTCGCCCTCAACCTCAAAGTTTTTATCAAGATACAGCGCTTCCAGCGTGCTGTCGGCGTGATAGGCCGCCTCTAACGCGGCGTCGTCCATGCCGTCGATTGTATTGTCAATGTATTCACTGCAATCCAGCGTGATCATGGTGTATCCGCTTTCGATCGCGTAATCGACTTCCTCGCTTGTTTTCAGGTGGTCGCCGTCCGCGCCAAATCCTTTTTTGAAGCCGTTGCGGAAAACGGCAAAGCTGACGCAGTCCAGCACGTCGTCGTAGGTGCGCCCGGTCAGATTCAGTTCCCGAATCGACTGCTGCGCAAAGACCGGCATCGCATCATATTTTTCAAATACACGGATATGACCGTCGGTCGCAATTCCCAGCCGGTCGCCGACGCCAGCAGAACGGACGCTGGTCAGCACCGCTTTGGCGCCGTATAAGGAAACAGGCTGCGCAAAACTTTTGCGTTCTCATGGGTGAGCTCCGCCACCAGCACGCCATCTTTTTCCTCGCCCTGGAATCCGGGATTTTTGCCGGAAACCACCAGCACATCCCGGTCTGACGCATCCGCCATAAACACAACGGATTCATTCAGCTTCTCAACTGATTTCGGATACACACCAAATTGTTCGGCCTTCTCGGGGTTCAGACCCTGTGCAATAAAGCTGCTGTACTGCTGCATTGTCCTGCCACCATATATTTAGTGAACGGATAGCCAAAAAATTCTCTTGATTTTTGGCACATTTTCCTGCTAAATACTCTTTAAATATTAGCCGGTATCTGATATACTAAACACGTAGTAATATATCAGGTTGTTAAGAGTGTACCATTAATTTATTTCAATTTCAATAGATTTTGATTGGAATTCATTCCTCAAATTGAGGAAATCGTCCAGTTTCGTCTTTCTGCCAAAGAAAACCGTGTTTCTTCTGTATAAAACGCAAAAGAAATTGATTCGCTTTGACGTTTTTTACAGTTAAAAACCGGATGTTCTTTTAATAAAGTAATAGCGAAAGCGGTGATCCTATGTTGGTTTTAGCAATTGAATCCAGCACAAGCTCTGCCAAAGCAATGCTTTATGACACCGAACAAGGTGTCGTAGACGTGCAGTCAGCCAGTTATCCGGCTGACATCTGTGCCGGCGGTTTATCCGATACCGAAGGCGTACATCGTTTGTCCTTGTCAATCGGCGCACAGATCGCGCGCGGTAAGCCCATTGAGGCAATCGCGGTGTGCGGGACCTGGCACAGCATCGCGGTCTGCTCCGGCGACCTTGAACCGGTCAGTCCTACCTACTCCTGGAACTACATGGCGCCGAGCGAAGACTGCGCACAGATTCGCAGCGACGAGGCGCTTACCCACGCGCTTTATACCCACACCGGCTGTATGCCGCACGTTACATATCCCCGCCAATCGCTGCACTATGCGCAGAAAAACGGCCTGGATCTTACCGGAAAGCAGCTGATCAGTCAGGGGGCTTATACTTTTTATAAGCTGACCGGTGAATACTGTGAATCCATCAGCACCATGAGTGGTTCCGGGTTGCTGAATATTCATTCGCTGGAATACGACGATCTTGCGCTCGACCTGCTTGGCCTCCAGCCATCTCAGTTGGGCCGCCTTGTCCGCTACACAGACGTTCGTCCGCTGAGCGTGCAGGCCGCAAACGAACTGGGTGTGCCGGCCGGTATTCCGGTCGTTCCCGCCCATCCGGACGGTGCGCTCAACCAGATTTCCTCCTGCGCCGCAAAGGTCGGCCGCATGACCCTCTCCATCGGTACCAGCGCGGCGATCCGGCTGACGGCAGATCATCCCGTGCTGCCCGAAGGCCATCAGCTGTGGTCCTACTACGGCGTAGCGGACTGGATGTCCGGCGCGGCAACGGCAGGCGCCTGCAATTGTCTGAACTGGTTCCTCAAGGATTGCCTGCACGGAAAATGGTCCTTTAAAGAGCTGGAAGATCCCAATGATATCGGCGGCGACGTGCCGGTTTTCCTCCCCTTCCTCTTCGGCGAGCGCTGCCCCGGCTGGCATGATGACCGCCGCGGCGGATTCTGTGACATAACTGCCGCGCACAAGGTTCGCGATCTCTATCGCGGACTGCAAGCAGGCGTTCTGTTTAACCTCCATCAATGTTACGAGGTGCTCTCGGGACTTGCCGGAGAGCCGACCGACATACTTGTGTCCGGCGGTGTGCTGAATTCGGTACAGTGGACCCAGATGCTGGCCGATATTTTTGGCCGCGAGCTTGCCTGCGTCCCCACTCTTGACGCTTCCTCGATGGGCGCCGTAATCCTTGCACTGCATGCCGCGGGCGGCCTTGAGGATATCCGCAGCTTTGACGGAGACTATAAGACCGCGCGCCGTGTATCGCCCCGTCCGGAATTCCGCGACTATTATGCGGAGCAATATAACCGCTATCTGCATTGGTACAAAGAAACATTATAAATAAAAAGGAGACTACACAATGGATAAGGAAAAAGTACTGAGTCGAATTCGCGAGTGCGGCATCGTTGCCGTCGTACGCGCAAATGACGCCGATCAGGCACTGCGCATCGCCGAGGCCTGCATGAAGGGCGGCGTGGCCGGCATTGAGCTGACCTACACCGTTCCCGGCATCACCGGCATCATCGAAAAGCTTGCACAGGAATATAAGGGATCGGAAGATTTCATCATCGGTGCCGGCACCGTGCTGGATGAAGAGACGGCGCGCGCCGCGATTCTGGCCGGCGCTCAGTATGTCGTCAGCCCCTATTTCCGCCCGGAAATGGTCAAGCTCTGCAACCGTTACCGCACCGCCGTTATGCCCGGCGCAATGACCATCAAGGAAGTTGCCGAGGTTATGGAGAGCGGCGCGGACATTGCCAAAATCTTCCCCGGCGAGCTGTTCGGGCCGAAGATCATCAAGGCGATCAGCGGTCCCCTTCCCCATGCGCGCATGATGCCGACCGGCGGCGTCACGGTGGACAATGCCGCGGAGTGGATCAAGGCGGGCGCGGTTGCGCTCGGCGCAGGTTCCAGTCTGACCGGCGGCGCCAAGACCGGCGATTATGACTCCATCACCACCACCGCACGCAAGTTTATTGAAGAGATCAAGCGCGCACGCGGACTCTGATCCGGCAAAGCACTGGCAGCAGGGAGATTTGTAAAATGGAAAAGATTTTAATCACGCCGCGTTCATACGGCAAAACCGATTCTTCGGTCCTCGATCTTATCAAAGAAGCGGGATACGAGCCGGTTGTCAATCCTTACGGACAGATCCTCAACAAGGAGCAGATGCAGCAGGAACTCGCCGATTGTGTCGGCGTCATTATCGGCGTAGATCCGCTTGACGCCGAGGTCCTTGCCTGTGCGCCCAAATTGCGTGCAATTGCCAAATATGGCGTGGGTACCGATAACATAGACAAGGAATATTGCGCTGCGCACAACATTCCTGTTTCGATCACCCAGGGCGCCAATGCCAATGCCGTTGCAGATTATGCCTTTTCGCTGATCTGCGCATGCGCGCGCAAGATTCCCTATATCAACGGTCTTTGCCATGAAAAGAAATGGAACAAGGTGCTTGGTCTGGACATTTACGGCAAGACGATCGGCATTATGGGACTTGGTGCGATCGGTAAAGGCGTTGCCAAACGCGCTGCCGGTTTCGGCATGCGGGTTCTCGCTTACGATGTGTTCTGGAACGATGAGTATGCCGCGGAAAACAACATTCAGTTTGCGCAGCCGGAAGAAATCTTCAAGACCTGCGACTTCATCAGCCTGCATTTGCCGTTGACCGACGACACACGCAACATCATCAATGCGGACTCGATTGCGCTCATGAAGCCCAACTGCGTCCTGATTAATACCGCGCGCGGCGGTCTGATTGATGAAAAGGCGCTGATTGACGCGCTGTGGGACGGCAAAATCGCCGGGGCCGGCGTGGACGTTTTCAACGAAGAACCTCCCGCAAACGAGGCGCTCTATCAGCTGGACAATCTGATCATGGGCTCGCACTGCGCGGCTTCCACCAATGGCGCAAGCGAAACCATGAGCCGGATGGCTACCGAAAACCTTCTGCGCGACCTCAAAAAATAATATTTTTTCATTGACCAATCAAAAAATCCCCCGGCAAATTAGCCGGGGGGGTTTTTCTGCGCAAGCGCGGCTCCAATAAATTCAGTTCGCATAAAACGGCCGGCAAAGGTTCAGGTCTTTTACCATTGTTCCGACATTCTAAAGGAGAAGCAAGCGATCTTCCTGATTTGCCTCACTCACTTTAATGCTTTATGACAGCTTCCTTTTTCTGTTCTGACCACCTGTTCAGCGGGTAGTTTGAACGCGCCTGCACAGGACTGTCTATTAAGACGGCATTTTAACAGAGTGCCGAATTTTTCTTTAATCGCACTCTTTGCACTGCAAGTTCCCTGCACCGGGCAGCGCCAAGTATTTTAACATTCATTCCAAAAGATACAGACTTTTTATTCTGCATTTATCAAAGTATTTTAATTGAATGCCGCATTGACTGTTTTTCCTGTCTGATCGGCGCCAAAACCTCAAAAATGCCGCCGATTCCCGGCGGCATTTTTCAATTATTAACCGAAATTCCGGCCCGAAGCGCAGGCACCGATTGCAAAAGCGCATCCGGCGCTCGCAATGCGGATACAGCAGCTGCCTAACCGAATTTCAGCGGCCAAACACACGCTCGCGAAGCAGTTCTTCCTGGGCGTCCAGCGGCTCTTCTCCCTTCGCGGGCAATGGCCGAGTGTAGACGCCGTCCGGCCCCAGTCTGCGCGCCTTGACCGTATCTCGCAGCATAACGTCCAGAATGTGCAGGATCTGCGCTTCTATCTCCTTATCCAGCACTGGCGTCGCGATCTCAACCCTGCGGTTGGTGTTGCGGGTCATGAGGTCTGCGCTGGAAATGAACATCACCCGATCCCGTTCCTCTCCGAAACAGTACACGCGGGAATGCTCCAGAAAGCGGCCGACAATGCTGGTAACGGTGATGTTTTCCGTTGCGCCGGGCACGCCGGGCAACAGGCAGCAGATACCCCGGATAATCAAATCGATTTTGACTCCCGCACAGCTCGCGGCTGTCAGCCTGTCGATGATTTCCCGATCGGTCAGGCTGTTCATCTTGGCGAGAATTTTTGCCGTTTTTCCGGCTTTTGCCTTTTCAATCTCCCGATCAATATAGGAAAGCATCCCTTTTTTAAAGGTGGTCGGGGACAGCAGCAGCTTATGATAATTTCCGTCTACATTGCGCACGCCGACATTTCTGAAAAAGGCCGCCGCATCTTCACCGATTTCCCGATCGGACGTAATAATATTCAGATCGGTATACTGCCGCGAGGTGGATTCGTTGTAGTTGCCTGTACCGAGATGTGTAATATACCGCACCTCGTCATTGTCCGCCAGCACAATGGAAACCACCTTGGAATGCACTTTGTAGTTGGATACACCGTAAAAGACGGTGCAGCCCGCTTCCTGCAGAAGATTGGCGAAATACAGGTTGTTTTCCTCATCAAACCGGGCGGTCAATTCAAAAACCGCAACAACCTCTTTGCCGTTTTCGCTTGCGCGCTTGAGCGCTTCCACAATGCGGGAATGGCGGTCCAGCCGATAAATGGTGATTTTAATGCTGACAACCCGGCTGTCCTCGGCGCATTCGCTCAGCAGGCGGATCAGCGGGTCCATGCTGTCATACGGATAAGACAGGAAAATATCCTGATTCTCCACATAGTCGATCAGACTCCGGGTGTTTGCAAGCTCCGGCGCAACGTGGCCGCGGAAGGGAGCATACCGCAGCGCACTTTGGACATCGGCCGGCAGCACTGCGGACAACCCCATTAAAAACCGCAGATCCAAAAACGGTTCGACTTTGAAGCAGTACTGCTTTTTAATGTTCAGGATTCGCAGCAGGTATTCCCGCAGACTGGGACGTTTGCAGTCGGTTTCCAGACGCACCGCGTCCATCGTACCTCGCAATTCAACCTTGCTTTTGATGTATTTGGAAAAATCAAAGTCGAACTCAATATCAGCGTCCTCGACATTCGCATCGAAATCCGCGTTTCTGGCAACCCGCACGGCGGCCTTTGCCCGGACCTTGTAGCCCGGGAACGCCGCATCTCCAAAGCGCCGGACGATTTCCTCAACCGGGATGATCAGGGTTTTCTTTCCGCGCTGTATCGCATGCACCCGCGAAAGGCGCGGATGCAGCGCCATGACGCCGTACATGGTCCGCCCATCCTTTTCCAGCTCGTAGACAAGATAGGTGTTCAGGTTTTCAAAATGGGTAAGCGGGTGTTTCGCGTCCAATACAAGCGGAGAGAGAAAAGGCATAATGCGCGTTTCAAAATATGCGCGGCAGTCTTCCAGCTGCTTTGGGGTGAGTTCTTTTGCGCTGCGGATACTGATTCCGGCCCGGTTCAAAGCCTCCCGCAGCTGTTCAAACACCTCCGCACGGCGGGCGTACAGCCGCTTGCACTCCCGCAAAATCCCCTCTATCTGCTGTCCGGGCGTCAGATTCGTTTTATTTTCCCGCAGATTTGGCTCCAATCTCTGCTGGTGCACCAAACTGCCTACCCGAACCATAAAGAATTCGTCCAGATTGGAGCAGAAAATAGACAGAAATTTGCACCTTTCCAACAGCGGCACCGACGGGTCCGCCGCCTGATCCAACACCCGCTCGTTAAACAGCAGCCAGGAATACTCCCGATTGATTCGGTTTTCCCTGAAAAACCTGGACTGTTTAAAATCGCTTTCCTTCTTTTTCATTTATGCCTCTCCCAAGCGTTATGACAGTTCCCCGTTACATCCGCATTTCAGCCGCCGAACCCGTACTTTTTTCCGTCACCAAAGCTGATTCCGATACTGCGTGCCGCTTCGATCATCTGATGGTCGGTCGGCACAAACTTGGTCTTGCCCGCAATATCCGAAAGCAGATTGTAGCTGACCGCGTTGTTTTTCATCGCGACCGTGACGCCAAAGGTGCCGGATTTTGCAAGGCGACCGGCGAAGCAGCCAAGTTCTGTGCTCAAAAGCCGGTCGTACGGGGTCGGGTTCCCCCCTCTTTGCAGGTAACCGGGAACCAGAACCCGTGTTTCAACCCCGGCTCCTTCGGCGATCGCTTTGGCAAGCTTATTGGTCACGGTCACATAGCCTTGTTCAGCGCGCTTGGACATCCGCACCTTCTTCTTGAGGTCAGCTTCTTCAACATCCATCGCGCCTTCAGCGATAGCGATAATGCTGAAGTCTTTGCCGGATTTTGCACGATCCGCCACAGCCTGGATCACCTTGCCGGTGTCAAAGGGGATTTCCGGAATAAGGATGACGTCCGCGCCGCCGGCAATACCGGCATACAGGGTCAGCCATCCAACCTTATTTCCCATCAGCTCAACCAGGATGGTGCGCCCATGACTTGCCGCCGTTGTATGCACGTTATCAATGCAGCGGCCCGCCACATCCACAGCCGAATGGAAACCAAAGGTCACATCAGTGCCCCAGATGTCGTTATCAATTGTTTTGGGAATACCGATCACATTGCACCCTTCGCTTGCAAGCAGCGCGGCAGTCTTATGCGTTCCGTTTCCGCCCAGCGTCACAAGCAGGTCCAAATCCATTTTTTTGTAGTTCTTCTTCATCAATTCCAACTTACTCGGACTGTTCTCTTCCTCATAAGTCATCAGCTTGAACGGCTGGCGGGAGGTCCCGAGTATTGTGCCGCCCATGTTGAGAATTCCGGAAAAGTCGCTCTCCTTCATTTCCCGGTACTCTCCGTTGATCAGCCCGCCATATCCGTCAGCAATTCCATACAGAGTCACGTTCTTCATCTGCTTGAATACGTATTTGCTGAATCCGCGTATAACCGCATTCAGTCCCGGACAGTCGCCGCCGCTGGTCAAAATACCGATTTTCATTTTGTTCCTCCGTCCCGCGCCACCGCGCATTATTTTCTAACAGTATAGCACATTCCCGCCGTATTAAAGCGAAATTCGCGGCGATGTTTTCAAGCCGGATTTGTTTTTTATTATAGCACGGCTTTGACAAAATTCTTTTGATTTCACCAAAATTTTACAAAAAGTGCACAATCCGCCTGCATTTCCGCTTGTTCTGATAATATTCATCGCCCGCCATGCCGCTTTTCCATGCCGGAAGCAGCGCGCTTGACCCTCAACCCATCTCGGATTACTACACATTATTTGCCCTGCCGATTCGGTAAAACAATCATTTCATGGCTTCCCTTTTAAGGTTTGCACTCATAGCGGCAGAGGTTTTGCCGGCAGGCCGCTTCTTCGGCAACCCATGTCTTACTTTCTGCAAACAGGCGCTTGATGCGCGGCATCGCACTGCTTGCCTTAAAGAAATCTGATATTATTTTTCCTTCTTTTCTCAACTTTACGACAAAAATATATCGCGTTTTCCGGCAAAACCAGGATTTCTTTTTGTGTCAAAGCAACAAAAAAGGATCAGGTGCATTTCACACCCAATCCTTTTCGCTTGGTTACAAAATCTAATAAAGAGCTTCCCGCGGGCTGCTGACGGTCTTTTCCGCATTCAGCTTCCCCGCTTTTGCCCGCATCCCGTTTTCTACAAGCCAGTGATCTGTCTGTTTACAGCGTTACGCCGCCGTCTACGATCAGGTTCGCTCCCGTCATAAAGGAGTTGCAGTCGCTTGCAAGGAAGAGGATCGCCTGCGCGATTTCCTCCGGCGTTCCCAATCTTCCGATCGGCTGCCGGCTTTCGTAAACCTTGTATTCAGCGGAAACGTCCTGTGCAGATTCAATTCGTTTTTGCAAAGAAGGCGAAAGAATGGTGCCCGGGCTGATTGCATTGATGCGGATATTTTCCGTAACATGATCCATTGCCATTGCCTTGGTCAGCGCCAGCACCGCTCCTTTGGAGGCGGAATATAGCGCCCGGTTGCGAACACCCTTGGTTGCGGCCACCGAAGCCACGTTGACAATCACGCCGCCGCCCTGTTTGCGGAAAATATTTATCGCGCGCTGGCAGGTCAGCATGACGCTGCGGACGTTGACCCGCATCACTTCGTCGCATTGCTCAACAGTGGCCTGTGTCACGTCGCCTGCCGGAACAATGCCCGCCACATTTACCAGGACATCCAGACCACCGAAATGCTTGAGCGTTGTGTCAAACAGCCGGTCGACAACTTCCGGCATGGACACGTCCCCTTTGCAGGCGATGGCTTTTCCGCCTGCCACTTTGATTTCAGCCGCGACTTTTTCGCAGCTTTCACCTCGGGCATTCACCACAACCTTTGCCCCGCACTTTGCAAATTGAAGGGCTGCCGCGGCACCGATACCAGCTCCCGCGCCGGTCAAAATGATCACTTTGTCCTTCATTTCCGGATGGGGTACATAATTCTGCATTTGTTATCTCCTTTCCTGTTATCGCAATGGCGGTTATTCAGCCGCGCAAAAATTGAAAAAAGCCCCGATTACGAGACGTAGTAATCGGGGTATTTTGCTTTTAGAAGCGGCGCGTCCTCAATTGAACGGCACATGTGTATCTTGGAAATTTCACGCGCCTTATCCTTGTTGCCGTTTTTCAGCGCCTTGACAAGCTGCTCATGATCCTCCACGATCAGCACCGGCTGTTTTACGATGTAGCTGAGCTTGCGGGTGCGGTCAAAATGCGCCGCAACCCGCGTCACCATGTCATGCAAAAATTCCTTGCCGCAGATCTGATAAATCCGATAATGGAATTGATCGTCAAGCTGCATCATTTTATCTGCGTTGCGTTCGTTATACAGTTTTTGAAGCTGAATATTTTCATACAGGAAATCAATGTCCTGCTGGCTGATCATGTCGCAGGCCACCGCCGCCAGATCGCTTTCCAGAACGTAGCGCATATAGCGCACTTCTTCAACCATCGCGCTGTCAATCAGCGAAACATATGTACCGCGCTGCGGGTATATGTCAATGATTTTGATCTGTGCCAATTCCAAAATTGCTTCCCGAACCGGTGTGCGGCTGACTTGCAGCTGCGCACACAGTTCGGTTTCCTGTATTTGTTCACCCGGCAAAAGATTGAGATTAACGATATTATACAACAAAACGCGCGTTATATATGCCCGGGCTGTTTCGCCTGTCATCTTTGTCAGAATCTGAAGCATCTTGTCCCCTTTATTCACTTTGTCAAAGCATTATCAATTGGTTATTATACCTTATTTTACCATATTCATCAAGTCCAAAACGCTTCAAAAGCCGATTTTACCGGCATTTCAGCCAATCTGCTCAGCCGACAAGCGCATCCAGCGTCGCGCGAACGGCGCCCGGTCCCGCAACAAGTTTGCGGAAATAAGACTCAACCAATTCACCCAAACCGGCTTCGTAAAGATCAACGCCAAAAATCTTCGCGTTGCTCAAAATGGGCTGGAGATCCTGGTGATAATCTCTGTCTTCACCCAGTTTGACCTGTGCAAGGTGCGGACAAACGCTGTCCAGCATCGGGTCCGGACTAAGCTCAAACGCCTCGCCCGCATCGTCCACTGCCAGCAGATAACGGCACCAGCCCGCCAGCGCAAACGGAATATACTTAAGCGTCTTAACATCCAGTTTGTCGCTTGCAAGATATGCCTTAATGGTTTCACCGAAGCGAATGGAGAGCTTCTGGCTGGTATCGCATGCAATTCTCTGCGGCGTATCCGGAATAAACGGATTGGGCAGTCTGCGCTCCAAGACCTGTTTTGCGAAGGTCATCGGCTCCACAATGCCCGGATCAACAACCACCGGCATCGACTCATCATAAGCAATGCGCTCAATCAGCGTGCGCAGGCTATTGTCCTTCATCTCGGCCGAAATCAGCTTGTAACCAAGCAGGCAGCCATAGACTGCAAGGCAGGTATGAAGCGGATTCAGGCAGGTGCAGACCTTCATCTTCTCAAACTTGTCCACTGTTTCGCGGCTTGCAAAATAAACGCCTTCCGCACCGAGGTCGGGATGTCCGTTGGGGAAATGATCCTCGATCACCAGATACTGGGTCTCTTCCGCGTTGACAAAGGGCGCAACAAAGGTGTGGCGCGAAGTCTCCACAGGAGTGACATCTTCCAGACCGTCATCGATCAGGGTCTGCTGTACCGTAGCGTCAGGGCGCGGTGTGATCTTGTCAATGGCCGTCCACGGGAAAGAAACCTTCTCGCCCGAAGTGATATAAGCAAGGAAACCGGCTTTTACTTTTCCGTTCTCCTCCCAACGCTTTGCATAATCGCTGACTGCGCGCAGCAGACGGTCGCCGTTATGCGAGCAGTTGTCCATGCTGACCAGCGCAACCGGCAGCTCGCCTGCACAGAAACGGGCATAGCAGAGCGCTGCAACCTTTCCGATGTAGGTTTTCGGCGCGGCAGGACCCGCCTCGAAATCTTCCAGCACTGCCGGGAAGTAATTCATGTTCACATCCTGGAGGTTGTATCCTTTTTCTGTGATGGTAAAGCTGACCATCTGAAGCGACGGTTTTTCAAAGATTTCCTTCATTCTCGCCCAATCGGCGCATTCGGTATCCATAACCAGCGACTCGGTTACGCTTCCAACGACCGATTTTCCGATCTGTCCGTCCGCCCGCAGAACAACCGACACACACAGATTGTCAAAATTGCGGTAGGCTTTGTCAATAATCTCATAATCAAAGCCTTCACCTACAATGATTCCCGTCTGCATTCTGCCGCAATCCAGCATGTCCTGCGCAGCCTGTGCAACAAACGCGCGGAAAATATTGCCGGCGCCAAGATGTACCCACGTCGGATTTTCCGAGGTCCGGCGGGTCACCGCAGCGCGGTCAAACTTGGGCAGGACATAGCCTTTTTCTTTAAAAAACGGTTCGTTCAGATTTTTTTCAAGCAGTTTCATGTTCTTTTGCGGTTTTAAGCCGCTCCTCCACCAATCACAATTAGTTTATAATTCACACTGCACGTCGCCAAGCTCACGGTTGAACCGCGCGCAGGCGCCGGAAATGCCATCCGGTTGGTTAAATGTACAAAACATACCTATTGATCAAAATAAGCAATACCATCTCCTTACCTGTTCGTTAAGTTACAACTTCTATACATTTTCTACAACAACAAAGGAGACAATGATGCTCCAACTTTCTCTCCACTTTTCACGCGCAAAGTAGTATATTATCGCATATCTAATATATTACAAGAGCATCCAGACCTTGTCAAGTGACTAAAAATAATTTATAGCGAGGGAAAATCCTATGAAAGTTGTCCTTTCCAGTGGATTTGCCGGCTATCCTTTGAAATGTCATGTCCTCAAGCACCTGCAGGAGTGCGGCCATGAAGTTATTGATGTTGGCCAGAAATCCGAGACCGAGAAAGTTCTTTATCCGCAGGCTGCCGCTGCCGCCGCGCGTGCGATTCAAAATGGCGAAGCGGGAAAAGGCATCGTCATCTGCGGTTCGGGCGCAGGCATGAGCATCGTTGCCAACAAATTCAAGGGTGTCTATTGCGTTGCCTGCGAAAGCACCTTTACAGCAAACGGAATCCCCTTCATCAATAATGCAAATCTGCTTGCAATGGGCAACAACGTGGTCGGACCCGGCCATGCGTTCGCCATGGTTGACGCCTTCCTTGAAAACGGTTTTGCAAAAGGCGCAACCGAGGAGCGCCGCGCCATGCTTCAGGGAATGCTGGACGACGTCAAAAAAATCGAAGACGAAAACTTCAAATAATTCGTCCGGCAATTTGGCCGGACCAAAACGGAGGTTGTCATGGAACATCCCTGCCTGATTGTCCGCACAGATGTGGATGGCGGCCGTCTTCCCCTGACCATTGAAAGGCAGATTATCGCAGCTTATCCGAACATTCGCCTTTGCGGCGCAGACTGCGCAAATGATGAACAGGTCATTGCGGCCGCGCAGGACGCGGACGTCATCATCACCAACGAAAGCTACATAAACCGCCGGGTATTGCAGGCGCTTCCCAAGCTTAAAGGAATTGTGCGCTACGGCATCGGATATGACCGGGTAGATATTGCAGCCGCCGCACAGTTGGGAAAAGTTGTCACCAATGTGCCGGATTTCTGTTTTGAAGAAATCGGCAATCATGTGCTCATGTTCATATTGGCATGGACAAAAAAGCTGCTTCCTCTCAACAACATGGTGCACAGCGGCCAATAGGTCACAGCCCGAGCGCAAAAGCGCCCATGGGCAGCGTTTACGGGCAGCGGCTCGGCATCGTCGGTTTCGGAAATCTCGGACAAGCGGTGGCCCGCAAGGCAAAGCTGCTGGATATGCAGGTCGTCGTCTGTTCCCGCCATCTTTCCGCACAGGAAGCGGCGGCGCACGGGGTAATCAAGGTATCCGAGCAGGAACTGTTTCAAACTTCCGATTTTATTTCAATAAATACTTCGCTTAATGAAAAGACCTTTCATTCGATCGGCGCGCAGCAGTTCGGTTTAATGAAACCCACGGCGGTGCTGATCAACACTGCGCGAGGCCCCATCGTGGATGAAAAAGCGCTGATTGACGCCCTGTCCAAAGGACAAATAGCGGGGGCCTGCCTGGACGTTTGTGAACAGGAACCGTGCATAGACAGTCCGCTGCTGCGCATGTCCAACGTCCTGATAACGCCGCATGTCGGATTTTATTCCGACGCGAGCGCGGACAAGCTTGCTGCGTCCGTCGCGCAGGAAGCGGTGCGCATCTGCCTTGGGCAGCCGGTGCTGCATCCTGTGCGGCCGGATATTGTTCGCTGACCTTTTCGGATATTTTGCAAATTTCCCACCTTCTTATTATAATGTAAAGCAGAATCTTCTTGAGAAGGAGCAGGATTATGCGGCTGAACAGACTGCATGAGTATATCGAGTCAAAAGGCTGGCCATTTCAGTACAACGAAAGCGATGGCTGTGGCAGTATTGATTTTGAGCACAAGGGATTAAACTATCACGTCTGGGAATTTCCCGGTGATCCCTGCGGCGCGGAGAGCAACCTGCGCACCACGGCGCGTATGGAGGATTATTTCGGGGATTACGAACAGCAGCTTCTGGAGATCCTGCAAAGCTGGGGCGATTGATCTGCCGGTCTTTTTCAATATGCCGCGCCTCGTCCTGTGCGGCCGGCCGCCTTCTTCCCTGTGGAACTGCCTTTCGGACCACTTTTATAGCCGGAAGATTAAAAGAGATGCGGCTGCCTGGTTTAAACCCTACTTCGGCGCTGAAAATCTCTCCTCGCGTGGCGGTTGGAAACAATTAAAACAGTCCTTTCTTAATGGGCTCCAGCCAAGGCTGGAGCCCATTGCACTTGCCTGGGGATTGTTGCTTATTTAAAGCAGAATACCCGCCTGCCCTTTCAGCGTTTTTTTAACAGGATGTTCCGTTCCCAAAAGGCGGCTGTGAACCCGCTGACACATTGACTTTTTTCCTGTCCGCGATATAATTGACAAGTCAATAATTGATTTGTCATTTATATGATGAAAGGGGGCCCCGGGAATGCAGGATGCCTTTCACATGCTTCTGTACCACGCTTTTCACGCGCAGCGCGGATTTTTGCGTTCCTGTCTCGGACGCTCAGGGCTCGGCGCGGGTCAGCCGAAGCTGCTGGTCTATCTCTATCTGCACGGCCCGTGCAGCCAGCGGGAGCTTGCATCCTATTTCGAGATCGATCCCGCGGCCGTTTGCCGAATGCTGGCCTCGCTCGAACAAAACGGCTTTGTCGAGCGGGCGGAAAACGAAACCTGCCGGCGCACTGACCGGGTCTGCCTGACCGAACAGGGACTGGCTGAGGCAAAAACCTGGCAGGAAAACTATCTGACCATGGATTCCATTCTGCTGCGCGGCTTTTCCGAACAGGAACGGGAGCAATTCGCCTCCTTTCTTGCCCGCGCCTGCGGCAATTTTCATGCAAAAAAGGAGGACGATGCATGCGGGACATAAAACGTCTGTTAAGCTATCTCGGTCCCTATCGCGTCACCATGCTTATCGGTGGCGCGCTTGTGTTGGTCGAGACCTGTCTGGAGCTGGTCATTCCGGTCCTGATCGCCGACCTTCTGGATTACGGCGTCGCCAACGCCGACGTTCCCTATATTCTGCATAAGGGAATTCAGATGGGCGTCTGTGCGCTGCTTGCGCTGATCACCGGGCTGCTGTACGCCCGCTTCGCGGCGCGCGCTGCATATGGCTGGGGTGCGCGCATTCGGGAAGCGCAGTTTGAAAAGGTGCAGGACTACTCGTTCGCCAACCTCGATCATTTCGACACCTCCTCGCTGGTCACCCGGATGACCACCGACGTCACCGTGCTTCAAAATGCAATAAACGCCGGCTTTCGCCCCCTTGTGCGCGGTCCGGTCATGCTGATTATGGGAATCGGGCTCTCCTTTTGGATGAACGCGGAACTTGCGCTGGTATTTGTTTTTTGCACTCCGGTTCTCGCAGTGCTGCTCTTTCTCATCCTGCGCAAGGTTGCGCCGATGTACGGACAGCTGCAAAAGGTTGTGGATCGTCTGAACAAAACCGTGCAGGAGGGTCTGACCGCCATTCGCGCGGTGAAGGCCTTCGTTCGCGGAGAATATGAAGAGGAAAAATTTCAGACGGTCAATGCCGATCTGATGCAGACCAGCCAGACGACCTTTCATTATGCCGTGCTGAATCTGCCCGTTTTCCAGTTTGTCATGTATACCGTCGTTGTGCTCATCATGTGGTTCGGCGGCAACATGATCCTGCAAGGCAAACTTCTGGTCGGTGATCTTACCGGTTTTCTCAGCTATGTTTTGCAGGTCATCAATTCGCTGATGATGATTGCCAACGTTTTTCTCCTGCTTACCCGCAGTCTTGCAAGCGCCCGCCGGATCAACGAGGTGCTGGACGAAGAGGTTTCGCTGCGTTCCAAGCCGGACGCTGTTCAGGTTGTTCCGAACGGCAGCGTGGATTTCGAGGGCGTCTCCTTCAAATACCGCGCGGACGCGCAGAAATTCGCTCTGTCGGATGTTGACCTGCATATTCCCGCGGGTCAGACGGTCGGCGACCTTGGCGGCACCGGCAGCGCAAAGTCCACCCTGGTTCAGCTCATACCTCGCCTGTACGACGCGACACAGGGCGTTGTCCGGGTCGGCGGCAGGGATGTGCGGGACTACGATCTGCGCGCACTGCGGGATGCGGTTGGGATCATATTGCAGAAAAACGTCCTGTTTTCCGGAACGGTTCGGGAAAATCTTCTCTGGGGCAATCCGCAGGCGGACGACGACGCACTTTGGGCGGCTTGCCGCGCCGCCTGCGCCGACGAGTTCCTTGAACGGATTCCCGGCGGCCTGGACGCCGATCTGGGACAGGGCGCAAGCAACATTTCCGGCGGCCAGAAGCAGCGGCTGTGTATAGCGCGCACCCTGCTGAAACATCCTAAAATCCTGATATTTGACGACTCCACCAGCGCGGTCGACACCGCCACGGAAGGAAAAATCCGCACGGCGCTCGCCGCGCTTCCGCAGGTGACGAAAATCATTATTGCGCAGCGCATCACTTCGGTCATGCATACCGACCAGATTGTCATTCTGGATGATGGACGAATCCACGCAATCGGCACCCATGAGGAACTGCTCGCCCATGATCCGATCTATCAGGAGATCTATCATTCCCAGATGAAAGGAGGGGATTTCGATGGCAATGCGTCAGCTGAGCGCGAAAAAGCCTAAAAATCTGCGCGGAACCCTGCGCACCCTGCTTTCCTATATGGGACGGCATAAATTCATGCTGCTCGCCGTCGCGGTATTAGTGACGGTCAGCGCGCTCGCCAATCTTCTTGGCACCTACATGATCCGGCCTGTCGTCAATTCCCTGGTCGACGGCGATTTGAATTCCCTGATCCGGGGCGTAATTCTCACGGCCTCCATCTATGCTGTCGGTGTTTTGTGCGCTTATGGCTATTCCCAGACGATGGTCCGCGCCGCCCAACAGGTTCTGTTCGATATACGCCGGGATCTTTTTGCCCATCTGCAAACCCTTCCGCTTAAATTCTTCGATACCCAGCGGCACGGCGACGTGATGAGCTATTTCACCAACGACGTGGATACCATCTCGGATGCGCTGAACAACAGCTTTGCGATGATGATTCAGAGCTTTATCCAGATGGTCGGTACCTCTGTTCTTCTGTTTGTGCTCAACTGGCAGCTGTCCCTGATCGTCTTTGTCTGCTATATTTTCATGTTTTTGTATGTACGTTACAGCGGAAAGCGCAGCAAGAAGTACTATAACAGGCAGCAAGCCTGTCTCGGCGACCTGGACGGCTATATTGAGGAAATGGTCAACGGCCAGAAGGTGGTCAAGGTGTTTAACCATGAACCGGCAAATCTGGATGTTTTCCGGCAGAAGAATGAAGCGCTGCGGCGCGCCGGTACCGGTGCGCAAAGCTATGCGGCGACCATGGTGCCCGCCGTCGTGACCATTTCCTATATCAACTATGCAATCGTGGCTGTATTCGGCGGAATCATGGCAATGCGCGGCATGACCGACGTCGGAAGTCTTGCGAGCTATCTTGTCTTTGTGCGTCAGTCCGCGCTGCCGATCAATCAGTTCACCCAGCAAAGCAACTTCCTGCTTGCCGCTCTGGCCGGCGCGGAGCGTGTCTTCGACGTGCTCAATGTCAAACCGGAGACCGATGAGGGGCAGGTCGAACTGGTTAATGTATGTGTAAAGGACGATTCCCTTGTTGCCTGCGATCAGCCGACCGGAAACTGGGCCTGGAAAAAGCCGGACGATTCGCTGGTTCCGCTACGCGGCGACGTGCGTTTCGAAGACGTCGTCTTTGGCTACGAGACTGACCACACAATCCTGCACGGCATCAGTCTGTACGCCAAGCCCGGCCAGAAAATTGCCTTTGTCGGCTCAACGGGCGCCGGCAAAACGACCATCACCAATTTGATCAATCGTTTTTACGACGTGCAGGGCGGAAAAGTCATTTATGACGGAATAGATGTCCGCGACATCCGAAAGGACTCTCTGCGCCGCTCGCTCGGTATCGTATTGCAGGACACCCATCTTTTTACCGGCACGATTGCAGACAACATACGTTTCGGCAAGCTGGACGCGACCCAGGAGGAAATTGAACGGGCTGCGCATATTGCCAACGCCGATTCCTTTATTCGCCGTCTGCCGCAAGGGTACGACACAATGGTGACGGCCGACGGCGCCAATCTTTCCCAGGGGCAGCGCCAGCTGCTTGCCATCGCGCGCGCCGCCGTTGCGGATCCTCCCGTACTGATTCTGGACGAGGCAACCTCCTCCATAGACACCCGCACCGAAGCGCTGATTGAAAAAGGCATGGATCAGCTGATGGAAGGACGCACTGTCTTTGTCATCGCGCACCGGCTCAGCACGGTTCGCAATGCTGACGCGATCATGGTGCTGGAACAGGGACGGATCATCGAGCGCGGCAGTCACGACGATCTGATTGCGCAGCGCGGAAAGTACTACCAGCTTTACAACGGCATGTTTGAGCTCAGCTGATTTTCGGCATCTGACTGCCGTCTTTTCCGGCATGAGAACATCCCGGCCGCAGCCTGCGCCCTTGTAAAAGCTTCCATTGGATGGCAAAAAAACTGCTTTTTCACTTCTGACAAAAAGTTTTTAAATGTAAGAGCAAGGATATCTTCTTATTATTTCAAATCATATTACTTTATTTTAAGGTTCCGGCTTCCGCTGGAACCTGTTTTATTATTTTCTTCAGCGAAACAAGGTCCCATAGTCCTGCTGAGAAAAGCAGATAATTTTCGCTTCAAGTATCAAGCCAAGCGGAAAAAGAATAAGCGAAATCTGCCCGCTGCGCAAGGGCCGGTCAGCTGCACGAATTGCCGGTTAACGGTTCGCGGTCAAGTGGTACGTCAGATCTTTCGCGCTCCTTGATAGACTTGCCGGGATGATGCCATTGCCTGAAATCCGATTTACGAAAACGTTTTATTGCGTCATGGTTCAAATCGATTTTTTAAATGCCCCTTCAGCGACAATCAAAGCCACCTGTTCAACGGGTGGTTTGAACAGGTCCTGTAAACATCTATCTCTTGCAGCAGCCCTCTAAAGAGGGCGCTGAATCATTTTTCAATCACACTTTTTTCACTGTGCCCTTTACACGGGCTGCATTAAGTAATCTTCGCATGATTCAAGGTTATATTTCTTTACTTTAGATTTCGGCAGATGCTTTGTCTATTCCATTTATTGAAGTATTTTTATTGAGCCCCGGTTATACTGTTTTTTCGTGATGCCTGTTCGACGCAAATTAAAAAGCGGACCTTTGCCGTCAGGCAGGTCCGCTTTTGTTATCTATCTTTTCATGGGCAACAGATTTTCTGTGTCTGCACGCCCGCACGGCACTATTGTTTTTCTTTGAGCTGTGCCGGCTGTTTATTTTCCCCTTCTTCACCGATCTGAATACGTCCTGAACGAACCAGATTAATGAACAGACGGCCCAGCTGCGGGTCGAACTGCAAGCCGAGGTTGCGCTCAATTTCGGCAAGCGCGGTTTCGACTGTGAGTGCCCGTCTGTACGGCCGGTTGCTGGTCATTGCATCGAAGGTGTCCGCGATACAAAGGCAGCGTGCGCCGACCGGAATCGCCTCTCCGGCAAGTCCGCGGGGGTATCCCTTGCCGTCCCAGCGTTCGTGATGTCCGATGACGGCCGGGATAAGATAATCCAGCGAGGGCAGGTGGCGGATCATCGCAATCGACCCCTCAACATGCTGCTTCATCATTTCATATTCTTCCGCCGTCAGCCTTCCCTGTTTGGTCAAAATCGCTTCCGGCACCCCTATTTTCCCGATATCATGGAGCAAACCCGCTTGACGGATAATTTCCACATGATCTGCATCCAGAGGGATCTCTTTTGCCAATGCGGCCGCATAGTGCGCCACATTGTCCGAATGACGGAAAGTATAGTTGTCCTTGGCGTCGATTGCGGCTGTCAGCGCGTAAATGGTCGAGGCACGCGCCGCATCCAGTTCCCTTGCCTGTCCGCTGGCCGCATCAGTTATTTCTTTGTCTTTATCCGGCGAATAGACCACCGTTGTGTTTTTGCCGCTTCGTTTCGCACTGTAAACCGCCATATTGGCATAGGACAGAAGGTCGTCCATGTTAGAGGCGCTGAAAGGATAGCTGCAAATACCCGCCGAAAATGTCAGCCGGCGGATCGCGGGATACCCCGCGCCGCTCATTTCCCGCTCAAGCAGGGCACGGCATTCCCGCGCGATCCCTTTTGCCGCAACTGCGTCAAGATGCGGGAGGGATACTGCAAATTCCTTGCCTGCAAACCGGCTGACCGTTCCGCGCTCACCGACAATGCTCTCAATTATGCGCGAAAACCGCTGCAAAGCAAGATCTCCGTCCTGCGTTCCATACAGCTCATTGTACAGCCGAAAATCATCCAGACTGATCATCAGCAGCGTAAGCCTGTCTTCGGCGCACTCATCAAAATCCGCTTTAAGCTTTTTGAGGAAATATCGATGATTATACAACTCCGTGAGTGGGTCGCGCCGGGCTTCGTTCTGCATCTCGACATACAGCGACGCATTTTTGAAAGCAATTGCAACCAGCGCCGCGGCAGATTCCAGAAAGCTCACTTCGGCCGGCGAGAAAACATGTCCCTTTTTCGCGCTGAACAGCACCATTCCAAGCAAAGCGCCGTCGCTTGTGATCGGCAGCGCAAAATCCACCCGCAGTTCTTCCAAAGCGCGGCGTTCCTGCGCCCACATGGAACGGTATTCCTTTGTACGGCAGAACGCCTGGTAGGAAATGCTCTCCGCATGTGACCGCAGCCAGACCGCAAGCGGGTGCTCCGCCGTGATGGAAAAATTCTTTAAAACAATATCCTGTGTGCAGGCAGCGATGCGGTAATTCTCTTTATTCTCGTCCGCGAGAAGAATGTAGGCCCGTTCCATGACGCAGTTCTGCAGCAGGAATTCCCGGAAGGTCTCCACCGTTGTGTCAATTTCCAGCGAAGCGCTTATGGTTCTGCCAAGTTTGGCAAGTTCCCTTTCACGCGCTTCCTGGTTCTTTACAAACAACTTGCCTGCCAGCGCGCGAAGAACGGTAAAATACAGAATTGTAATGACCGAAAAAAACAGACAGTAAACAAAGACCTGCGCATTCGGATAATTCCCGAAAAAGCGGTCATACAGCCGCTCGGCATAGGGGAAAACAATCACGCCGGTGATGGTTCCAAAAGCCACCGCCATCAGGCTGATCGGGCGGCTTGCCGCCATCGAACTCAAGGTGATGATGCGTTTTTTGTATAAAGCATAATACAGGCAAACCGCATTGACGCCGCAGAAAATCGTGTCTGTATTCAGCCAGACAAGATGAAACACCGACTGCACGATCAGCCCGAGGAACATGACCAGCACGCCGATCAGCAGCGGGGTGAAGGAACCTGGGGCAACGCCGTCCTGCCGGATATTGTTCCAGACCATCCGGCAGGCGCAGAAAAGGGTAGCTGCCGCCACCACAATCGGGATCACGGCCAGCGGGGTAATGTCGTAATGAAACTCCCGCACGCCGTTGATCAGTTCTATGCGCTGGTTGGTTATGAATACATTGAACCAGTTCAGTACAACGATCACCAGCCAGATCAGGAACCACATGGTCCTTGCAAAACTGCCCCGCCGGTTGGTGTAAAAGTAGAGGAAATTGTAAATACAAAACGGAACACAGAAAATTCCGGTTGCGGATACGCCATACCAGAACTCCATGCCGGGATAAACGCTCAGCCGCATGAGCACCGAGCCGCCGGTCCAAAGCACAAAACAGAACAGAAGATGAATAAAAGCGACGATCAGCCGATTCTTTTTGGAGGCCACCACTACCAGGAAAAGAAACGCGCTGCTGAAAAAGCAGAGCAGCGGAACGATGATGAAGGAGGGAACGCTCATGGCCGCTCCTCCTTCCCCGATCTTCTGGCTGTCTTGCGAAAGCTCTCCAGGTCCAGCAGGTCGCTTCGTTTTGGGTTTACGCGGGGCAAAATGCGGCCGCAGCTGTGCTCAAAAGCGCGGATCGTACCGGGCGGCAGCATGGTCACAACCAGCGGGTCCACACCGATCAGCCGCTTCAGATCATTGTAATCACTGTCAAAATAGCGGAAATAGACCCCCAGATGCTCTTTGAAGATTTCGGCTTCCACAATCGCCGAGCGTTCATCCTGCGCATCCATCTCCACATACATATGCAGATAGGAATGCTTGTCCGCGTCATATTCCTTCGCCGCAAGGTAGTCGGAGACACGCAGCCCGGAAAGTTCGATGACCCGGTCGATTTCCCGATTGGTGATCCGTGTAAAGCCGTCAATGTCAATGACATTGGGGACACGGTCAACATACTCAAACTGCGGTATATCCAGTCCGTCCGCAGGCTTTGCCGTGCGCAGGCACCGGTATACATCGCCGACACGATAGCGCAGGAAAGCGCCGCCGCGCAGCGTGGTCAGTACAAGCTCATATTTCTCGCCGGCTTGCAGCTCATTCATAAGATAGGTGGGCGGAATATATGCAGGGTCCTCTATTGAGCGGAGCATGTCCGCCTCAGGAATAAACTCATAAAAGCAGTTGTCCGGGAAAAAGACCAGCCCGTCCTTTTTCCAGGTTTCGGTGCCCAGCAAGCAGGGCTCGGTACCGCCTGCCACTTCCAGCGGACGGATTCCCCACATCTCTTCCAGTTCATCTTTATAAAGCGCCGTATCGGTCCCAACACAGACAAATCCATCCAGCTTAAATACATCCCCCGGTCGGACCGGTTTGCCGTCCCGCTTGCTCTCATACAGCGCCTTGAGCAGCCGGTAGAGCATGACCGGCGAGACGCCTGCCAGCTCCTTGAGCGAAGCCGAGCCGCCGCCCGAGCCGAACGAAAAGCTCTTGCTCATGTTGTATATGATGCTGGTCATGCCGTAAAACTGATTCATGCCGCTTTTCAGGCTCATTTTGAATCCCTTTTTGCAGCGCTCGCTGAAGGAAAGCTTGTGCGCTTCGCGAAGCGGCGGCAAAAAGCGGATCTTGATCTCCGGATCGACCAGTCCCGGGAACAGGCCGGTCGCATAAGGAAGCGGCGCCAGACTGAACAGCACCTTTGCGTTGTTGCGGATGCGGAAAGAATACTTTTCCCGGGAGGTGGACAGAATCATCGCAGCGAGGATATTCCTGCGATAGGTGTCCAGCATGCCTTCCGTATAAGGCGCGCATTTAAAGGGCCGGTCGCCGCCTTCCCAGGTTGTGGACAGCCAAAGAACCGGCGGCGCAGGCAGCGCCTCTTCCCTTTTTACAAGCAGTATGTCCGCATAGTCGTCAAATCTGGTCAGCGGAACACGGGCGCGAAACTCTTCCAGCGTTTTGGGCGGCTGCTCTGCAAAAAAGCGCTTGCCCAGCGCGCAGCGGGACATCAGATCAATCTGCTCCATGAGAAGACGGGTCTGCATCTGCATGTATTCATCAATGTTCAGTTCCAGAAAGCCGCAATACTCCTCCCACACTTCCCGCTGGGACAGATTTTTCAGCTTTTCTTCGAAGCGCAATGCAGACACCTCCTCTCGAAACTTTTAAACGACCTATTTTCTCTTTTTTCCGCTTTGCAGATCAGGCAGCAGAAAAGGGGTCGTTTTTTTATATTCCGTATACCCCTGCAAAATCCGCGGAAACACCCGGCTGTCCTCATAGGCTGCCAGCAATATATCCAGCGACGTGAAAATCAGCATCATGGCAAACAGAGACGTCGTGCGCCCCGCAAGCCAGACGCTGGCATAAAAAGCGCCCAGAAACAGAACGCCCGGATGCCGGCAAAGTCCATACAGCCCGGTCGTGACCGCCCGCGGTTTCCCGTCTCCGGCATAGGCATCCGACGGCGGAAAGGAAAAAAACAGCGCTTTGATCAGCAGCACAAGAAATACCAGTGCCAAAAGCCCCCAAAAGGCAAATCCTGCCGGTCTTGCCGCAAGCTGAACCCGCCATGGCGTTTTGCAGAATACAATCGCCGTAGCTGCCGCCAGCAGCAATCCGCTGGCCCCAAACAGCACACCGAACCGTCTGCCGGTTCGCACGCAAAGCCAATCATACAGCGCGCAAAGCAGAAAGGCGACGCTTCCCGCAATAAGCGCGGCAACCTCGGTCCCGCTCATTCCCAAAAGGTCACGCCGACGCATCCGGCGCCGGTATAAATGCCTATTGCAGAGCCAAGCCACTCGATCGATATCTTTGCCGAGGGGTCTTTTTCCAGAATCATGTCTCGCACCTTCTGCGCGTCACTCAGATTGTCAGCGTGAAAAACGGTCACTTCTCCGCCTTTTTTCGCCCGGTTATCGTAATATCCAGCCAGCCGGGAAAGCGCCTGCGCAAAGCCGCGCACCACAGCGACGTCGCTTACCATACCATCCCTGAACATAAGCACCGGCTTTACACCCAGAGAATCGGCGAGCAGACATTTAATTGCGCCGATCCGTCCGCCTTTTTTAGCGTTTTCCAGCGACCGCATGACAAAGTAAATCCCGATCTTACCGCGAAGCTCGTCCAGCCGTTTTATAATCGCCGCCGCTTCTGCACCCTCCATCGCCATCTTCGCGGCCGCTTTCACAAGGAATCCCAGGCCGTGAGACAATTCGAGAGAATCGTAAACGTAAATGCGGGGGGAAAAGCCCTCTTCTTCCAGCATTTCCCGGGCAATATTTGCAGTGTTGAAGGAACCGGACATGCGGCTGGTCATATTGATGCAGATGATTTCCCCGGCATCCGCATGGGCACGAAAAGCATCTGCGTACATTGCAATATTCGGATGTGCGCCGGTCGGTAGCTCCTTTGAATCGCCGAGCCGCCGGTAAAGCGTCGGCGGATCAAAATCCACATTACTGAAAGCGGGGACACCGTCAAAAACAATGCATTCCGGGATCATGGTTACCTGCAATTCCGCCGCCTGTTCAGGCGTCAGATCACACACTGCATTTGTCACAATCGCTGTGCCGGACAAACAATTCCCTCCCCTCAGACAGAAAGCCGTATCTTTGAGATATTATAATAAAAATCGGTTTAAAAAGCTATAAAAACTGAAAAAAACTCCTGTTTCTAAATGATCTTATAACCTACCTCCATGTAAAAATAATCGCGCCATGCATTTCCTTTGTTGCATCGTGCAAATTGCGGCAATTGGCTGTGTTTTCTCATCCCCTCCTTGGTTCATTTGCAAAATTGGAATGTACATGTCAAATAACCGCAGTTATTTTGCAATCAATTAACATCTCTTATGAGAGCCTGCCCTTTGTGATAGTCCTTTAAGCATGGGCTTCCCCCACACACAGGGCAGCATCAATCAACCTCTGGAGCCTGTGCCTTGCCGGTTTGACCGGTGATTTTTATCCGCCTATCCGGCGCCATTAAAAAAAGAGACGCTCGGGGCGTCTCCTTTTTCTGTTGCTGTCAGTCAATAACGGTTGGGGTTCTGCCGATTCCGACGACCATGCTCGTCAGGCGGCGCCAGCTGTTACAGCCGCAAATCCCGTCTGCGGCAAGTCCCGCATCACTTTGCCAGGCAACCAGCGCGCGACGGGTATTGTTGCCGAAGATGCCGTCCAGCGTGCGGGTCGAATATCCCAGCGCGTTAAGCGCATCCTGCAAGATCATGACATAGGTACCGCGGCTGCCGTCGTGCACAGTCGGATAGCCCGCCGTTGTGCCGCTGCAGGCCGGCGTCCCGTACCGCCTGTCAAAATGCACCCAGCTTGGCGTCAAACTGAGCGGCTCCACATAACCCCATACCCCCAGATTATTGGCAGTGTTCCAAAGCTGCTGCCGGCCCGCCGAACTCAGGTTCTGTCCCACGTCAAAGGCCACGCCTGCATAATGCTGGCTGGTTACGCCATGTCCTCCCTCCCAGATTCGCTTAAAGGCATAACCGACAAAAATCCCCCGGCCATAGGTGCGCCGGGTCAGGTTCCAGCACTCCATTGCGCGGGTCGTCGTCCACAGAGTAGACGATGAGGAAGAACCTCGAAATTCCCGCACCCGCAGGGTAGTGCCGTAAGAATAAGGCATCGGGTCGTTTTCAGCTGCATTGACCGTAAATACTCTGTTTGCATCCGAATCATAAACCAGAATGCGCGCCACATGAATCCCCTCCCCTTCTCAATTGCTCCATTGTATGAAGCGGCGAGGCGAAGGGTTCCCGTATTATTAAGCATAAAATGTGCCTTTTCAAAATGCCGGATTTTCAAAGCGGTTATTGAATTTATTGTATATTCCCCAATCAAACCGGAAAATGCAGGTTTCACAAGAGCCGCCAAAACTTCTGCCTCCCGGACACGCTCTTCATCGACCGTAAAGGGGCAGCCAAATTTGCTTTTTCCTCTCTCGCTTTTTTAAACAATTCGATTTGTTCGAAGCCCTAATTTAAGTTATTACACTCTCAGCTTAGTAAGGGACTGTCTTTGCGTCCAGATAACACTACAAACTTTCCTTATGGGCGTTTCGGTTGCTGCTTCCCGATTCCCTATGTCTTGACGATTTAACTGACAACGATTGAAAATATAAAAAAAAGCCCGCCCCGGAACCGGGGCGGGCTTTGTATCATTATTTTTCAAAAAGCTCAACCGCTTTTTTCAGCTGGTTGATAATGTCGATGTGCTGCGGGCATACCGACTCGCACTGACCACACTCAATGCACTTGGAAGCAACACCGCCTTCGCGGGTCTCCCAGTTGTAGTTGGCCTGCGCACCAGAAACGTTGTTATACACCATGTAATTGTTCAGCGCACGGAACACGCCCGGAATTGCAACTTCCATCGGGCATCCTTTGACGCAGTATTTGCAGCTGGTGCAGGGAACGCGCGGAATCTTTGCAAGCTCCTGCTGCGCGGCGGCGACAACCGCTTTTTCCTTTTCATCCAGCGGCTTGAAGTTCTCCATGAAAGAGATATTGTCCTTGAGCTGTTCCAGATTGGACATACCGCTGAGCACCGTAATCAGGCCGTCCAGCGACGCCGCAAACCGGATTGCCCAGGAAGGCAGAGAAGCTTCCGGGTCAGCCTGACGGAACACCTGCTCGACCTGCGCGGGCAATGTCGCGAGCGATCCGCCTTTAACCGGCTCCATGATGACGATCGGCTTATTGTAACGCCGCGCCGTCTCATAACATTTGCGCGATTCAACCCGTGCGCTTTCCCAGTCGGCATAGTTGATCTGCAGCTGGACAAATTCCGCTTCGGGGTGCCGCTGGAGGATTTCTTCCAGCTTGTCCGCTTTGTCATGGAAGGAAAATCCGAGATGCTTGATCAGTCCTTTTTCCTTTTGCTCCGCCAGGAAATCCCAGATTCCAAACTTCTCAAAGCAATCTGTACGGGTATCGCCCAGATTGTGCATGAGATAAAAGTCAAAATATCCCGCGCCTGTGCGTTCCAGCGAGGTCCAGAACATCTGCTTGGCTTCATCCGCCGTCTTGCAGCCCGCCCATGCCGGAAGCTTGGTCGCAAACTGGAAGCTCTCACGAGGATGCCGGTCAATCAGCGCAGTCTTCGCCGCAGCTTCGGACTTTCCGTCATTGTATCCGTAAGCGGTATCAAAATAAGTAAATCCCTTTGCGAGGAACAGATCGACCATTTCACAGAACTGGTCGATGTCGATTTCATCGCCAATCATCGGCAGTCTCATAAGACCGAAGCCGAGCTTTTTGATGTTTTCCCCAAGATAAGCCATTTTAACCCCTCCGACACGCGTTTTCCACAAAACGCGCCATATTTTTGAAGTTTCTTCATTCGATCGCTTCTTCGGTTATTTTAACAAATTTCCACAAAAGAAGCAACGCATCCGGCGAATACTCACACTTCTTTCGACCGTGTGCAAAGCCGGCCGGCTGCGCAAAACTCGGCCCGGCAGCTGTCGCTTTCTCACGGTTTACCGCCTGGAATATTTTTCATAAACTTTTTGGCCGTTCAGTCTGCCTTTTCCGCTTTATCAGCAGATCAAATTAATAATTAATTCTTTTTTCTGTTTCCGCCTTTTTTCTCTTCCTGTTCCAGTTCAGCCTGTATGCGCACCACCGTCTGTGCAAACTGCTGGCAGGCAAAGACCGACAGCAGACAGCAACCAATTTGCAGGATGGTGCTGATTGAGCGGCTTTTAAACAGATAGGCAAATACAAAGGCAAGCACACAGCCGATCACAATTAACAAAAGAGAAAGTTTACCCTCTTTGGTCTGAAGAACTCTTTTTAAAGTTTTGCCAAAATTCATATTTTTCCCTCCAATATGCCCTGCTTCGTAATAAAAGATATCAGATTCACATAAAAAATTCAATATTTTCAAACAATTGCACAAACTTCCTACAAAAGTATTGACAGGATTGTGCAGCAATGCTAATTTATATTAAGAATGCATTCGTAATTTACTCTTTCACAAACGATTCTGCCATTAATCTTGTCAGAGGGGTACTTAAGTATGGAAAAACAAAAAGGAACGCTGAAATTTGGCGAAATCTTCGGCTATGGTTTCGGCGGTATGTTTATGTACGGCTTCCAGCTGTGCGTAACCGGCTATTTTCTGATGTATTTTATGACCGACATCGCCGGTTTTTCGACGGCGCTTGCGGCGACACTGAATACGATTATTCAGGGACTCAAGATGGCCACCATGGTCTTTTCCGGTGCCATCATCGATGCAATCAACTTTAAGAGCGGAAAATACCGTACCTGGGTTCTTGTCGCAGGCATTGGTCTGGGAATCTTCTTCCCGCTTTCGTTTGTTTACTTTGATCTGCCCGTGACGGTTTACAGCGTTATTTTCATCGTCATTTACACCATCCACACCATTTTCTACAATGTCGGCTGGACGGCCATGCGTGCGCTTATGAGCAAAATGGGTCGAAACAATGCAGACATTATTTCGCTGAACGTTGCCGCGCAGGTCGGCGGTACAGCTTCCAGCGTTGTTTACGGCTATGTTGGTCCGGCCATTCTGGGCATCACGCTCTGGGCGGGTACCAAGCAGGCTTATGCCGGTGCTTCGGCAATCTTCGGCGCCATGATTATTGTGGGCGCGATTCTGATTTACAACATGTGCAAAAAGTACGACAGCTCTGCGGCCGAGGTTACCGCCAATGCGCCGAAGCAGGAGAGAATCGGCTTTATCCAGATGCTGAAATCCCTGCGCGGCCCGATGATCCCCTACTTCTTCAGCTATTCCTTCGGCGCAGCGCAGCAGGGATTCTTTTCCACCCTGCTCGTCTACTACACGACTTATGTTCTGAACGACGCAAACGCCGCGGCCGTTGCGCTGAGCGTCACCTCTCTTGCAGCGCTTGTCGGTTCTTTCCTGGTTCCGGCGATCTGCAAAAAATTCAATAAAAAAGCAATTTACCTCGCTGTTCAGGGTATCTGCGCAGTTCTGTATATCTGCCTTGCACTGTTCGGCCGGACCGCTTTCGGATTCATCGCCATCCGTGCGCTGATCTCCTTCATCAGCACAGCCGGCGCCATCCTGCAAAGCGCGATCTGCAATGATATCGGCGATTACATCGAAATGAAGGGAGAGCCTGCTCCCCGTGCTTTCCTGCAGGGCCTTGCGGGTACGACAAACCGTGTCGGCATGCTGATTTCCTCCATGATCGCTTCCTTCGGACTTGCGGCTATCGGTTATGTTGCCGGTGTTGCCTTTGATGCGGCCATGATCAGCAAGCTGATTGCTCTGATCGCTGTCGGACCTGCGATTGTCTGCGCCATTGCGTTGGTCATTATGCTGTTCTACAGGGTCGACGAAAAGGAAATTGCAGCTTATAATAGTCGGAAATACGCACAGACTCAGCAATAAAAAATATGGCAACGCCCGGGGACGGCGGCGCGCCGTCCCCAGGCTTGTTGTTTTATAGGCAAACTTATATAGGAAGGGAATAACACTTATGGGTATGACGCCGAAAGAGCTCGCTGCATATCGGCTTCAGCTGATTCGGGATGCCTCCGGCATGCAGAAAAAACCGGACCGCATTCCGAACATTTCATTCTTTGTAACCTGGAAAATTCTGGACGCAGGCTACAAGCTCACCGAAGCCATGAACGATTACGACATCATGGAAAAGGTTGTTCGCCGGCATATGGAAGTCTATCACTTCGATCAGATTTTTGACGTCGGCATACGCAACGCTTACCGCGTTTCGCAGGCGATGAAATCTTCATCCTATGTAATCAATGATGAAGCGGAAGTGGTCAGTTACAAGGACTTCGCCTACTGCAAGCCGGAAGAGACTGAGCAGTTTGCAGCAAATTATTATAAGTATCTCTGGGAAGTCGGCATGCCGCGAAAGTTCTCCTGGTGGGGCAAGGACGCGGATCTTTCCACTATTCAGAACGCTTATAATGAGCAGAACAAATTTTTCAATTTTGCTTTTCACATAAAAAATGTTCTGCGCGACGAGCTTGGCATTCCGTTTAACGGCGCGCCCAATCCGTACGCCGCTATCTCGATGGAAACGGTTCTCGCCTATGTGTTTGGTATGCGCGGCGTCGCAGTCATGATGCGCAGAGACAAGGCGCGGCTGCACGCAGTGCTGGATGCGTTGGATGAGCTTTTCTTCACGCCGCAGCTGGAGCAGCTCAAAAAGATCGACGGTCCAAACCCCGATTACTGCTTTGATTACATTGCCGCTCTGCTCGCGCACAACTTCATGAGCCCGGCCCAGTGGGAGGAATTCTATTGGCCGTATCTGAAGAAGGTTCTGGATGTGCTGGCCGAGAAGAAGTGCAACTGCGCGCTGTTTATGGAAGGCGCCATGCTGCGTTTCGCTGATTATTTCAAGGATTATCCGAAGGGCCTGATCACCATACTGCCCGAGCAGGACGACGTCTTCGAGCTGCGCAAGACGCTGCCGAATGTTGCAATTCTCGGCGGTATGAAGAACGCCCTCCTGGGCCGCGGCACCAGGCAGGAATGCCTGGATCTCGCCAAGCGCCTGATCGATGAACTGGGCGCAGACGGCGGATATATGTTCAGTCAGGACAAAATGGGTTCCTATCGGAACGACGCAAATCCGGAAAACCTGAAGGCTGTGTGCGACTTTGTGCTTGAATACACGCCTTCCCAGCACTGAGGGGTGAATGAGAATGGAAGAAAAGATTGATCTGACCAACTTTGAGCGCAGTTTGGAAGAACTTGCGGAAAAGCTGGAAATGCCTATTCCCAAAGAAAATATGGAAGCCAGAAAAGCGGCAATCCTGGCTTTCGTAAATTTCATGATTACACTTTAACTTTAAGAGCACAATTTATACAATTTCTGCGGCGCAGCCTTGTGCTGCGCCGCAGGCCAAAAAGCGTGAGAGGGGGAGCGATGTGGTGAGCGAGCAGGAGAAAACCGGAAAACTCAGTGTTTGGGCAACCTATCAATATGGAGTCGGGGAATTTGGCTTTACTTTTTTCATGAGCCTTGTTTCCTATTATCTCCTGTTTTTTATGACGGATATTGCCCGCATTCCGCTGGAGACGGCCGGAACGCTTTATGCCCTGTTGCAATGGGTTGAGGCATTTACCGCAATTGGCGCTGGAATGTTGATTGACAATCTGCATCTGCGCGGCGGAAGATATCGTCCGTGGCTTTTGTCCGGCAGCATCGTATGCCTGGTCGGATCGGTTCTTTTTTTCACCAAATTTCCGATTTCCACCTTGTCCACCACTGTGCTGTTCACCGTCTTTTATTGTGTGGCCTATGCCGGATTCAACTGCATGTGGATTGCCTACCGCGCTTTGATCGGTATTATCGGAAAAACCTCCAGGCAAACGGTCTCGCTGACAATCAGCGGAACCCAGCTTGCAACGGTGTCCAGCCTGCTTTACAGCTATCTTGGCGTGAAAATGCTCAGCGCTTTTGAGCGTCCGGAGACCGGATATACCGTATCCGCACTGGTATACGGTATCATAATGGTTTTAAGCATGCTTGTCGTCTTCCGGCTTGCCAAGCCCTATGACCAGGATCAGACCAGGCCCGAGATCCGGCAGCAGAAAGCTGCGGAAAAGGTCACATTGCGGGATATGCTGCGCGCTTTGCCGCCGCTGATCCCCTACGGCTTAAGCTATGTTCTGAGTATCGGCGCAAGCACCTTGATCATGTCCTGTTTGGTTTACTATTTCAATTACACGCTGGAGCGCCCCGAGCTTATGTCGGTTATGATCACTGTTATGACGGTGATGCGGCTGGCGGCGACTTTCATCGTGCCCTGGCTTGCCGGGAAGCTGGACAAAAAGCACATTTATCTGCTCAGTGTCTCCGCTGCCACTTTCTTTATTGTTCTCGCCTATCTCCTGCGCGCTAACATCCCTGTCTTTTTCCTGCTTATGGGACTGTATTTCTTCTCTCTGGTTCCTGCCGGCGCCATGTTTATGCCCTGTGTCACCGATGCGACCGATTATAACGAATTTGAACGTGGCATAAAAGCGCGCAGCTTCCTCTATTCCGTTTCCTCAACCTTCAGCTATATCGCACAATTTATCGGCGCCTCTGCAGCCTCGGCCGGTCTTATCCTGATCGGTTATAACGCTGAAAAAATAACCCAGTCTCCCGCCGCGCAGCAGGGCATTGCTGTCGTGACTTTTCTGGGTACCGCCCTGCTCACAGCCCTCAGCCTTATCCCCATGCTCTTTTACAAACTGGACGCTAAAACCATGTCCGGGGTTTATCTGAAAAAGAATCTGGCGGCCGAGCAGGAATACCCCGTCGAAAAAAGCGAATAATCCGCGTAATAATTCCCATTTTCGAAAATATGCACTATAATAGATTTGACGCGCGTCTTATGCCGCGCTGCAATCTGTCGAATGGAGAGTGCAAGCATGGCTTCTTACAAGAAAAGCGAGACAACCAAAAGCAGGATTCTGGCCACTGCCAGCAAACTTTTTTACGAAAAAGGATATTACGGCACAACAATCAAGGATATCTGCGCAAGTTCCGGCGTTTCGGTCAGCCGTGTCAATTATCATTTTCAATCCAAAGCGGATCTTGCAGCCCATATCTGCGGTGAATTTCTGGAAAATTTTTATGTCATCGTAAAGCAGTTTATCGGCAACACCCGGGAATATTCCCTGCTTTCCGAGACAATACAGCTTCGCTTTTTTGTTCAGATTCTGCTCAGCGGTCCGGATGAATGTCCCGCATTTTACCATGAAATTGCGCGCGAAGGGATATTGGCCGAGGCTTTCAGCAAAATCGCGCAGGACAAGTACCGCAAGGTCAATCATGCTTTTCATCATTTGTCGATGGACGACTCTCAAATCGCAATCAGCGCAAAGCTTTATTCCAGCGCTTTGTCTGCAATCATCGCTCCGCAGGCCGCCAAACAGTTTTCCTGCAGCATTGAAAGCCTGATGGATGCTTATGCAACTCTGTTTATGCAGATTGCGGATATTCCGCACGATGTACAGGAAGCAATTCTGGACAAAGCCAAAATGCATGGAAAAAGCATCGGTTTTAGACTTCACAGCCTGACCAATATCGAGCTTTTCCCGCTCGATCCGTCGGGCAATCGGATCAACAGGTAAAGAGGATAACCCGCATATCCTCCTCCTTTCGTGAGCCCAATCCACAATCACCTCCGGGCAGTGATTTTCCCTTCACATCGCCCGGAGGACTCCTTTTCATTGACGAAATGCCCTATATTTTATCAATGGAAAGCGCAAAAACTTTCAGGATTAACAGGAATTTGCTAACCCGATTGACAAACCGTGCTGAACGTGGTATGGTTTGCAAAAACAATAGAACAACCACCCGGACCGATTCGTCCGGGGAATGGTAGAGGCGCGAAAACCAAGAGTACCGCCGGCGATAGGACGAAGGCGTCTGCCGTGCGGAAAAGGGGAATTCGCCGAAGTGCAGCGTTCAGCCTTACGGAGCGTTGTGCTGGGCCGCAGGAGAATATCCGGCGGACTGTCACGGATGTGGAGAGCTATCAGCGGTTAATTGGCGGTTTATTTCGTCCGCCGGACAGCCACGAACATTTTCGCATCTGCGAAAAGTTCGTGCTTTTTTATTTTTATCCCACTTGCGCAAAATGCCGTTTAACGGCTTTGCCAAATATTATCAATCAAGAGAAGAGGAGTTTGAAGATGAAGAAGTTTCTGGCAATTCTGCTTGTGCTTTGTCTGGTTTTTGCGCTGGCTGCCTGCGGCAGCAACAGCGCTGAGGACGCCGGCAACGCGCAGGATAACGGCGGAGAGTCCGCCACCGACAGCAAGGTGCTGCGCGTAGGTATGGAGTGCGCCTATGCGCCCTACAACTGGACCCAGTCCACCGACGCAAACGGTGCGGTTCAGATCAATGGCAGCAGCGACTATGCAAACGGTTACGATGTTATGATGGCCAAGTATCTGGCTGAGCAGATGGGCTGTGAGGTCGAGATCCACAAGATCGCCTGGGATTCCCTGCCTGTCGCGGTACAGTCCGGCACGATTGACTGTGTCATCGCCGGCCAGTCCATCACTTCCGAGCGTCTGGAGACGGTCGATTTCACCACCCCCTACTATTACGCCTCCATCATCGCTCTGGTGCGTTCCGATTCTCCTTATGCCAACGCCAAGACGGTTGCCGATCTTGCCGGTGCGACCTGCACCTCCCAGATCAACACAATCTGGTATGACGGCTGCCTGCCCCAGATTCCGGACGCCAACATCCTGCCTCCGCAGGAAGAAGTCGCCACCATGCTGGTTGCATTGGATTCCGGCACCTGCGACGTTGTCGTGACCGATCAGCCGACCGCGCTCAATGCCTGCGCTGTTTATCCCGACCTCGTGATGCTCGACCTGTCCGCCGGCGATTTTGAGGTTTCGGAAGAAGACATCAACATCGGCATCTCGGTTCAGAAAGGCAATACCGAGCTTCTGGATGCGCTCAACGCGGGTCTTGCCACTCTGACTGAGGACGACTTCCTTGAGTGGATGAAGCAGGCCATAGAGATGGCTGGACAGCTTTAATCCGCAGCTAAAAAAATCCTACAGGTTTCGGGAGTGCTTCTGCGCGCTCCCGGACTTGTTGTGTTAGAAAGGAAAAGATAAATGACCAGACTGCCGCAGGGATTCTGGGAACGAATCCTGTTTATTCTCGACAATTACGGCACGTCGCTGCTCAAGGGCGCGGGAACGACCCTCGTTATCGCGATTATCTCAACCTTAATCGGCTGTGTGATCGGCCTTCTGTGCGGCGTCGTACAGACGATTCCCGTCAACAAAGAGGACGGCGCCTTCAAAAAGGTGGTGCTGCGCGCTGTAAAGGCTGTGCTGCATGTTTATGTGGAGGTTTTCCGCGGAACTCCGATGATGGTCCAGGCAATGTTTATTTATTACGGAGCCGCCCGCCTGTTCAACCTGAACATGAATATGTGGTTTGCCGCCATCTTCATCGTCTCCATTAATACCGGCGCTTATATGGCCGAAACCGTGCGCGGCGGCATCCTCTCGATCGACCCCGGCCAGACCGAAGGCGCCATGGCCATCGGCATGACCCACTGGCAGACCATGACCAGCGTAATTCTGCCGCAGGCGCTGCGCAACATTATGCCGCAGATCGGCAACAACCTGATTATCAACATCAAAGACACCTGCGTACTTTCCTGCATCAGCGTTGTCGAGCTTTTCTTCTCCAGCAAATCGGTCTCCGGAACCTACTACATCTATTTCGAAGTGTACACCGTAACCATGGCGATGTATCTCATCATGACCCTCTTCTTTTCCAGACTGCTGCGCTGGTTTGAAAGCCGGATGGACGGCGCGGACAACTATGACCTCGCCACCACCGACACCCTTGCCCACACCAGCGGCATGCACAGCTACCATAAAAAGAACGATATTGGAAACACCAATCTGGATATGCGGGAGGTGGGACGATGAGCGAACCGATTATTGAGGTGCGTCATCTGCGCAAAAATTTCGGAGAACACGAAGTGCTCAAAGATGTTGATTTTTCGGTCAACGAGGGGGACGTAACCTGCGTTATCGGCGTGTCCGGTTCCGGAAAATCCACCCTTTTGCGCTGCATCAACCTGCTGGAGACGCCGACCAGCGGCCAGATACTCTTTCACGGCGAAGATGTAGCCGCCCAGCGGCTCAATGCGCCGGGGTATCGTGCAAAGGTCGGAATGGTTTTTCAGAGCTTCAACCTTTTTAACAACATGACCGTGCTGGAAAACTGCATGGTCGGCATGCGCAAAGTGCTTAAAAAAGATAAGGCGGAAGCCCGCCGCACCGCTCTTTATTACCTGGACAAGGTCGGCATGGCGCCTTATATCAACGCAAAGCCCCGCCAGATTTCCGGCGGCCAGAAACAGCGGGTCGCGATCGCCCGCGCGCTTTGCATGCAGCCGGAAGTTCTGCTGTTCGATGAGCCGACCTCCGCGCTTGACCCTCAAATGGTCGGCGAGGTGCTGGAGGTTATGCGCACCCTCGCACAGGAGGGACTGACCATGATTATCGTCACGCACGAGATGGCCTTTGCGCGCGACGTTTCCAACAAGGTCGTTTTCATGCACGACGGCGTTATCTGCGAACAGGGTTCTCCCGATCAGATTTTCACAAATCCGCAGCAGGAGCAGACCCGCGAATTCCTCGCCCGCTTCATGAAGCGATAATTCTCTTCGGCAAACATCCGGTACATTCCTCTTCACAATAAAACAGCCACCCGGCCTGGCCGGGCGGCTGTTTTTTCGCTTTAAGTCCGCCTCTTTATTGGCAAAAATCAAGACTATAAGCCCGCGAAAGGCTCTTTCCTTGGGTAGGTTTTCCACGGAAACAGGCAAAATATTGGACTTCCACTTAACCGCAACAAAAAGCTATTTTGTTTACATGTTTTAGGAGAAAAACAGAGCGGCGTTTTCAGTTTTCCCCATGACCTTGCCCTGCTCCGCATGCGCAGTTAACTTAAAATTCAGGCAAAGGATGTTTAGAAATCAGTGTTATTTCATTAGAAGTTCAATGGCGTTGTTCAATTCATCCAGCGTTCGCAGGTCGTTTTCCCTGACCGCTTCAACCAGACAATGGTCAAGGTGATCCTTCAAAATGACTTTACACACCCCGTTAATTGCGGAACGCACGGCGGCAAGCTGGGTCAGCACTTCCGCGCAATCCCGGCCGTCCTCAACCATCGTGCGCACAGCCCCCAGATGTCCGATAATTCTCGAAAGCCGGTTCAGCACCGCTTTGGTATTTTCATGGGTATGGGAATGCGCATGGCTATGATTGTGCGGATGCTCATGCGAATGTTCATGCGCCTGCTCCTGTATTGTTGCTTTGTGTTCTAAATCGCTCATTGGACCCTCCTTCGATATTCCGCAAAACCGCAGTCCTTTGCTGTCCTTTTTTGCTTGAAATCCGGCTTGCCGGCATTTTTCTTTGATTGTATGGCAAGCGCCGGCATGTCCCGATATCCTTTTTCACCAAACAACAACTTATAATGCACGCCCGCCGCCGGAAAATAATCTATCCCCCTGCGGGGCTTGCGGAAATCACAACCGCGTTTTACAGTATAAAAAGACTTCCGGGTTTTTATACCGATTGTTTTGTATTATTATATCATAACGGGGAACAAAATGGATAAACAGGCAGTGAAAGACTATTTCGATCAGGCTGCGGCGCATTGGGATCAGCACCTTATACATGACGACGCAAAAATCAACCGTATTCTTGACTATGCAGACATAGGCCCGGGCCAGCGAATCCTGGACGTTGGCTGCGGTACCGGTGTCCTCATTCCGGATTATCTGGCGCGCGGGGTGCGGGAAATCGTCGGTGCAGACATCTCACCGCGCATGATCGAGGCCGCATCCCGCAAATTCCAGAACGATCGGGTGACTTTCCTGTGCTGCGACGTCGAGCAGCTCGGCTTTCAGCTTCCCTTTGACCGGGTAGTCGTTTACAATGCTTTTCCCCATTTTCCGGACCCCTCTGCCCTCATTGATGCTTTGGCGGGATATTTGAAGCCGGGCGGCCGTTTAACTGTCGCGCACGGTATGAGCCGTGCAAAAATCGACGCCCATCATGCCGGCCGTGCGAGCGCCGTCTCCAACGGACTGATGAGTGAAAAACAGCTTGCCGAGCTGATGACCCGTCACGGTTTTGCGGCAGACGTCCGGATTTCAGATGAGGAAATTTTTGTTGTTTCCGGGCTTAAGCGCGCGCAGTAATTCCAGCTTTTATATTTGACATATGTCATTAATAGAGCTATAATGCAGAAAAGCCGTGACGGCTTGTTTGATTCAGTTTAATTTGAAAGGCAGATCGAATTTTATGAAAATTGCAGCCACATATGACAACGGACAGATTTTCCAGCATTTCGGGCACACCGAACAATTTAAAATTTACACGATAGAGCGTGACGAGGTCGTTTCCGGCGAGGTTGTGCCGACCAATGGCAGCGGCCATGGCGCGCTGGCGGGCTTTTTGCAGGCGCACGGCGTCAACGCGCTGATCTGCGGCGGCATCGGCGGCGGCGCGCGCAACGCGCTCGCACAGGCCGGCATTGAGATTTATGGCGGCGTTCAGGGCTCGGCGGATGAGGCGGTCAATGCGCTGATTGCCGGCCGGCTGGCCTTCGACCCCACCGCGGCCTGCGCGCACCATGAGCACAGCGACCATCATCACTGCGGTGAGCATGGCTGCGGCAGCCATGAGCACGGCGAAGGCCACGATTGCCACTGCTCCAACCATTAACAGGAATCCGCGGAATTTTCCCGCCAGCAGACAACTTTATGCATCCTGTCAGAACGCCCCAGCCGGTACCGGCTGGGGCGTTTTTCGGTCTCAAATTCTCTGCACAGAAGCCTCCTCTTTTCTTTTGATCTCGTTCTCCGGCAGCTTTCCCTGACAGCATGCCGCCTGATAAATCGCAATCCGGCTGAAATACCATCAGGTATCCCAAATGAACAGATTCGGCAGTTTTTGATGCAGGAGAGGTTCTCTGCTCTGTGTGAAAAGACAACCCGCAGTGAATGCAATCTGCATTCCGGTTCCATTTCCAAAAAAGATACCGAGATTCATCTTGCGCAGCTTTTGCCCTGAGGGGTTTGCCGCATTCCATTTTGCCGCGGCGGCATGCTATAATAAAAGCATCCTGTGTCAAAGGAGAATAAAAATGGAACTGCGCAAACGCAAACTCATATTGGACGTTGATACCGGCAGCGACGACGCGCTCGCCATTATGACGGCGCTGCTGTGCCCGGAAGCATTTGACCTGCTCGGAATCTGCACCGTAAACGGAAACCGCCCGGTAGAGAATACCACCGAAAACACCCTTCGGGTCGTCGAGCTGCTGGGTGCGCAGACGCCCGTAATCCGCGGCTGTGCCTCTCCGCTTGTCGCGCAGATAGACCCGCTGCGCAGCCGTCGCCGCCGGCTGGAAGAGGGGCGGGACGCAGACGGGGATTTGGTTGCCTATCACGCGGAATATCTCCCGCTGCCGCCGGCCAAAGGAAGCGCGCTTCCTGGCGCATATGCCCCAATCTGGTACATCGATACTCTGATGCGCCAGGCTGAAAAGGTCACGCTGGTGATGGTCGGTCCGCTGACCAATTTTGCCATCGCCTACCGCATCGAACCGCGTATTCTTGACCATGTGGCCGAAATCGTCATTATGGGCGGCGGATTGTATGAGCACAACAGCACCGCCGCGGCGGAATTCAACATTTTCACCGACCCCGAGGCCGCGGCTATCCTCTTTGAATGCGGAGAGCAGGTCCCATTGACGGTGATGCCTCTGGACGCGACCCATCGCGCAAATCTGCGTCCGTGTCATGCCGAACTTTTCAAAAGCTGGCACACGGCTGTGGGCGATTTTGTCGGCGCTGAGATATGCGAACGCATCCGGGCCTATAACCTTTTGCAGCCTCTGCACGAACCGGACATCGCGCCGATTCACGATGCTCTGTGCATTCTATATCTCTTGGACCCCTCAATCATTACCGAACTGCGGACAGTGCGCGCCGATGTGGTCTGCGGCGGAATCGCCGACGGCGAAACGGTATTTGACACCCGCCATTTTACCGACGCGCCGCGCAATTGCAGAGTTTGCCTGAACACCAATGAAGAAAAATTTGCACAGCTGATGGTCGATATTCTTTCCCGGGCCAAAAGCCGCTGACGGTCATCTGCAATTGACTGCTTTCGTTTCCCCATTGGATGACGGGTAATCGGCTGCTTTGGGCAGTGTTCTTCCGTCTGTCTTTTCCTGTGCGCCCGTAAGCCTTCTTTATGTTGCGCAGCGGAAGCGTTTAACATCATCCTGCTGGGAGCGCTGCACATGCCTGTCAAGTTCTGAAAGCGTCTCCAGCGCCAGCGACGTTTCCGGCTGTCATAAATATGCTGAAAAGCGGCGAAATGATTTTTCATTCCGCCGCTTTTTATACCCGCCGTTGGCTGCTTTGCGAACTACCGCTTCGCCTTAGCCAACCGCTCAGCTCTGTTCAATTTTCAGCGCTTTAAGCCGTTTGAGCACATTGTTCTCGCCGCGGCCGAAATAGTCGTGCAGCTTGACGTATTCCGCAAACAGCTTGTCATATACCGCCACGTTCTCCGGAATCGGCTCATAGGCGGTCTGCTTGACCTTGCCCATCACCCTGGCCGCTTCAAAGACGTCGTCATAACCGCCCGCAGCAGCACCGGCGGCAACCGCGCCAAAAATCGCCGCGCCAAGCGCCGGACCCTGGTCGCTGCCGGCAATGCGAATCGGCATATTCAGCACGTCCGCGTAAATCTGCATTGCCATCGGGTCTTTCTGGCTGATGCCGCCCGAAGCGTAGAATTCCTCAACCGGAACGCCGTTGCGGCGGTAGTTTTCCACAATTTCCCGCGTACCATAGGCAGTCGCTTCGATCAGCGCGCGGTATATCTCCTCCGGCCGGGTGGCAAGCGTCATGCCGATCATTACGCCGCTCAGATCCGCGTCCACAAGCACGCTGCGGTTGCCGTTCCACCAATCCAGCGCGAGCAGCCCGCTCTGTCCCGGTTTCTGTTTCTGCGCCTTTTCACGCAGGAACTTGTGTATGTTCATTCCCTGCGCCTTCGCCTGCTCATAATAGGATGCCGGCAGGCAGTTGTCGATAAACCACGCAAAGTGATCGCCTACGCAGGACTGACCGGCCTCATAACCAAAATAGCCGGGCATGACGCCGTCCGCAACCACGCCGCACATACCGGGAACCTGCACCTCGGTTTCACCCATCATAATGTGGCAGGTCGATGTGCCCATGATAGCAAGCATTTTGGCAGGCCCGTCGATGCCGACCGCCGGCACGCAGACATGTGCATCGATAATGCCCACCGCCACTGCCGTTCCTTCCAGCAAGCCCATTTTCTGCGCCATCTCGGCGGTCAGACCGCCTGCGCGGGTGCCCAGCGGAAGGATTTCCAGCCCGAGCTTTTCTTCCACGACATTTTCCATTCGCGGGTCCAAAGCCTTGAAAAACTCTTTGGACGGATATCCCGTACCCTTGTTCCAAATTTCCTTATATCCAGCCGTACAGCTGTTGCGGGTCTCCCGCCCGGTCAACTGCCAGACGATCCAGTCCGCCCCTTCAATCCACCGGTCGATTTCGTCATAGATTTCCGGCGCTTCCTCAAGAATCTGCATCAGCTTGGGGATCGCCCATTCCGAGCTGATTTTGCCGCCGTAATTCGCAAGCCATTTTTCTTTGCGCGCCGCCGCAATTTCGTTCAGCTTGGTCGCCATGGGCTGGGCGGCATGATGCTTCCACAGCTTGGCATAAGCGTGCGGCGTGTTGCGGTATTCCTCCCGGAAGCAAAGCGGCGTACCGTCGCGGTAAACCGGGATCATGGTGCAGGAAGTGAAGTCGGTTCCGATTCCGATGACCTCCTGCGGACTGACGCCGCTTTCGCGCATAATCTGCGGTACCGTGTGTTCCAGAACCTCCAGATAGTCATGGGGGTCCTGAAGCGCCCAATCATGCCCCAGCTTTGCGCCGCCGGGCAGTTCTTTTTCCATCACCGCATGCGGATACTCGTAAACGCTTGAAGCCACCTCTTCTCCGGTCTGCACATTAACCAGCACAGCGCGCCCGGACAAGGTTCCGTAATCGATTCCGATCGCATACCTGCTCATCTTTTTCTTTCCTCCGAAAACAGATTTCCGTCTTCTCCATTCAAACGGGCTCGACAGACAACAGTTAAAATTATAGCACAGCAGCACACAAAATGGTATCGCTGTCTTTTCCCGCAGTGAAAACACAGCGCTTATTTTTGCGCCGTCCGTTTAATGCGCACAGATTACCCCATGCTTCGACGGCTGGCAAATCCGGCTATAAACTTTCCCACGCCCAAATACCTGCAAAAGCGAGTATATTCCCTTACTGTTCCATAAGCCGGGTTGCCGCGCTGGTACCGAGCCGGTCGCATCCAAGCGCAAGATAGGTTTCCATCTCCTCGCGGGTGCGGATTCCGCCCGCAGCCTTAATCCTGACGCCCGGAGCCACATTTTCAGCCATAATCTTCACCGCTTCATACGTTGCGCCGGCCGCGCCGAACCCGGTCGATGTCTTGATAAAATCTGCGCCGGCTTTGCTGACGCAGCGGCAAAGCTCTTTCAGCTCTTCCTCTGTCAGATCGCAGGTTTCCACGATAACCTTGAGAATTTTCCCCTTTGCTGCGGCGCGAACCGCTGCTATTTCTTCGGTCACCATCCGATAATTTCCCTCTTTGACCCAGCCGCGGTTGATGACCATGTCGATTTCATCCGCGCCCTGTTCAACCGCCTCTTTTGCTTCAAACACTTTGCAGGCGGTCGTGTTGTAACCAAGAGGGAATCCGATCACTGTGCACAGGCACAGCTGCGGGAATGCCGCCCGTGCCTGCGCGATATAGCAGGGCGGTATGCAGACGCTCGCTGTTTTGTATTCGATCGCCTGCCGGCAGAGTTCCTCGATCTGCGCCCAGGTTGCGGTCGGTTTAAGCAGGGTATGGTCAATATGGCAAAGTATCTCCTGATTTGTCATAGCGCTTCTCCTTTTGCATTTCCTTTCAAGTATAAAATACCATCTGCCACCGCCCGTATTCAAGTCCGAAAAAGGCCCTTTCCGGTTTGCCAACAGATTGCTTTTAAACTTCAAATATTGTAAACGCCCACTGTGCGCCAGATGCGTAAAAGAGCGCGGGAATCGCATGATTCCCGCGCTCCAGCGTATTCTTTCGTTTAACCGGGCCGGCATTACGGGGTCAGTCGGTTCGGGCCGCGGAAGAGGAACATCGCTTCCTTAATGGCAAGCCCGAGCAGTACCATGGTCAAACGGTCGACGCCCAGACCGAATCCGCCGTGCGGGGGGCAGCCATAGCGGAAGAAGTCCAGATAGAACTTGACATCCTCCGCAAGTCCCTTTTCCTCCGCCTGCTTTTTAAGAACTTCATAACGATGCTCGCGCTTAGCGCCTGTCGTGATTTCAACGCCGCGCCAGATCAGGTCGTATCCCATCGGGATACCATGCTCGTCCCGCATATGATAGAAGGCGCGCTTATCCGCGCTGTATCCCACCACAAAAAGGAATTCGCTGCCGTATTTGTCCATGGAAAAGCGTTCGCAAAGCCGCTCGGCATCGGTCGTCAGATCGCCCTTTTCGCTCTCCTCCACCTCATAGCCGTACCGCTCTTTTAATTCCTTGTACAAGTCAGCCAGCTCGATAACCGGGAACGGACCGGTCGGAACCACGACCTCGCGGTCGAAGAGTTCCTTGATCTGCTCGCCGTATTTTTCCTTGAGACGGCCAAGCATATCGGTCATCATATCCTGTTCCAGATTCATCACATCCGCACAGGTCTCCACGCCGGTGAACTCAAGGTCAAAACCGGTGAACTCGGTCGTGTGCTTATTGGTATAGGACTTTTCGGCGCGGAATACCGGGCCGCTCTCAAAAATGCGCTCAAGGCCGCTCGCCATCGCCATCTGCTTATAGAACTGCGGGCTCTGGCACAGATAAGCGTTGCGGTCGAAGTATTTGACCTCAAAGACATCCGAACCGCTCTCGGACGCCGTCGCGATCAGCTTCGGGGAGTGAATCTCCACAAAGTCCCGATCCAGCAGCCAGTCGCGAAAGCACTTGACCATGTAAGTCTGCACCTTGATCATCAGCTGATTGCGCTCGGTGCGCAGGTCGATCCAGCGATAATCCATCCGGTTATCGATATGTGCGTCCTTCTGGATAGGCAGCGGCTCGGCAATCGAATCGATGCGGATGCTGTCCGGGATCATCTCTTTGCCGTTGAGCTTGACGTACTCGGAATCATAAACGACGCCGGTCGCGGTCACGACCGATTCAAGCGTCAGCGCGTCGATGATGGGCACAAGGTCCGGATGCTTCTCCTTTTCGATCGTCAGCTGCAGCTTTCCGGTTGTGTCCCGCAGCACGATAAACGCCATGCTGCGCTTGTTGCGGATGTTTTCCACAAAGCCCTGAATCGTGTTGGACTCATTGCTTTTGACGTCCGCGATATGGGTAAAAAACATACTGGTTCCTCTTTCCATTATTCAGATAAAGATATTATATGGGATAGTGACGATAAAATCAATAAAACCCGGCAACTCATCCGTTTTCTCTAGCCGGAAACCGGCCACAATTGCGCAATCGCCGGTCGCTGATGACCCGCTGTTTCTCCTTCATGCGCTTTGCACGCCGCGTCAGACTGCGCAAAGTTCTGCCGTCAGCTTCTTGTGTTTGCACCGCAGATATGTTAAAATAAATATAAACTTAATTTTTTGTCTTTATATTAAAAAAGGGGGAACAAGGTGCCGAAGGTTGCATATTCTCAGCAGGATCGAGATAAAATCCGGCAATCCCTGATCGTCGCCGGGCTGGAACTGATGGCGCGGCAGGGCATCCAGCACACAACAGTTGAGCAGATTTACAACGCGGTCGGCATTTCCCGCACCTTTTTCTATACCTTTTTCCCCACCAAAGAGGATTTTGTTGTAGAAACTCTATATTATCAGCAGCCCAAGATTCTTGCCTTCGCCAAAGAGCTGATGGATGATCCCTCGTTGAGATGGCGGGAAGCCGTCTGCCGCTTTTTCCATGCCTGCTGTAACGGTGCGCGCAGCGGCATCGCGGTGCTCACCATGCAGGAACAGCAGCAGATTTTCCGGCGGTTAACGCCGCAGGGCTATCAGCAATTTCGCACAAAACAGGCGCTGCTGTTCAGCGGCATTCTGGAATGCTTCGGGATTGTTCCAAACAAGCAGCACATCGATTTATTTACCAATATCAGTCTGACGATTCTGATTGTGCGCAGAGCGATCCCCGAAGCCCTGCCTTTGTTTGTTCCGCAGGCGGCGGACGAAACTCTCGAATTCCAAATTAACGCGCTCGTGGACTGGCTTGCCACACTGCGCAATTAAATGTGAATTATATCATCTCTGATTCGCCCGAACAGAGCATTCTCTTACCCTGTTCCGGCGATTTTTTATCAGCAAAATAAATACAATTTATATAATTTATCTTTATTTTGCAAAAGGGCGAATTTTCATCCACATTTTTTCCTTGTGAAAGCAGCGGCGTTCTTCGCTCTTTTCCTGCGCGGTATGCCGGCAATATTTAATGGTTCAAAGCGGCTTATGGCCGTAAAAATAATTTTCCGTTTTGGGAGGAACGAAAATGGGATTTTTCAGCAATTTGTTCAAAGGGCCGCAGGTGGATCTTGAGAAAAGCGCAGCCAACGCAAACAAAATGCGGGCGCTGTTTAACGAGGCCGTTGCTGACGGCGCGGACTACAAATTGATTTTCGGCTACACTGAGGATGTCGCGCGGTTCAATTATGGATTTGTTCACGGCAGCAAGACAAAAATCGGCAATCTGATCGTGGGATGGAATGAAGCGCAGGAGACAATCGCAGTGGTCCCCACTGTTCCGGATCTTTCCGGCCGCGGCGACGCAACCTTATATCGCCGTTCCGAGATTCTCAAGGCTTACCGCAATAAATATCCGACCGATGCTTTTATTATCTATCCCGACAAAAAGGGCTACATCGGCATCAACGCCTATGACTGGCTGGATGATGAAAAGCTTTATGTCTATGTGTCTCAGGAACAGGAACTGAAAGAATTTACCGATTTCTTTATGAACCGCTTTGCCAAAAAATAATTAAACGTTTAAAAGGCAGCGTCAGTATGACCGGCATTACATCTATCTCTTGGGAAAAACGCGCTCGACAGGCTGCCGATTGCCGAAAAACCGGCCGTCGGCTGCTTAGTTGCCTGCCGTATTACAGGTATTTTCCTGTTTATTTTCTTTCAGTACCGAATTCCGGCTTTAACCGCTGTCTGCGGCCTGTCCGGGAACGTTCTTTGTTTTAAGCAAAAAAAGAGCGGCACAGGCAACTTTTTGTCTGTGCCGCTTCGTTATTATTCAAATCACTTCTATTGAAAGTCTGCCGTGGGCCGTCTAAAATAAATGCGGGGGAATCTTATGCCGCATACAAAAGACGAACTTTTGGAGATCGAGGCCTTTTTCTCCAAAGACCCGGAATGCGTTCCGCTTGCAAGGAAGCTGTTTACAGCCCTGTTTGCGCGCTATCCCGAAGCACAGCTTAAGATCAGCAAAAGCCAGGCTGCGCTCTATGAGCCCGGCCCTTTTTGCATGGTCTGGCTGCCTGAGCACGGTGGGTTCAAGCGCCGGACACCGCATTGTCTCGCGCTGACCTTCGGTCTTGGAGAAAGGCTGGAGAACAGCCGGATAGAGCAGGCAGTCGAACCCTATCCCAATCGATGGACGCATCATCTTCTGCTGCATGATTCGGCAGATCTGGATGAGGAACTGTTCTGCTGGATCGATCGCTCCCGCGCCTTCAAACAGGAATGCTTGCGCCGCCGCAGAAAACAATCAGACGACAAAAACTAAACCGCCTGTTTCCAGGCGGTTTTTCTGTTTATTCTATTGCGCATGGGACAGCCGCCGGCCCCGCCTGCAAAAATGTCTTGCAGGAATCCGCATCGAAAACCGGCTTGCCGTTTGCGGACATGGAAGCAGCGGCGCAAACAGGGTGAGAATCCGTGCATTTTGAGACGCGTGCCGGCAACAGGCTGGTTGCTCCAAATTGCCGTTTACTCTGTGCGTTATCTTCTGATGGTTTTGCGGCGTCTGCCTGCCAAGGTCAGCAGCTGCT
>CALWZE010000003.1 GCA_944385925.1 uncultured Clostridia bacterium
TGCCGATGATCGATGTTGCGACGGTGGGTTTCCTCGTCGGTCAGGGAATCGGACGCTGGGGCAACTTCTTTAACCAGGAAGCTTTCGGTATCAACACGAGACTCCCCTGGGGAATGACAAGCGAAACGATTGTAAATTACCTGACCAACAACGCTGAGATGCTGCAATCTCACAACATCTTTGTCGATCCGACAATGCCGGTGCACCCCACTTTCTTGTATGAATCGATCTGGTGTTTGCTGGGCGCGGTTATCTTTATCATCTACGCCAAACGACGCAGGTTTGACGGCGAAATGACCCTGATGTACTTTGCGTGGAACGGATTCGGACGCGCTTTCATTGAAGGACTGCGGACCGACAGCCTGTATATCGGAGAATTCCGTGTGTCTCAGATTCTTGCCATTGCAGGCGCGGTACTGGCGATTCTTGCAATTGTTGTCGTGCGTATGCGCATTAACCGCAAGGGCGACCCCGCTTATCTCATGCCTTACGGACATACTGAAAAATGCGCGCAGGAACTTGCCGAGCTGGAAAAAGAGCGGCTGGAGAAAAGCAAAAAGCGCGGCAATAATCAGCAGACCGAGGCTGAAAGCGAATCGGAAACAGCTGACACGCAGCAGGTGGCAGAACCTTCCAAACCGGTTCCTGTGCAGGAAGAGAGCGAATTGCCGGCCAAACCGGTAAGCCGGAAACTCGATGAGCAGGGAAATGAGTTGGAAGAGCCTGAGCAGGCGGAAAATCAGCAGGATGCTGAGGCCGAGGAGACTGACAGCACACCGCAGCAAGAGCCGGCGGCGGAAGAGGACAGCGAGAAAAAAGACTGATTCAATAAAAAAAGAGAGAGCTTTGCTCTCTCTTTTTTATTTAATATGGCATCAATAACGCAGCTTTCTTATGAAACTGCGGACTGTGCAAATATCGGTATATTTTCGCCGGCGAAAATAACCTTTTGCGGAAGGTCTGCTTTTTGATGCATCAGCAGGGCACCGTGATATGAGAAAAAGGCGGATTCTTGATGCCGATGAACCGGAATTTGCATATTATGTTTTTGCGCAGAAAAAGGGCAATGCTCAGGGCTTGCAACTGTGATAAATTCTCGTAATGGCCTGCAGGACTTCATCATGACCGAAGTCTCGATTATATAGCAGATTGGTTTCCCGAATCATGCTGAGATTCTCAATCGGCAGGGCGGTCAGTTTGGATTTGTTCAGTTCATCCAGACAGGCGCTGCGCGGCAGAATTGAAATGCCGAAGTCTTTTCGCACGAGATCTTTAATTGTCGCCACATTATCGACTTCAAGCGCAATATTGAAATCCCGTATGGACATTTTAAGCCGTTCCAGATGCGAGTCCAGCAGAAGCCTCGTCCCGGAATTCGGCAGGCGCAAAATCAGCTTTTCTCCGCGCAGATCGTCCAGTGTGACCAGACTCTTTTTGGCAAGGGGACTGTTGTTCGGAAGGATGCAGACCAGATAATCTGTGTCCAGAAGCAGCGACTGGATCGTCGGATCAGGGAGTTCGCCCTCCACGACTGCGATATCCAGCTCATAATTCGCCAGCAACTCATAAAGATTGTTCATGGTATCCGTAACAATCGTAATGGTCAGACCCGGTGTTTCGCTGGCGTATTTTGCAAAAGCTTCGGTGATCACACTGCTTTCTGCGGTATGCGTAATGCCCACGCGCAGCTTGGTCAGGCGCTCACGCGCGTCCTCCAGCGCGCCGGACATTTTATTGTACAAACCCGAAATGCGCCGCGCGTACCTTAATGCGATTTCTCCCTGCGCGGTGAGCCGGAAATCCCCTCTTTTTCGGTAAAAAAGCCGGACGCCGAGCTCCTGCTCCAGCTGCGCGATATGGTGGCTGACTGCGGGCTGGGTCAGCGAGAGCAATTCAGCTGCCCGGGTAAAATTTTTTGTTTCACAAACTGTCAGAAAGGTCGTCAGCTTTGCATCCAGCACTTCTGTCCCTCCATTCAAACAATTTATAGCTATAAAGAATAATATAATTTGTCTAAATAGTCAAGCGGCGATATGATGGGGAAAAAGAAAATCCGGAAAGGAGTGCGGAGTATGCAGATTATATGGGATCAGATCGGGCAGGTGCCTGCGGTGTTGTTGGTGTTGTCCATCGTTCTGTTTGCGGGATTTGGCTTTACGAGGTTGACAAATCTGCTTCGATTGCCGAAAGTCAGCGGCTATATCCTGGCCGGTATCCTCATCGGGCCGCATCTTCTGGGACTGATACCGGAAAGCGTAGTACAGGGAATGGATTTTGTAAGCGACATAGCTTTGGCCTTCATCGCTTTCGGCGTCGGCAGATTTTTTAAAAAAGAAACCCTGCGCAAAACAGGCCCCGCTGTTCTGGTGATCACCTTGATGGAGTCGCTGCTCGCCGGACTGCTGATTGCGCTCAGCATGAGAATACTTTTCTCGCTCAGCTGGGAGATGTCGATTCTCCTTGGTGCGATTGCGACCGCCACAGCGCCCGCAAGTACTTTGATGACCATTAACCAGTATAAGGGAAAGGGCGAATTTGTAGACCTGCTCTTGCAGGTCGTCGTGTTGGATGATGTCGTTTGCCTGCTGGTGTTCAGCGTTTCCGCGGCTTTTGCCGCTTCAGCAGACGGCGGTGTTATCAGCGCGTCCAGCATTCTGCTCCCCCTTGCGCTGAATGCGGCTGCGGTCGGCGTGGGTGTTGTTTTTGCACTGATGCTCAAACTGCTGCTGCCTGCACGCCGCAGCAACGATAACCGGCTCATTATTGTGGTAGCAATGCTGCTTGGGCTGTCCGGTCTGTGTTCCGCATTTGACGTGTCACCGCTGCTTTCCTGTATGGCGTTTGGCGCAGTTTACATCAACCGCACTGGGGATGAGGAACTGTATGACCAGATCAATCTTTTTACGCCGCCGATTATGCTGATGTTTTTTGTAATTTCCGGCATGAACCTGGACATTGGCATGCTGGCGGATTTTGGAATTGTCGGCGTAGCATATTTTCTTATTCGGATTGCAGGAAAATATATCGGCGCGTTTGCGGGTTGCAAGATCATGAAGACCAGCCGCACAGTGCGCAGCAATCTTGGATTTGCATTGATACCGCAAGCCGGTGTCGCAATCGGCCTTGCGTATTTGTCCCAGCGGCTCTTGCCGGCTCAGGTCGGAGATCTGCTGATGACTATCGTGCTCGCGTCGTCGGTGCTTTATGAGCTGGCCGGTCCGGCGTGCGCGAAAATGGCTCTTGTGCGTACCGGAGCGATCCGGCTGGACAGCGGTCGGACCCAAAGCGTGAGTCAGAAAAGCGAAGAAGGCGTCGCATCCATACCCTGTGAAAGTGCTTCTGTTTAATATTTGCATGCTTTTTTTCGCGGCTACTGTACAAAATAGTTAAAATGCGCTAGAATGAAAAGCAGTTTGAAGGAACAAGGGGTTGCGGGTATGGATGTAATGATCATCGGTGTGGCAGGAGGAACGGGAAGCGGAAAAACGACCATAACCAAACGGCTGCAAAAAGAGCTGGGCGATAATATCAGCGTGGTCAAACATGATAACTATTATAAGCGCCATGACGATCTGACCTACGAGCAGCGCGCGCAGCTTAACTATGATCATCCCGACGCATTTGACACCGATCTTATGGTCGAACACCTCAAACAACTCAAGGCCGGCAAGGCAATTGATTGCCCGGTATACGATTTTACGATTCACAACCGCTCCGATCAAACTATTCGCATCAACCCGTCCAAGGTAATTGTCGTCGAGGGCATTCTTATTTTACAGAATCCCGAACTCGTCAAATTGCTGGACATCAAGATATTTGTCGATACCGACGCGGATGTGCGGATCATCCGGCGCATCCTGCGTGACGTACAGAGCCGCGGCCGCACGCTGGAGTCGGTCACGACCCAGTATCTGACCACGGTAAAACCGATGCATGAGCAGTTCGTGGACCCGAGCAAACGAAATGCGGACATCGTGGTGCTGGAAGGCGGTCACAATCTGGTTGCGCTGGAAATGATTATAGAAAGAATCAAAAGCCACATTAATCAGAGCCATCTGGAGAATACTATTCACAGCTGAAAGGAAAGAGGTGCTGAGAATGAAAATACCTGTTGTGAACGCCCTGATAGAGAAACGGGAGAAAAAACGCCGAAGAGAAAAAACACGCCAAACCGTCAAGATTGTCATCTCGGTGGTTGCCGGCGTGATCGTTCTGTTTTCCTTTGTTGCTTCGCTGGTCATGCTGATCGAACGCTGGGTGCAGAATCGTGAGCAGAGAAAACAGAAATTTGCTGCTTTTATGCAGCGGCTCAGGGAGAAAATCCCGTTTTTGAAGGCAAAACCCGTTTATTGTGTTGACAATTTTGGAGACCAGGACATTCCGGAAGAGGAAGAAGACCCAGAGCTTTTTTAAAACAGAAGAGCAAAAAATAAAAGCATCGCCGCTTAAAAACGGTGATGCTTTTTTATTGTATACGTATTCAGATCAGAATTATAAAGCATCGAGAGAAGCGGAAAAGAATATAAAAATCTGTTTATAACGCAAGGACAGATTTTTGGTGTTAAATTCCAGGTTAAGGGCCATGGAACAAGTGACGCGAGCGGTAGGTTTTCCATCTTCCCTTAAACGGCTCGACCGCATGATGTTTTAGCAGGAAGCGTACGTATGCTTATCTTATTGATTAGAACCACATTTTGATGGAAGCTTGAGGAACTTCCGCGTCAAATGTACAATGAGCGACAAATTCATCGCGATTCAAAAAATGCTGTGAAAGAAAATCTCCCTTTATGGGCTGCCAGTGGTGCAGAAGGCAGATCCCTCAGCGCTTCTCACGAGGTTTGCTGTAAAAAAGCCAGTTGGAGACCGACAAAAGCGCGCAAGGCTTCGAAAGCAGCAAAAGTTTTCCTAACGATCTGCGGCGCTCTTTTTAGACCGGTTATCAGTTTGATTGGCGCATCTCACCCTTGTCGGCAAATTATTCCGATGCCTCAATGCGGTTGTGCAAGGCCTGCATCCGCTCATCGACCGAGGCGATAGCTTCCGAACAGGCGCGCAGTTCCTGAACGATTGGCCCGGAATCAGAAATGTTTTTCTTATATTTCAATTTGTGTTCCAGGCTTGCCCAAAAATCCATTGCAATTGTGCGAAACTGCACCTCAACCTTCATCGGCCTTTTTTCATCCGAAAGGAAAATCGGAACCTCAACAATATAATGCAAACTGCGGTATCCGTTGGGCTTGGGGTTGGCAATGTAATCTTTGACGTTGATCACGGTGATATCGTCCTGCTTGGAAAACATGTCCGCCAGTGCATAGATATCATCAATAAAAGAACAGATGATCCGCACGCCCGCTACGTCAAAAATATTCTGTTCGACAGCCTCCAGAGAAATCGGGAGTCCTTTGCGCTTGAGCTTGTCGCAGATGCTCAGAGGCTGTTTAATTCGCGTTTTGATCGACTCAACCGGATTGCGCTTATAGCGAACCGAAAATTCCCGGTCAAGAACTTCAAACTTCGTGCGGACCTCCTGAAGCGCGCAGTCATAGTACATCATCAGCTCACGAAAGGGTTCAGCCTTTTGCAAGAGCTGCATCGCACGGTCGCCTGACACAAATTCAAGTGCAGCGCCCGGCTGCAGGTTTTCATCCATTATTGTACTCCGTTAGACGCCGCCAGACAAAAGCGGCAAAATTATCCTTAAAGTATTATATATATAAAATAAGGAAAAGTCCATTAGCAAACTGTTAACATTACCAAGTTTATGTTACAATAAAACTAATTGGCGATTGAAAGAGAGGAATTTAAAATGGTAATCGGATTTATCGGTTTTGGAAATATGGCGCAGGCAATTGCGCGCGGGATAGACGCGCAAAGAGAAAAACTGGGCGCGCAGATGATTGCCTATAATCCGACAAGATCAAAAATAGAGAATTTCCCGGGCAGTGTAAGCGCCTGTGAGACTCCGTTGGAGGTGGCGAAGCGCAGCGATTATCTTTTTCTGTGCGTCAAGCCGCAGATGCTCCCCGGGTCCGCACCCGAATTCCGGGCGGGAATCGGCGCCGGCACGGTCATCGTCTCGATTATTGCAGGGGTAACGGATGAGGCGATTCGGGCGCTGCTGAAAACCGACCGGCCAATTGTGCGGGTTATGCCCAACACGCCGCTCCTGCTGGGCAAAGGAACAACCGCGATTGCGCATCCGCAGGGCTTGAGCGAGGAGCAATATCGCTTTGTCTGCGACGTGTTCGAGTCGATCGGAACGGCCTATGAAGTCCCCGAAGATAAGTTTGATGAGATCATCCCGGTAAATGGAAGCAGTCCGGCGCTGATCTATCAAATCGCTAAAATTGTTGCGCTCAACGCCGAAAAACATGGTCTTGACTTTGCGCGCTCGCTCGCGATGTTTGCGGATACTTTGCAGGGAAGCGCGGCGATGATCAGGCAGTCCGGACAGGACATAGATTCACTGATAAAAATGGTGTGCTCAAAGGGCGGGACGACCCTTGCCATGCTGGACAGTCTGCGTGACAATGGTTTTGATCAGACACTCGACAATGCACTGGACCGCTGCGTCGAGCGTGCAAAGGAACTTGGACGCGGCGAGTGATCGCGGCCTGATTGATGGAAAAGCGCCGGAACATCTCAAGGTGTTCCGGCGCTTTGATATAAAACGGGACAGGCCGACGAACTGAACAGAACGCATGCTTTGCGGCGGTTTTCCCAAATCTGCACCCCCATCTCAAAGCAGATTTTTCGCGCAGCCCGGACAGATGCAGCGGAAAGCAGATAAAACGTTTTTTGATTATCTGCTGCCGTAGATACGGGGTTGCCGTCAAATTTGCCGTATGGACTTTGCAGCGGCGGCCTGGACACGCCGCCGAGAACCTAAACGGTTCAGGAATCACAGCTTTATGAAGCTGCCGCCATTATCGTCGTAAAAGATATTTCATACGCAGAGTGCCGTGGCTGTGCGTCGTTTCGGTCCTCGCTTCGTTGACAAAATCGGAACGGCAATTACAGGACTGAAGGCGAAGAGATAAGTGAAATTGCGGTCAGTCGCGGAAAAAGATACCGCCCTCATCGGTCATGCGGTCCACAATGGCCAGAGACTCTACTCTGTAACCGGCGCTGCGAAGCAGTTCTCCGCCCGGCTGGAACCCCTTTTCGATTGCAAAGCCGAAGCCGGCGATCTCTGCGCCGGCCTGCCGCGCAATTTCAGCAAGCGCGTGGGCGGCTTCCCCCATGGCAAGAAAATCGTCCACGATCAGGACGCGGTCGCTGCTGCTGAGATATTCGCTGCTTACAGAAATGGTGCAGCTTTTTCCGGTTGTATAGGAGCGGACCGGCGCTTCATATCTGCCGGCGGCGACGTTCTTATGATCTGCTTTTTTGGCGAAAAGCGCTTTAACGCCAAGCCGCCTCGCCACCTCGCAGGCGATTACAATACCGGACGCTTCAACTGTCAGCACCTTTGTGATCCGCTCCGATGCGTAAAGACGGGCAAACTCATCCGCCATTGCGCCGCATAGAACGGGATCAATCTGATGATTCAAAAAGCTGTCTACCTTTAAAATATTGCCGGGGAAAATCTTTCCCTCGGTCCGAATCTGTTGTTTGAGCCGCTCAAAAGCCATGAAAGCATTCTCCTGTTTTTTTTATCAGTGTATCATGCATTCCCTTTGGGAACAAGAGCGGAATGCGCGGCTTTACCGAAGCGGATAAACGTGTTATACTGAGGCTGATTTTGAGCTTGAGGGGGAAACATGATGGGCGATACGATCGCAATATCCGAACAGACGCGCCGCCTGATTTGCAAAATGCAGTCAAATGAGGCGACGGAATATTTTATTTATAATGCGATTGCGAAACGAGTAAAGGACGAAAAGAATCGTGAGACATTGCAGAGGATAGCGGCGGAAGAAAAGGCGCATGCGGCAATCTGGCAAAAATATTCCGGCACGCAGGCACGCCCCAAGAAGGGAAAAGTGCTCTGGATGCGCTTCGTCGCGTTGCTGATGGGATACACTTTCGCGATCAAACTGATGGAAAGCGGCGAAGATCTTGCGGCAGGGGAATATGAGAAGCTGATCCAAGAAGTGCCGGAGGCAGAAAAAATCATGGCGGATGAGCAGCGCCATGAACAGGAACTGGTAGAGCTGCTGGATGAAGAACGGCTGCAATATGTCGGGGCGATGGTGCTCGGTCTGAACGATGCACTGGTTGAATTGACCGGCACACTGGCGGGACTTACCTTCGCAATGCAGAATACGAGACTGGTTGCATTGTCCGGCCTGATTACCGGTGTTTCCGCAACGCTTTCGATGGCTTCATCCGAGTATTTGTCCGCGAAAAACGATGGCCGCAACAACGCGCTGAAATCCTCGGTTTATACCGGAATTGCCTATCTGATCACGGTGGCGCTGCTGGTGCTGCCGTATCTGCTGTTTCCCTCTTCCGCATATCTTGCGGCGCTGGGCACAATGATTCTGGTTGTCGTGTTTATCATCGCATTTTTTAATTATTATATAGCGGTTGCGAAATCGCAGCCGTTTAAGCGCCGTTTTCTGGAAATGGCGGCGATCAGCTTGTCTGTAGCGGTGATTTCCTTTGTGATTGGGCTTCTGGTTAAGCATTTCCTCGGAATCGACATTTAACCGTTTCTTAAAAAACGACTGTCGGGATGGAAAGGCAGGGAAAATGATGCAACAAACTGTAACTCCTGAAAAAAGATATAAAAACAGAATAAAGCCGGACTCCGGCGCGCCTTCGGCCGCGGCAATTCTGTTGGTGCTGGCTCTGGGAGGTCTGAGCGCCACATACTGGCCGGTGTTTGCAAAGGCTTTTTCCGGCGGGGGTGGAACCGATCCGGTGGCGCAGTTGTTGGCGGTGGTATACGGCGTGCTGCTTGCCGGCGTACTGCTGTTTGCAATTTTTACAGGCGCGCTCGGAAAGAAAACGATGATTCCTGCGGCACTCTGTGCCGTGCCGGTTTTTCTTTATTACTTTATTGAAAAAGCGGGCGTGTTGGAATTTATAGTGTTTTATCCCGACAAAGACCTGTTTTTCGTTTATGAGAACAACCCTGTTTATTTTTCCGGTCAGAATCTTTTGTGGATCATGCTGGGGGCGTTTGCGTCTCTGTTTTCCATGATTGCTTTTCTGCTGCTCTGCTTCCAGAAAAAGAAGGGGAGAATGTTTCAGAAAACAGTCATTGTTGTAGCATTTGCGATCAGGCTTTACGCCGGATGCTATCACCTGATTCACAATGAATTTGTCCTGTATAACAGCGGTGTTTACAAGCTGGCGGATATCTTTTATGCGGTCCTTGGGCAGGTTTGCGGCGCGCTGTTTTTCCTTGCGGTTGTTGTTCTGACCTTTGCCATGCGGAAAACCGAAATCAGTTTGCCGTCAGAAAAGGAAACCGGGACACCGGAACTTAGCGAAACGCAATCGACTGATGAAACGGTTCTGAGTCCGGCTGATCCTGCACAGACGCAGAGCCGGGAAGTTTCGGGAAGCCGGACAGAGGAGGCAGAACAGGAAAGCGAACAGGCAGTGGATGCAGCCTTGCAGCCCCAAAAGGATGTTGCTTTCCCTGAACAGCAGGAAGCGGCTGAGATGAACGGGAGCGCAGAAACAGAAACTGCGGACAATGACACGCAGATAGAAACATCGCAGGAAAACGAAGCTGAAACGGCTGCGCCTGATTCGGAGAAAGAGCAGGAGCAGGAGAAAGCTGCGGTGCAATAATCCTGCGAAATAAACGCATAACAAACCAAAGGCTTCCACATAAATTATCGGAAGCCTTTCGTTTATTTCGTTTTTAAACCCTAAAAGGTCCGCGGGTCGTGGTGAGGGAAAAAGAGCGTTTATGAAGAGCGCACCTGCCCGCGGCATGGAATCTGCGGACAGAAAAAATTGCTGGCCGGGGACGCCGGAATTATTTCATGAAAATACGTTAAGCGACTTTGGACAAAAGAAGCGCGGCTGCCTGCTGCTCAATCTGCTGAATGGTTTGCAGCGGCGCCGTTTACAGTTTATATATCGTCCTGCTTGCGGAAGGAATGAATTGTATAATTGTAAATAAAATGCCCAATATTCGCCAAAAGAAAAGCCGCTGAAATTCCCCTGCATCAAAGGAGGCCAAATGAAAACTGCCGGAAAAAAGTTAAGGCTCCTGCTGGCGGCCCTTTGTTTGGTGATGATTGTGTTTTTGCTGCTGCCGCTGTTTTTTGGCTTTTTCAGTGGCGGAATGGTGCTGTTGCCCTTCTTTGCGGCGGTGGGTTATGCGGCGGTGAGGTATGACCGGCTCTTGGCGATAGCGGACAGAAAGGCAAAATGGGGAAGGGCGGTGCTTAAAGTGGGAATTGCGCTGCTGACAGCGTTCGGTATATTGTTGGCGGGGCTTTCGGTTTGGATGGCCGCCTGGGCTGCTCGCCCTGCCGATGAACAGGCGCAGACGGTCATCGTGCTGGGCTGCAAGGTACATGGGGACGAGCCGAGCACAATGCTCAGACGGCGACTGGATGCTGCGATCGATTGGGCAAACAAAAATCCGCAAAGCAGCATTATTGTGACCGGCGGAAAGGGAAACGGTGAGGATAAAGCAGAGGCGGAGGTCATGCGGAACTACCTGATTGCAAACGGGATAGAGCCCCGGCGCATTTATCTGGAGAATCAGGCGGAAAACACGCTGGAAAATCTCGAGTTGAGCGCGAAGATCGTGCGGCAGAACGGCCTTGACAGCAATGCGGTTGTAGTAACCGACCACTTTCATCAGCTGCGCGCGGCGCTGTTTGCGCGAAAAGCAGGTCTTGAAGCGTCGCCGCTGAGCTGTTATACCCAGTGGTATTTTCTTCCTGTATACTGGTGCCGTGAATTACTGGCTCTTTTAAGGGCACTTGTACTGGGCTTTTAAATTTCGGGAAACCTTAACGGTATCTTTATATGGATTAGCTAGTGCAAAATGCAAAGTATTGTGTTATGATACCTATTACATCAAGATTCAGGTAAAGGAAGCGAGTTTGTATGGAGCTTTTTGAGGCGATCCGCACAAGACACAGTGTGCGCGCTTATGATGCAAAACCGGTTGACCGGTCGCTGATTGAGCAGGTCGTCGAGGCCGGAATTCTGGCGCCGACGGGAATGAACCGGCAGACGCGCCGTTTTACGGTTATCCAGAACAGGGAAAAGATGGACGCCCTTGCGCATGCGGTCGGCGAGGCCGCGGGCAGAGGGCCTGGTTATAATTTTTATGATCCGCCTGTTTTTATCCTGGTTTCCGATCAGGAAGATGATCCAAACGGGCTGGCAAACTGTGCCTGTGCGCTGGAAAATATGATGCTGGCTGCGCAAGGGCTTGGCCTTGGCGCGGTTTGGATCAATCAAATCGGCCCGGTGTGTCAGCAGCCGGCAGTTCGTGCGCTGCTCACCGAGATGCGCCTTGCGCCTGATCAGAAAGTTTATGGCGCGCTGTCGCTTGGCTGGCCCGCAGGTGAGGGGAAGAAAATCGAAAAGAACCGCGACGTAGTCGAGTGGGTCTGAGTTTGGAAAGGACAGGTGCTGCATGCAGCACAGGAGGATATGCTTAAAAAGAAAAAACATCTGAGCTACCCGATGCTCATTGCGCTGGGCTTTTTCATCATGATCATCATCGGCGCTTTGCTGCTGATGCTGCCAATTTCCAACAAGTCCGGCGAATCGGTTCCTTTTGTGGACGCGCTTTTTACCGCGACGTCTGCAAGCTGTGTAACGGGACTGGTAGTTTATGATACCTTCACGCAGTGGACCGTATTTGGCCAGCTGGTTATTATCGCGCTGATTCAGACCGGCGGTCTTGGATTCATGACCATTATCACGATGTTCTCGCTGTTCCTGCGCCGCCGGATCGGTCTCGCGGAGCGCTCGCTCATGCGGGAAAGCATCAACACGATGTACATCGGCGGAATTATACGGCTGACCAAGCGGATCCTTATCGGCACGCTCTTTTTCGAGACGGTCGGCGCGATCCTGCTTTCCATTCGCTTTGTGCCCCTGCTGGGTTGGGGCGAGGGAATCTGGTGCGGCGTTTTTCACTCGATCTCTGCGTTCTGCAACGCGGGATTCGACCTGTTCGGACGGTTTGGAGAGTACATCTCTCTGACGGGATTTGTGGAAGACGGGCTGGTCAATGCGACGATCATCTCGCTGATTGTGATCGGCGGTATCGGCTTTTTTGTCTGGGACGATCTTCTGGAACACAAATTTCATTTTAAGGCCTACCGGCTGCATACCAAAATCGTGCTGGTTACGACCGCGATTTTGCTGGTTGTTCCAACGATTCTGTTCTTCTTTTTCGAACGCACCAATCTGCTTGCGGATCTCAGTCCGGCAGGCAAATTCTGGGCGTCGCTGTTCAGCGCGGTTACGCCGCGTACAGCCGGTTTCAATACCATAGATACCGCTGCGCTCAGCCCGGCCAGCGGCCTGCTGACCATCATGCTGATGTTTATCGGCGGCAGCCCGGGATCAACGGCGGGCGGTATTAAGACCGCCACAATCGCGGTTATTGTGATTTCTCTTGTTGCGCAAATTCGCAATGAAACGGTCAACAATGTCTTTGGCCGCAGGCTTGAGGACGGCGCGTTTAAAAGAGCGTGCGCCGTGTTCGGGGTCAATTTCAGCCTTGTGCTGACGGCCATCCTGGCAATTTGCGCCGCGCAGCCGAATCTGCCGCTGTTTGACATAACGTTCGAGTGCTTTTCCGCGATTGGAACAGTTGGCATGAGCACCGGCGTTACCAGAGCGCTCTGCAATTTTTCCCGCCTGATCGTGACCTTCCTGATGTACGCAGGCCGGGTGGGAAGCTTGTCGTTTGCATTGATCTTCACTGAGCACCGCGAGGTTCCGGCCGTGCGGATGCCGGTGGAGAGAATTAATATCGGCTAAGGCCAATTTTTCTCTGCGAGGTTTATTGGAAATGAAGACAATACTCATTATCGGCATTGGCCGTTTTGGCAGCCATCTTGCCGAGCGGTTCACTAAACTCGGCAACGAGGTCATGATCGTCGATGAGAACGAGGACAATTTGAAAAAACTGCTGCCCTATGTCACCAGCGCGCAAATCGGCGACTGCACTGACGCAGACGTGCTGAAGAGCCTGGGCGTCCGCAATTTTGATATTTGCTTTGTCTGTATGGGCGATGACTTCCAGAGCAGTCTGGAGATTACCAGCATGCTCAAGGAACTGGGCGCAAAAATGGTCATCAGCAAGGCGAATGACGACGTCCATGCAAAATTCCTGCTGCGCAACGGCGCGGACAGCGTCGTCTATCCGGAAAGGGATATGGCGCTGCGGCTTGCGACCCGTTATACGGCAAATAACGTGGTCGATTATGTGGGACTGAGCGACGACGTCAGCATCTATGAAATTCCGGTACTGGAGCAGTGGGCGGGAAAGACCATTCGTGAGGTCGATTTCCGCAAAATGTATAAGATCAACCTTCTCTCGATCAAAAAAGGGGGAGAGATGTCCCTGGTTATGGACCCTGAACATGTGCTCAGCGTCGACGAGCATCTGCTGGTTATCGGCTATCAGGCGGATCTTCAGAAGTTCCTGAAAAAGATCGATTGATTATTCTTGACAGCAGAGAAGACCTGTGCTAATATGGTATAGCCGCGTGTAACAGGCTTTTTAAGTGTGCTCAGCGCCGCCTGCATCAGCGAGTCTGAAGAAAAAAGCGAGGAACAGCAACATGTACGCAGTTATCGTAACCGGCGGAAAACAGTACCGTGTCTGCGAAGGCGACGTCATCTATGTCGAGAAGCTCGACGTCAAAGAGGGCGGAGCGGTCGAATTTGACAACGTTCTGGTGATCGGCGGCGACAAAGAGACCAAGGTTGGCACTCCCAATGTGGCGGGCGCCGTGGTTTCCGGCAAGGTCATCAAGCACGGCAAGGCAAAGAAGGTCACTGTCTTTACCTATCGTCCCAAGAAGGACAGCAAGCGTAAGCTTGGTCACCGCCAGCAGTTCACAAAAGTTGAAATTACAGCAATCAAAGGCTGAGAAAAGGACGGAGGTGCAGTAAACTATGGCACATAAAAAAGGTGTTGGTTCCACTAAAAACGGACGCGATTCCGAGTCCAAGCGCCTCGGCGTCAAGAGAGCGGACGGACAGGCCGTTCTCGCGGGCAACATTCTGGTTCGTCAGCGCGGTACCCACATTCACCCGGGTGAAAACGTGGGCATCGGTTCGGACGATACCCTCTTCGCGCTCATCGACGGCAAGGTCAAATTTGAGCGTGTCGGCCGCGACCGCAAAAAGGTCAGCGTCCTCTAATTCAGAACCAAGCAAGGCCCGGGCTTTTTGCTCGGGCTTTTGTTTTCCAAAAGACGAACTTTGCCGAAAAAAGAGCTCTGCGGAAAGGCGGAGGTAATTATGTTTGTAGATAAGGCGAAAATCCGGCTTATTGCCGGGAACGGCGGCGACGGCGCCGTTTCTTTTCATCGTGAAAAATTTGTGGCGGCGGGCGGTCCGGACGGCGGCGATGGCGGCCGCGGAGGAGACATTGTCTTCAAGGTGGACGATCACCTTTCCACCCTGCTGGATTTCCGTTATAAGCGTAAGTATGTCGCGCAAAACGGCGAAGCGGGAGGCGGCAACAACTGTACAGGAAAGTCTGCGCCGAATACCGTGATCCGGGTGCCTCGCGGCACTGTTGTGCGTGAAGCGCAAAGCGGCGCGATCCTTGCAGACCTGTCGGGCGACGAGGAAGTCGTCATCTGCAAAGGCGGAAAGGGCGGCTTTGGCAACGCGCGCTTTGCGACGCCGACCCGCCAGATTCCGCGCTTTGCCAAGACCGGCACAAAAGGGGAAAGCTATGACGTTATTCTGGAACTGAAGCTGCTGGCGGACGTCGGGCTGGTTGGTTTTCCGAATGTTGGAAAATCAACGCTGCTGTCGGTGATCAGTGCGGCGAAACCGAAGATCGCAAACTACCATTTTACGACCCTGAGCCCTGTGCTCGGCGTGGTTGCGGTTCCCGGCGGCGGCTCCTTTGTCTGCGCGGATATTCCCGGACTGATAGAGGGCGCTTCGAAGGGAATCGGACTGGGCTTTGACTTTCTGCGCCATGTTGACCGGTGCCGCATGCTGGTGCACGTGGTGGACATTTCCGGCATTGAGGGCAGAGACCCGGTGGAGGATTTTGATACCATCAATGCGGAACTGGCCGCTTTCAGCGACAAGCTTGCCGCACGGCCGCAGCTGGTTGTGGGAAATAAAGGAGATATCGCGCAGGATACTTCTTTGGAAGATAAGCTTCGCGATTATGTAGAGCAAAAGGGATTTCAGTATTTTTCCATCAGCGCCGCGACCAGAAAGGGAATTGACCCCCTGCTGCTTAAGATCAGCGAGATGCTGACAACGCTTCCGCCAATCGAAGTTTATGAGCCGGATTACGTAAAACCGGCGCCAGAGCTTGGCAGAACCTTCACGGTGACGCAGGTTGAGGATGGATTTGAGATACAGGCGCCGTGGCTTGCCCGTATTCTGGAGCAGTCCAATGTCGAGGACTACGAATCGCTGCAATATTTCCAGCGCGCTCTGGTGGACAGCGGTATCATCGACAAGCTGGTGGAGATGGGCGCGAAAGACGGCGATACGGTTTATATAGACGAATTCCAGTTCGATTATATTGTATAAGGAGTTATCTTTGAGCGAGGGATTGACGGCAAAACAAAAAAGTCCTGTTGAACTTGCGTTTTTGGGAGATGCGGTCTTTGAACTGCTGGTGCGTGAACATATTACGCGCGAAATCGACACAAACCCAAACCGCCTGCATCGTTTAGCAGTCTCCTATGTCTGCGCAGATGCGCAGGCCGGCGCTTTGGAACAGATTTATGGTCGCCTGAACGAGCAGGAGCAGGACATTGTGCGCCGTGGCAAAAACGCCAACAAGGTGTCGGTGCCGCGCAATGGAAACCCAAAGAATTACCGCAGTTCTACTGCTTTGGAAGCGCTTTTCGGCTATCTGTATCTAAACGGAGAGTTCGAGCGTATACGGGAGCTGTTTGACCAGGTCGTGCGCTTTCATGATCTGGAATCGGCACAGCAGCAGGATTAACCGCTGCACCAGACGGTAATTTTGAGGGCTTAAGCAATAAAAAAGACCGCCCGAATTCAAGAATTCGGGCGGCTTTTGTCGGTGAATTACTGCTTGTTCTGCGACTTGCTGTTTTTGGAATTGGTCGAGTTGGAAGCGCTCTTAGCGTTCTGGTTGGCAGACTTCGCGTTCGCCGACTTGTTGGTGCTGTTCTTGGTGTTTTTGGAATTCTTGTTGTTCATGTTTTTGTTTTCGGTCATTTGTTATCCCACCTTTCGTTACTTAGTATTGCCGGGCAGTTTGCCGTTATGGATGGAAAAATTCGGATGAAACGAAGCGGATGACCCGGCAAGGTTGTCAACTGAATGAAAAAATGATACAATTACATAGTTAAATTTTAGTTAGGGGTTGTTACGATGTCAGGACATTCAAAATGGAATAATATTAAACGGAAAAAAGAGAAAACCGACGGCGCCCGTGCCAAGATATTTACAAAAATGGGCCGTGAGATCACAGTCGCCGTGCGTTCGGGAGGCCCTGACCCTTCCACAAACGGCAAGCTGCGGGATGTAATCGCCAAGGCGAAGGCAAATAACGTGCCCTCTGAAAACATTGAGCGTATCATTAAAAAGGCTCAGGGTGCGGACAAAACCGACTATGAAAACATTGTCTACGAAGGCTACGGCCCGGGCGGAATCGCGGTAATTGTGGAAACCCTCACCGATAACCGCAACCGTACAGCGGGAGATGTGCGTCATTATTTTGATAAATACGGCGGCAATCTGGGAACAACCGGCTGCGTTTCCTTCATGTTTGAGCAGAAGGGCGTTATCACGATCAACATGGAAGACCTCGAAGAAGAAAAGGTCATGGACGACGCCATTGAGTGCGGTGCAGACGACGTCAATATCGAAGACGGCGGTGCGGAGATTCTGACCGTTCCGGCGGATCTGGTTTCTGTGTGTGAAGCACTTGAAGCAAAAGGGTATTCCTTTGAATCCGCGGAAGTGGCGCAGGTGCCTTCCAACTATACCCGTCTGGAAGGCGAGGAGAACCTGAAAAAGATGGGACAGCTGCTTGACCATCTGGAAGAATTGGACGACGTCCAGAACGTCTGGCACAACCTCGATAATGAGGACGAGCTGCCGGAGTAAAGCGTAATATTAATAAAGCAATCACCCGTGAGAGGCTTTTGTTCTTCACGGGTGATTGCTTTATTCCCGATTCAGAACAAGGCCATCCTTCCACGACCCTGTGAGTATATGGGAGTGTGTTTTTTCAGCTGTAAACGAATCGAATGGATCTGAAACAACAAGGAAAAAAATAAGTGCGCATCCGTGCTGGTATCGAATTAAAGTATACTCTGGATTTGTATTGGGCTGACCAATCACTGTGCACGGTATGCGATTAAAAGATGATTGGCAGAAAACGGCCGGTGAATAAGCAGAAAAGCTGAAAGCCAAATCAGGATAGAAAGATGCAGCTTCATTTTGATGAGGCTTTAGAGTTTTAAAAAGATTGTGTTCGAGTGGGTATACCATAGGAGACAGCCAATACCGCTGAGTTTTTGCAATAAAACAAATTAGCAAGTGTTTTTTAAGAAATTTCAGAGTAACTTGAAAAAAGTTAATAAAATAGTAAAAATATGCTTGACTTTTGGCATATCGATCGATATAATAAATATCGTCGTTCGGGCTCGTAGCTCAGCTGGGAGAGCGCCGCGTTCGCAACGCGGAGGTCGAGAGTTCGATCCTCTTCGGGTCCACCAGAAAAAACCGACTTGCTTTTGCAAGTCGGTTTTTTGTTGCTGTTTTTTTGTTCTTAAGCATCAGCCTAAGGATAGAGTACACAGATGGCGGAGCAAATGGTATTTTGCATTTTTAATAAGCAAAAAAGTACCGCGCCTCTGAATTGATTGTGTCAGAGATGCGGTAGCTAAAAACCTGAAATTGTACACTGGAAAAGGAATTGATTAAGAAGAGGACTGGCTTTCCATGACAATTGCGGAAAAACGGGCGCTTTTAAGTTTGATGATTCAGTACTTATGAATTTTTTCGGGAAGTGCTGTCCTCTTTTTCCTTCTGCCGGCACTGAAAATCCTTCAATTGCCTGTTTAATTGGGCCGTATCGGCTTTCATAGCTATATTATCGCCAAACCACACCATCACCAAGGCAAGCTCCAGAATCCCGAACAAAATAACGCTGCCCAAAATGGGAATGCCGCGAAACCATCCTGCCCATAAGGCCCCTGTACCAAATATTATATTGGCGGTAATTGCCCAGCATGCCGTCCGAACAGGTGAATATTCATACTTGGGGAGAATCGCTGTTTCCAGCATTGAAAACAGCAGGCAGGCGGCCCATATCGTCACGATATCTATCGATTTTACGCTTTCCAGTCCCTCGATCCAATTCCAGACGATTTTGCACAGAAGCAGAGCTATCGTATAAAGCCCCATACGCTGCTTCATCTGCATGGACCATCGATATAGTTTTAAGTAAGTATTCATAAAATCACACACCTTCCTGAATTCGTCCCCGCAGCAGGGGAGCATATCTTCTGAATACCATCACTTTTTCACCGGTTACCATGATAGCCTCAATCCGACCGCCGGGACAGCTGCGCAATGCATGTACAGCATTTAAATTGATAACCGAGGACTTGGCACAACGGAAAATTCCGAGGCTTTCCCATCTGTTCTCCAATTCACCAAGGCCAACAGAAACTTCATAGAAAGAGTTTTCTGTATAGACGAAAGCTTTATTGTCTACTACTTCAGCCCACACGATACTCTTGGGGGAAATAGGGACGGCCCTTTTTTCTTCATCCAAGTCCCATAGACGCTGATTGTCCGCATTTAATAAATCCAGAATTCGCAGCAGCTCCGGACTGTCTTTCGGTCCCCGGACAACTACCTCAACATCCCCGGAGGAATATTCCACCCGTACCTCCACCTCTCAGCCTCCTTTCAATTTCAGCATAGAAATGTCATACCGCTGCGCATCATGATTGCCCCTAAGCGGTTATTCTGCGGGGGCAAGATGCAGAGAGCTTTTGCGATTACACTTGCTGTCTGCGCGAGTTTCTATCTCACAAAGAACAGGGGGCAGAAGTATTTAAAAGAATACCGTACTTTGTTGAGGCGGACAGAATAACCTCTCCGTCTTGTTTGAAAAATAAGATTTTAAGCGATTTGCGCGCCGCGGGACAAACACCAGGCTTGTCCTGTGGCGCCAATCAGAAAAGACGAGTGGAATTTCTGCGAAAGTACAATTAAAAAGATGATAGATTTTTCCGGTGAAATCATCCAAAGCAGCAAGCCGAATCATTTCGGCTTGCGCCGATATCTCACGGACGCCTGTGCTGGAACCGATGCGCTGGAAAGAATAAAGCGTTGTGGTTTTGTCCATCCTAACGAGGGTGAACATGATGAATAATAGAAGAATGCTGGGCCTTTTTCTGTTTTTTGTGGCTGGCTTTACACTTTTGCAGGCGCGGTTGTTTGTGCTGATGACTAAAAATTCAACGGCGGAGACTGCCGCAACCCAGAGCTTGTACCGGAAAACGGTCGCGACACATCGGCCCGAGTTTTATGATACAAACGGGAGCCGCATAACCGGTGCGCAGGGAATTGAGTATGCCGTTGTTTATCCGAAGGATGACAATGCTTATGAGCTGCTTTCCTATCTTGATGAGCAAGGCGTGGAAATGTTGCTGGAGGGGATGAGCGGTACTTCGCCGTTCGTTGTGCCGTTGGCCAGCTCGCCTGAGGAGGGCGCTTATGACCTCGTAACAATTGAACAGCGATATGCGCAGCCGCAGCCGGCAGCGCATCTGATTGGCTATCTGGATTATGACGGAAAGGGAGTCAGCGGGCTGGAATCCGCTTTTGAGGAATATTTTTCGCAGAACCTGACGCATACCGTTCTGGAAACGCAGGTCAACGCGCAGGGCGTCCCGGTCAGCGGTGCGCAGACACGTGTGTACGAAGATGGTTATAACGCGGCAGGCGTGCAGCTGAGCATCGACCTGCGCATACAGAAATTGTGTGAGCAGATTGCGGACGAAATGATCGTAAGCGGCGCGGTCATCGTCCTGGAAACCGAGACGGGGAAAATTCGCGCCATGGTCAGTTGCCCGGACTTTGATCCTTCCGATATAGCGGCAAGCTTGCAGGCGGAAAATTCTCCGCTTTTGAATAAGGCGCTGACCGCATACAACGTCGGATCTATTTATAAGCCTGTTCTCGCCGCATGCGCGCTCAATGCCGGGTTATCAGCATCATTCACCTATGAGTGTACGGGTACGATCACGGTCGACGGGCAGAGTTATTCCTGTAATGACGGTACAGCACATGGCGTAGTCGATATGGAACAGGCCCTGGTGCACTCCTGCAACACCTATTTTATCGCATTGGGCCAGCAACTTGGCGCATCTGCGGTATATAATACAGCTTGTTCGATTGGTGCAAACCGGCGGATAGAGCTTTGGGACGGATTTTCCAGCGCATCTGCCAATATGCCGACCTTGCAGCAGCTTGGTGAATACGGAGAACTGTGCAACCACTGTTTTGGACAGGGTAAGCTGCTGCTGACGCCTTTGCACGTCGCGGCCGCGACCAACGCGCTCGCGCGCGGCGGTGAATATATTGAGCCGACCCTGATTGAGGCCGTGGGCGGAGAAAAACAGTCCGAAGGAAGAACCGCCCGCATATTTGACGAGCAGGCTGCCGCAGCGGTTGCCGAGTATCTGCAAAGCGTCGTGGACGGCGGTACGGGCAGCAACGCAAAACCTTCGCTGACAACCGCGGCAGGTAAAACCGGCACTGCGCAGACCGGCACCTATAATGAAGACGGCACCGAGCGGGTAGTAGGCTGGTTCACCGGCTGGTTCCCTGCCGAAGAGCCAGAATATACCGTTGTGGTAATGACAGAGGATGCGGGCTATGGTTTCGAAAGCGCGGCCCCGGTTTTTGCGAAAATCGCGGATGAAATTGCGCGGCGCGGCTATTGAGCGATTTATGCGGCTGACAATTTTGTGCCAAAAGACGGCAATGGATCTGCCGCTGTGATGACAGAAAAGCAGTGCTTGGTCCGCGGCGGTAATGATAAAAAATAGTGTGAGCCTGGTACAGGCGCAAAGCAGGCCGACAGAAAAAACAGGGCTAATAATTTTGAGAAAGCTTAGCCGTTTGCGAACCCGCGGAGCAGGGAATGCGAAAAACGGGATGTTCTGTGCTCTTTGTGGGTGCCCCAACATAATTTCTATCGGAAATTTTTCGAAGCGATGGGGCCTGATCCCGGGGTTGTGCTAAAAAGATAAGACAGCGGCAAAGCGGTTTTATTTTAAGGATGAAAAACGAATTCAGGTTGCCGGCGATTAATTTGCCGGGTTTGCCGGGCTGCAAAAGAGGGAAAGCAGAACGCAGCGTTCTTGACAAAATGGCAGCCGCAACCTATAATAAACCTAGTTATGCAAATATAGATTAAAAGCATTATCAGGCGGAAAACAGGCCCCGGTTTTGACGGCTGAAAGAGAGCGTGTCCCAGGCTGAAAGACACGTGTCGTCGCGGTTTCTGTGCCGTCCGCTGAGCTCCGGCTGAGGAGGCCGGCGTTGCCCCGCGTTAAGGCGGCCCTTAAGCGGCGCGTTTTCTGGCGCGCAAGGCGGGTGGTACCGCGGATGCTTTGAAATGCAAGGCCTTCGTCCCGATTGTTGGGGCGGGGGTTTATCTTTTTGCAAAAAAATAAAAACAGACAAGGTGAAACAGATGGAATGGACAGGACTTAATGAGCTGCGCGAGCAGTTCCTGAGCTTTTTTCAGAGCAAGGGACATTATCGCATGGACAGCTTCTCCCTCGTGCCGCAGGACGATAAAAGCCTGCTGCTGATCAACTCGGGCATGGCGCCGCTGAAAAAATATTTTCTGGGTCAGGCCCATGTGCCCGGCAATCGCGCGACGACCTGCCAGAAATGTATCCGCACGCCGGATATTGAGAACGTCGGCAAGACCGCGCGCCACGGCACCTTCTTTGAAATGCTCGGCAACTTTTCCTTTGCGGATTACTTCAAAAAGGACGCGACCCGCTGGGCCTGGGAGTTTGTGACCCAGGTTATCAAAATGCCGGTGGACAAGCTGTATGTCTCGGTTTTTGAGGACGATGACGAAGCCTACGATATCTGGACCAAAGAGGTCGGCGTCGCGCCGGATCACATGGTCCGCCTGGGCCGGGAGGATAATTTCTGGGAAATCGGTTCCGGTCCCTGCGGTCCCTGCTCCGAAATTTATTTCGACCGCGGGCCCGAGTACGGCTGCGGCAAACCGGATTGTCATGTCGGCTGCGACTGTGACCGGTTTGTCGAGTTCTGGAACCTCGTTTTCACCCAGTTTATTTCGGACGGCGAGGGCCACTACACCAAAATGGAGCGCGGCAACATCGACACCGGCATGGGCCTTGAGCGGCTTGCCTGCATCTGCCAGAACGTCGACAACCTCTTTGAGGTGGACACGATCCAGAATATTATGAAACATATCGAGCGCATTGCCGGTGTCAAGTACAAGGAAGACCCGACGGTGGACGTTTCGATCCGTGTCATTACGGACCATGTCCGTTCGACCGTCTTTATGGTCGGCGACGGTATTGGCCCGTCCAATAACGGCCGCGGCTATGTTCTGCGCCGCCTGCTGCGCCGCGCGGCCCGGCACGGCCGTCTGCTCGGCATCAAACGGCCTTTCCTGTATGAGGTTGCGGACACGGTTATTAACGAAAACATCAACGCTTATCCCAACCTTGCCGAAAACCGCGAATACATCACGCGGGTTATCAGAGCGGAGGAGGAGACCTTTGCCAAGACGATCGATCAGGGCAGCCAGCTGCTGAGCGAAATCCTGGACGAGATGGACGCAAAGGGAGAAAAGGTACTTTCCGGAGAACGCGCTTTTAAGCTCAACGACACCTACGGGTTCCCGATCGACCTGACCAAGGAAATCGCGGCGGAGCGCGGCTTCGAGGTGGACGAGGAAGGATTCAAGGCCGAACTCGCCGAGCAGAAAAAGCGCGGCCGCGAAGACACGCTGAAGAAAAAGGTTTCCTGGGAAAGCGATCTGTTCAAGGGACTGGAACTTAAGAGCGAGTTTGTCGGCTATGATTCGCTGACAAGCGAGGGCAAGATCGAGTTCCTGGTTGTGGACGGCGCTCCGGCAAAAACCGCGTCCGAGGGAGACGAGGTCAAGATCATTCTGGACATTACCCCGTTTTATGCGGAAAGCGGTGGACAGGTCGGCGATGTCGGTGTGATCACCGACGGTGCGGCAAGCGTTAAAATCACTGACTGCCAGAAAACCAACGAAGGCTTTTATGTCCATACCGGCGTGGTTACAGGCGGCATGATCGAGGTTGGAGACAAGGTGCATGCGGCAGTGGACAGCGATGCCCGTCACGCAACCATGCGCAACCACACGGCGACCCACCTGCTTCAGGCGGCGCTGCGCGCGGTGCTCGGCGACCATGTGCATCAGGCGGGCAGCTACTATGATCCGCACCGGCTGCGTTTCGACTTTGCGCACTATGAAGCGATGACTCCGCAGGAGATCGAAAAGGTCGAGCGGATGGTCAACGAGAAGATTTTGGAAGCGATCCCGGTTGAGCATAAAATTATGCCGATCGAGGAGGCAAAAAAAGCCGGCGCAATGGCGCTGTTCGGTGAAAAATACGGCGAAATTGTGCGGGTGATCGACGTGCCCGGATTCTCGATGGAGTTCTGCGGCGGCACCCACGTCCACAATACGGCTGAGCTGGGCCTGTTCAAGATTCTGTCTGAGAGCTCGGTTGCGGCGGGCGTCCGCCGCATTGAGGCGACGACAGGCCTTGGCGTGCTTGCGCTGCTTGAGGAGAACAAAGTGCTGCTTGAGCAGACAGCCGCCGCGTTCAAACTCGCCAATTCCGCAGAGCTGCCCGCAAAAGCAAAAGCTGTGGTGGCTTCGCTCAAGGCGGCTGAACAGGAGATCGATAAGCTGAACGCCAAAATGGCAAACGCTTCGCTCGGCGAACTGGAAAAGAACGCGAAAGAGGTTGGCGGGCTGCTGGTTATGGCGGCGCGTCTGGACGGCGCGAAAACCGATGCGCTTAAGACAATGGCGGATGCGCTCAAGGCCGAAAAGCCGAATTGCGTTGCCGTGCTCGCCTCAGTGGAGGGCGGAAAGGTCACCCTCTGCGCGGCTTGCGGTGCAGACGCGGTCAAGCGCGGGGTGCGCGCGGGCGATGTAGTCAAGCAGACTGCGGCAGTACTCGGCGGCTCGGGCGGCGGCAAGCCGGATCTCGCCATGGCGGGCGCGAAAGACGCAACGAAACTGGCCGAAGCGCTGGAATCGGTCGCCGCGACAGTTGAAAAGCTTTTGGGCTGAACCTCGCTTGCATTTTTTCCGGCATTTCGTTAAAGTAAAAACAGAAGCATATCCGGCAGCGGGTTGGCGAACAACCCGACGTCCGGAAGGCAGGAGGGATATAAATGGCTGATTGCCTGTTCTGTAAAATTGCGGCGGGAGAGATCCCGAGCAGCAAGGTTTATGAGGATGATCAGGTTCTGGCTTTCAAGGATATTGATCCGCAAGCGCCGGTCCATTTTCTGGTGATCCCCAAGCAGCATATCGACAGCTGTGCCGCGATCGATGCGCAGAATGCACCGCTGGTTGCGCATATTTTTGAGGTAATTGCGCGTATTACGAAAGAGGAAGGGATCGAGAGTTTCCGCGTAGTGTCCAATACCGGCGAGCAGGCGGGGCAGAGCGTCAAACACCTTCATTTTCATGTTCTGGCAGGCCGCAGCCTTGCCTGGCCGCCGGGCTGATTTAGTTGTTTGCGCATATCTAAAGAAAGATTATTGTTATACAGGAGATAAACATGGAACAGAAGTATTATGAAATGACAGTTGCGGGCTGCAAGCGGCAGCTGCCGATCTGCAAGGTCAACGATGTCCTGTCTATTGCGGCATTTATCATGTTTTCGGACGTTGAGCTGACGGTGAAATGTGCTGAAGCGCTGCTTGCCAAGGCGCCGGAATTCGACGTGATCGTGACCGCAGAAGCAAAGGGCATTCCGCTTGCCTATGAAATGGCTCGTCAGAGCGGAAAACAGTATATCGCTTGCCGTAAGATGAGCAAGCTTTATATGACCGACCCGGTTATGGTTGAAGTTCAGTCGATCACCACCGCGCGCAAGCAGACGCTTTATCTCGACCAGCACGAGATGGATTATCTCAAGGGCAAAAAGGTTCTGATCGTTGATGACGTTATCAGCACCGGTGGATCGCTGTATGCGCTGGAAAGCATAGTGAACAAAGCTGAGGGCAATATTGTCGGCAAATGTGCTGTGCTTGCCGAGGGCGTTGCCAGCGAGCGGGAGGATATCTTCTTCCTGGAGGTTCTGCCCACATTTAATACCAAAGATTATTTTGGCTAATGCTTCTCGTTTCCGCACAAATTGATGCGGCGCGCAGAGGTTGATCAATTCCCTGGTAAAGGGACGATAGTATGAAGAGACCGCTTGCCGCAGTTGGAATTAGTGTCCTGCTGACGCTGGCGGTCTTTTGCTTTTTACCCGCCGGTTCGACTTCGTTCGCCCTTTTTCTGCTGATTTACGCACTCGGGTTCGTGTTTTGGCGCCGGAAAGTATTCAGATTTCGGGCCTATATGCGGCTTTGCCTTTCCGCGGCCGTTGCCGCAGCGGTGCTGTTTATAGCGGTAGATGCCAACCAGCAAAAGCAGGTATCTCTAACAGCCGGAAAAGAATTTGAAGCGGTTTTTCTGATTACCGACCGCACAAAGTATGATGATGTTTACTATTACAATGCTTTGATAAAGTCGCTGGATGACGAAAAGACCAGTAGTCTTTCCCTACGCTTTTATGACGATGCGCTATATGATGTCGGAGCAATTTATTCGGCTGCGGTTCGAATAAACGCGGAAAAGGAAGCGCGGTTTGGGCAGACAGTCCAGATGTCTGGGTCACTTTTCACGACGGCGCATAAACAAAGAGCGACTTGGCGTTATTTCGTATATCGTTTCGGTGAAGATGTTCGGGCAAACATTGCGAACTTTCTTGGCGGATCGGAAGGTGCGCTGATTGGATCCATGCTGACCGGTGATCGCAGCAACCTGCCTGCTGAAGCACGTCTGGATCTTGAACGCAGCGGCATGAGTCATATTCTGGCCGTGTCCGGTCTGCATGTGTCAATTATGCTGGGTATGATCGGCAACTTGTTGAAGCGGACACATTGCGCCGGCGCGGCAAGGTTTGTAATTGTTACCCTATTAAGTCTGCTGCTGGTTCTGCTTTACGGAGGCAGCGCTTCCATCATTCGAGCAGTCACAATGAACTGGCTTGTGCTTTGTGCCGCGGCGCTTAAACGACAGTCCGATTCGCTGACCTCGCTATCCGCAGCTGCGCTGGTTATTTTGATCCCGAATCCCAAGACTGCGGGAGAGCTGGGATTCATGCTTTCGTTTGTCAGTTGTTTTGCACTGTGTGCCGTTGCTCCGTTGGTCAGCGGCGGGATCGAAAAGTGTTTTGGGAAACGCCTTGGAGCACTTGGACGCTCGGCAGTATCTTGCACAACCGTTTCCCTGGTAACTTTCCCGGTGCTTGTTTTGTATGGCCTTCCGGTTTCATTGGTCGCTCCATTGGCCAATTTTCTACTGCTTTGTTTGGTTGGACCAATGCTGTTTCTGGGCTTGCTGGTAGGTCTGCTCGGTAAAATCGGTTTTCTCGCACCGCTGCTTCGTTTGGCTGCGCTGGGCGCCGGGCTTTTGGCAAAACTGCTTCTGGCGGGCGCAAAGCTTTTCGGATCGTTTGCCTTTGCCTCCCTGCGTTTGAATGACGGCTTTGTGCGGCTTTGGCTTTTGGGAGCGCTTTTAGTTGTTGTTATCATTTTAATTCGCAATGAACGTGTGCGCCCTGCGCTGGTCGGATTCTTTCTTGTTTTGGCCCTTTTGGTGGGGATTGTGTCCAAGGCGCTGATTGTCGCGGATAAGCAGAGAATTTATCTGTATGAAAACAGCGCGGTTATATGCGTCTGCCAGCAAAGAAGCGCAATGATTTTGCGGGAAAGTCCCAGCGATACGGAAGTCGAGGAATTGCTCTTCTGGTGTGACACGATGTTTATCCCTGAACCTGAATATGTTATAATACTCAGCGGCGGCAATGCGGATATTGATCGATTCGGACCGCAGGCAGAAAACGGCGGTGATCGGATAAGTTTTGGCGGGATGACGGTCGGTGTTGAAGAACAGAATGCCGTTCGAATCGAAGCGGGAGGAACATTATTCTACGCAAGATTTAGGCCGGATTGGACTTTGGATCTGGTTGACAGAACGGGAGAATCTGCACTGGAAGTCTCGCGTGGGCTTTCATCCATTCAGGACACGTCGCCATCAGGGTATACTGTATATATTGATACTTCTGGAAAGTACCGCACAGTGAGGGAAGCATGATAAAACTCAACGACAAAACATTGGCTGGTTCGTTGAAAAAAGACGGATTGCGCCGGATGTACTTTGTTGCCGGCAACGATGAATATTTAATTGACAGCTGTATTCAGCGCATCGTGCGTACGGCCTTGGGCCCGGATGCAGACGGCCTGATTCGAATGGATGCGGCAAAAACGCCGGATGACGAGATAGAGCAGCCTTTTTATACCTATTCCTTTTCGACTCAGCCGCGCGCGATTTTGTTTGACGGCTGCGAGCCGGGAACCATGAATAAGGCGCGCACCGCGCTTTTTGCGGAATTGCTTGCAGACATTCCGGATGATCTTACGGTGATTTTTAAACAGTTTTCAGACGGCGGCCGTTTCAGCGTTTCAAAAAAAACAGAGGCCTTTGTTGCGCTGTGTCCGCAGGGCGTTCTGGTGGAGGCGGCGGCCAAAAAGGGCTATGAACTGGAAAATTATATTGCCGGCCTTATAAAAAAACAGGGATGCACGGCAAAAGACGAGGTAAGCAAGCGGATCGCGGAACTTTGTGGGGACGATCTGATGCTCATCAACGGAGAAGTCGCGAAGCTTGCGGCATTTGCCGACTATGGCGAAATTACGGCTGCGCAGGTTGACACACTTTGTGTGCGCACGGCTGAAGCAGGCGTATACGACATGATTTCCCAAATCGAGCGCAAGGACCTGCGCGGGGCGCTGCGCACGCTGGAAAACATGCTGGATGACCAGACGGCTCCGCTTATGATTACGGCGGCCCTCAATACAGCGTTTATCAATTATTATCGTGCACGGCTTGTGCGGGACAAAAGACTGCCCCAAAAGAGCATGTTTGAGCTGTTTGACTATAAAGCGAATGACCGCAAAGTCGGCATTGCCTATGAGCGCTGCGTGCGTTTTTCTGCCGCGCAGCTGGAAAAGTGCATTCAGCTGTTGTGTGAGCTGGATTATAAACTGAAGAGTTCTGCGGTGGATGAGCGGATACTGTTGGAGCAGTATGTCGCGCAGCTTGCAATGACAGCGGGGAAAACAGCATGATTCATACGAAACGCGCGATCGTTGTGGAGGGCCGGTATGATAAGATCAAGCTGGATGGACTCGCCGAGGCGCTGATCGTCACGACGGATGGCTTTAACATTTTTAAAGACAGGGAAAAACAGCAGCTCATTCGCAGGCTGGGACGGGAAACCGGTCTGGTTATACTGACAGACAGTGACGACGCCGGATTTAAAATTCGCAAATATGTCGAGGATTTGGCAGGTAGAGAAAATGTTTTGCACGCCTATATCCCTGAGCAGCCGGGAAAAGAAAGGCGTAAGGCGCATGGCGGTGCTGCGGGCCTTCTTGGGGTCGAGGGAATAGAGGGGTCGGTAGTGGAACGGTCGCTTCGTGAGGCGCTGATGGCGGATGCTATTCCCGATTCCGAGACGACGCCAAAGCGGCTGATTACGGTCTGTGATCTGTTCGAGGATGGACTGAACGGCTGTGCAGGCGCTCAAAACCGTCGGGCATGGCTTTTGAAAAAGGCCGGGCTGCCGACGCGGCTTTCCACGAATGCGATGCTTTCGCTGTTGAATCGTCTGGTGGGCTATGAAAAATACAAAGAGCTTGCTGCGCTTGCACGCAGTCAGGTTTAAGATATGGATAATACAGCTTTAAAGCAGAAAGGATAATTTATATGCTGGAATTTAAGTTTGACACCCAGATGCTGATTGCAGGCGAGAATCTGGACGAGGATGAAATCAACGATTACATCCGAGCGCATTTTAAAGGGGACAGTCTGCTCGCAATCGGTGATCCTGACCTCATTAAGATTCATTTCCACACCAATGAGCCGTGGCAGGTGCTGGAATATGCCGCGTCTTTGGGAGAGGTTCATGACGTCGTTATTGAAAACATGCAGAGGCAAGCTGAGGGCCTGAAGGGCTGAGAAAAGGGCGGGTATACCCGCCCTTTATTTTTTGTGGATTTACAACCGCGCTTTTTATCAGTGTAAGAATCCGGATTGCTTGAACAAGGGAGTTTTAGCCGGTCAAACAGTGCAGGGTATTATGCTGAAATTGAATAAAAACAAACCCAAAAAAAGACGAAATGAGCCGAACAGAAAAAACAGCGGAAATCGGAAAAAGAAAATATGCATGACGCAGCTATCACGCTGGGCTAGCATATAGGTCGTTACAGGACATCATAGGCATACAAAATCCCCCCGGCAGCGCCGGGGGGATTGATTTCAGGTGAATACTTTTTTGCAGAACTGCCGTAAGAAATGGCCTGGACAGGGAGCTGGGGTGGACTTAGTGCGCTTCCTCAGAGAAAAAGCAATATTGGAAAGGCGACCGGCCGCTTAGTCGGCATTTGAATCCGTCTTCTCGGTGGATTCGCCGCCCCGGACGACGTCCTTAAGCTGGGTATGCACATTGAAGCCCAGTGTCATAAGGCTGTCTCCGAGATGCACATTTTCCACACATATGGACGGGTCAAGATGAAGATCGACATGGCTGAAATTCCAGAATCCCTTAATCCCGAGCGAAACGAGGCGGGAGGCCATCTGCTGTGCATGCTCGCTGGGAATGCAGAGAATCGCAATCTGGGGCTTATGCTCAGCGCAGAATTCGTCAAGCTTGGTAATTCCCATAACATTCAAATCGGGATTCAGCTCGGTGATGTGCTTCGGGTTCTTGTCAAAAAGGCCGATCAGCTTTATTCCTTTGGCTTCATAGAGAAAGGAAGAGAGTGCGCGTCCGAGGTTGCCCACACCGATCATAATGGCAGGCATGCTGACGTCCAGAAACAGAATACGCTCAATCTCATCGGACAGCTGGTCGACATTATAGCCATATCCCTGCTGCCCAAAACCGCCGAAGCAGTTGAGATCCTGCCGGATCTGTGATGCGGTCAGTCCCATGCGGCGGGCAAGTTCTTTGGAGGAAATGCGGACGATCCCGCTTTTTTTCAGTTCGGTGAGGAACCGGTAATATCTCGGCAACCGCCGCACGACCAGCAGCGATACGGAATCGTTTTGCTTCATGTCGCTTTTACACCTCTCCTTTTCGGATTCGCTCGACCGTAGACATGAGATAATCGCCGAATTCGCTGCAGGTGCAGCCGTTGTCCCGGCCGGTGATGACGTATTTCTTTTCGGTGAACATGCACAGATCCAGTGCGCGCTCAAGCAGTTCCGCCTTTTCCTGCCGTCCGATATGGCGCAGCAGCATGACCGCCGCGCGCAGCATCGAGCAGGGATCAGCATACTGGGCGCGGCCTTCTTCAACCATGCGCGGCGCGCTGCCGTGAATTGCTTCGAACATGGCATAATGCTTGCCGATATTCGCGCTGCCCGCGGTACCGACGCCGCCCTGAATCTGCGCCGCTTCATCGGTGATGATGTCGCCGTAAAGGTTGGGCAGAACGACAACCTCAAACAGATTGCGGCGGGCCGGATCAATCAGCTTGGCGGTGAGAATGTCTGCATACCAGTCGTCGGTTGTAATTTCGGGATAATCCTTACCGACTTCATTGCAAAGCCGCAGGAATTTGCCGTCCGTCTCCTTGATAACGTTGGCTTTTGTGATAATCGAGACACGTTTTCTGCCGTTGGCGCGGGCATAATCATAGGCCAGGCGCGCGATACGGCGGGTTCCCTCATCGGTCGTAATGGTGAAGTCGACCGACAGGCCGTCCATGCCGACCCCCTTGTCGCCGACGGCATAGGCGCCTTCGGTGTTTTCGCGGAAAAAGACCCAATCGATTCCCTCTTCCGGAAGTTTGACCGGGCGCATGTTCGCGAACAGATCCAGTTCGCGGCGCATCGCGACGTTGGCGCTGCCTACATTGGGTCCCTTGTCGCCCGCATCCGGCGTGGTGGTCGGTCCTTTCAGAATGACGTTGCATTTTTTGAGCTCGGCAAGAATGTCGTCCGGAATCGCTTTGCCCTGTGCAATGCGGTTCTCAATGGTCAAGCCCTCGATCTCGCGGAATTCGATTTTACCGGCCTTGACCTCATCGTCCAGCAGGAAGCGGAGAACACGCTCGGCTTCGGCGCAGATGGTCGGTCCGATGCCGTCGCCGCCGCATACGCCGATAACCAGCTTGTCCATTTTGGAATAATCGTCAAAATCTCCATCGTTCTTCATCCGCTCGCAGCGCGCAAGCTGGCCGCGGAGAAGTTCTTCAAATTTATCTTTTGCTGCCTGAATATCCATCATTGATCTATCCTCCCGCGCCATCAAAGCGCCGCTTTAGTGTAGTTGAGCAGACCGCCCGCAAGCAGAATTTTGCGCTGACGCTCGGAAAGCTCGAGCTTGACAATGAATTTGTTGCCGGTCTTGGCGTCGCGGACGTTGACGATCTCGCGCCCCTCACGCACCGCATCGACCAGATCCAGCGTTTCCAGACGGTCGCCCTGCGAGAGCGCTTCGTAATCAAATTTGCTTGCAAAGGTCAGCGGGACGATGCCGGCGTTGACCAGATTGTCCTTGTGGATGCGCGCAAAGCTTGTTGCGACGATTGCGCGGACGCCCAGATAGAGCGGTACCAGCGCCGCGTGCTCACGGGAACTGCCCTGACCGTAGTTTTCGCCGCCGATAATAATGCTTTCGCCCGCCGCTTTGGCACGGCCGGGGAAGTTTTCGTCGCAGCGTGTAAAGCAGAATTTGGACAGATAGGGGATATTGGAACGGAACGGAAGAATTGCGGCGCCGGCCGGCATGATGTGGTCGGTCGTGATATTGTCCCCAACTTTGAGCACAATGGGGGCGGAGAGTTCGCCGTCCAGCGGCTTGCTTGCCGGGAAGGGCTTGATATTCGGACCGCGAACAATCTCAACCTTGTCCGCTTCCTGCTCGCTTGCCGGCAGAACGATCATATTGTCGTTGATCGTGAAAGAGGCGGGCATGTCTACGGTCAGACCGGCGCAGGCTTCGGCCGGGTCGGTGAGCACGCCGGTGATCGCACTGACGGCGGCAGTCGCCGGGCTTACAAGATATACCTGCGCGTCTTTTGTTCCGGAGCGCCCCTCAAAATTGCGGTTAAAGGTCCGCAGGCTGACTCCCGCGCTCTTGGGCGACTGCCCCATACCGATGCAGGGGCCGCAGGCGCACTCCAGCACCCGCGCGCCGGCGTCCAGAATATCAGTCAGCGCGCCGCAGGCGGAGAGCATATCCAGCACCTGGCGCGAGCCCGGAGCGATGACCAGACTGACGTCCTCGGCAACGGTTTTGCCTTTAAGCAGCTTCGCGACCATCAGCATGTCGTAAAGCGAAGAGTTGGTGCAGGAACCGATGCAGACCTGATCGATCTTCATACCGGCCAGCTCCCGCACCGGCTTGACCTTGTCCGGCATATGCGGGCAGGCGCAAAGCGGCTCCAGCGCGCTGAGATTGATCGTCAGTTCTTCATCATAAACCGCGTCCGGATCGGCAGACAGCTCAACATAGTCCTGCTCACGGCCCTGGGCTTTCAGGAAGGCGCGGGTAATTTCGTCAGAGGGGAAAACCGAGGTGGTCGCGCCCAGCTCGGCGCCCATGTTGGTGATCGTGGCGCGTTCGGGCACGGTCAGGGTTTTAACCCCCTCGCCGCGGTATTCGATGATTTTGCCAACGCCGCCCTTGACCGAAAGACGACGCAAAACTTCCAGAATAACGTCCTTGGCGCCGACGCCGTCCCGCAGGCGGCCGGTCAGCTCAATGCCGACAATTTTGGGGTTGGTGATGTAGTATGCGCCGCCGCCCATTGCGACCGCGACGTCCAGACCGCCTGCGCCGAAAGCAAGCATGCCGATACCGCCGCCGGTCGGCGTATGGCTGTCCGAACCGATCAGGGTCTTGCCGGGCTTGCCGAACCGCTCAAGGTTGACCTGATGGCAGATGCCATTGCCGGGCTTGGAATAGCGGATGCCATACTTTTTGGCAATCGTGCGGATGAACTCATGGTCGTCGCTGTTCTCAAATCCGTTTTGCAGGGTGTTGTGGTCGATATAGGCAACCGAAAGCTCGGTGCGCACCCGGGGAATCCCCATCGCTTCAAATTGCAGATAGGCCATGGTCCCGGTCGCGTCCTGGGTAAGGGTGGTGTCGATGCGCAGCCCCAATTCGGGCGATTTGCCCAGCTCGCCGTCAACGATATGGGTGGATAGGATTTTCTGTGCTACGTTCATGCCCATTTCGGCAATACCTCCGTTGGCGCCGCCTGTCTGCGGCGCGGTTCATAAAGTTGTCTGTGCAGGCGGAAACCCTGATCATGCAAGGAGCGGCACAAAGAAAGCTCCAACGCCTGCTGAACAGATTAAGCTGTAATTAGTTTAACGCTCCAGCACAATATTGTCAATTTATTAACGCACATTTTTTTGAATTTTCCGGAAAAAATAATGGAAAAAACGAGGTGAAAAACAATGGGTAAAAAGCAGAAGCATAAATCTGCGTCGGGCGGATGGGCACAGGAGAGCGATCACTGCGCCAAAAAGCAGCCGGAAGAGCCGGAAGAGACGCAGCCGGATGAGGAGAATGATCTGGAGCGGGAGCTGCTGCCCGAGACCAACTCGGTCGCACGCACACGCGGCCGGTATCCGATCCACTGTCTGACAATAGCCGGGCAGGTCGAGGGGCATACCGAATTGCCGCAGGGCACAAAGGCGACCAAGTATGAGCATGTGATCCCGCAGCTGGTGGCGATCGAGGAGGACCCCGAAATCGACGGCCTGCTTATCATTCTCAACACGGTGGGCGGAGATGTTGAAGCCGGACTCGCCATCGCGGAGCTGATTGCCGGTATGAAAAAGCCGACGGCTTCTCTGGTGCTCGGCGGCGGACATTCGATCGGCATTCCGCTCGCAGTCAGCGCTGACCGTTCCTTTATCGTACCGACGGCAACCATGACGGTGCATCCGGTGCGGCATACGGGAATGGTGCTCGGCGTGCCGCAGACCATGAAGCATTTCGACCGAATGCAGGAGCGGATCACGGGTTTTATCTGTGAGCATTCCAACATCAGCCGCGATGCATTCCGCGAACTGCTGATGCGTACGGGAGAGCTGGTCATGGACATGGGGACCGTGCTGGACGGCGAACAGGCGGTGAAAGTCGGTCTGATCGACAATATCGGATCGCTCGGCGACGCCATGCGGTATCTTTACCGCAAGATTCGCCGGCGCAAACAGGCGGCGGAATAAGCAAAGGGCGGTTTTTACGGGAAAATCGCGAAATGCCCGGCGCTGTCATCGCCGTCGCCCCTGCTTGACCGCAGGGGAAAACGGTTATGATAAAATAACCGGAAAAGAGGGGCTGTCCAGCATTGATGGCCCCTCTTTTAAACTGTATTATATACACTTGGCAATATAAGATATGGCCAGGCAGGAAAGCAAAAGCTTTATTTCGAGCAGTGGACAAGAAGGGGGAGAGCACAGACGCTTTTTAAACAGTAGAGTCTGGTCGCGGAAAAACAAAGACCCTCTGCGGTCATCCTTGCAGATGATGCGGCAGGCAGACTATTTGTTGCCTCTTAAGATGCGCGCCAGGCAGTCAGCCGGCTCAAGGAAGACATATTTTTCGGAATTATTCGCAAAAAAGAAAGTTTCCCGGTGACACAATGAATCCAACTCCGGTTTTCTGCTACCAGCATAAATACATACGCTCGTGGTCAAGCCGGTCTGCGTTGCCCATAATAACCAGATACAAAGAATTACAGATTTTAATTGAGGCGCACCCACTGATATAACCGGGATTGCGGCGGGGCGCGGAAATTAATTTTGCCGAAAAGATTGAGAAAAGACGGTAATCGCCTGAAAAAGGGTTTTAAGTGTCAATAAGTATCAATACAATTTATAAGCACCGCCTTTTGTCGCTTGCCTGCAAAGCGGGAAATGTGATATTATATAAAATCAGCGCGAGGCTTTTGCAGAAAGCGGACGCGACGGTTGAAAGGGCGGAGCCAGGTGCGTCCGCACGCAAATGTTATTGATTTTGAGGAGACTGCAATGACTGTTTTAGACGGCGTTCTGCAGGGTATTATCCAGGGCCTGACCGAGTTTCTGCCGGTATCAAGCGATGGACATCTTGCATTGTTTCAGCACTTTTTCGGCCTGAATGGGGAAAATGCGCTGTTTTTCACCGTGATGCTGCATGTGGGCACACTGCTTGCGGTGTTTATTGCCTTTTACAAAACGATCTGGAAGATGATCGTCGAGGCGTTCAAAATGATCGGGGATATCTTTACCGGAAAGTTCAGCTACAAAAAGGCGAACGAGGAGCGGAAAGGGGTCATCATGATCCTCATTACCCTCATCCCGCTTCTGGGCTTTTATTTCGTCAAGGACTACTTCACCATGCTGTCTGAGGACAACGACATTCTGGTCGAGGGTTTTTGTTTCCTGTTTACCGGAACCATCCTCTTTTTGGCGGACCGCTGTGTGAAAGGGACGAAAACCGCGAAGAACATGACTGTCCGTGAAGGTCTTCGCATCGGCTTTTTCCAGGGCTTTGCGGCGCTGCCCGGCGTATCCCGTTCCGGCTCGACCATTTCCATCGGTCTGCTCAGCGGATTTTCCCGGGAGTTCATGGTGCAGTTTTCCTTTATTATGGGAATCCCGGCAATTATGGGGGCGAGCCTGTTTGAACTGCTGGATGCTTTGAAGGAGGGCGTGAGCTTTTCGCTGCCGCTTGTTGTGGGCATGGTGGTGTCCGCCGTTGTCGGCCTTGCGGCAATCAAGCTGCTCAGCTGGCTTGTGCGCACCGACCGCTTCGGCATATTTGCTTACTATACGCTTGCGCTCGGCGTTGTCGTGCTCGTCATCGGCATCATTGAACACATTGCGGGCGAAAATATCGTCACTCTGGTGAATGCACTGCTCAATCAAGGGGTGAGATAATGGCTTCGGGGTCCTCTACAACAAAACGAAAGGGCCGTCCGACCAAGGCGCAGCAGGAAAAACAGCGGCGTCAGGCGGAACTCGCGCGCAAAAAGAAGCAGCAGCGGGAGCGCACGGCGATTATTCTGTTCGGGTGCGGTATCTTTCTGACTGCGCTTGCTTTTGTGCAGGGAGAAAGCATCTGGAAGACGCTGCATGAGACCTTTTTCGGTCTCTTCGGCGTGCTTGCCTACCTTGCCGGACCCTTTGCGTTCTGGTTTGCGATTGCCTATGCTTTTGGCAAAAATCCGCCCAGACCGGTTATGGTCAAGGGTATTTTGCTGTTTTTCGCGATATCCGGCGCGCTTCTGATCTTTGGACAGCATGCGCTGAATTTCAAGTTTGAACAGGACATGGTCGTGCTGTTCAATGACGGCAAACTGCTTTCCGGCGGCGGTGCATCCAGCTTCCTTTTCGGCTGGACGCTTCTTGCGGGATGCGGAGAGACAGCCGCAAAGGTGGTTATCGTCGCGGCGATTTTTCTGCTGTTCATGCTCATTACCGGCAAGACGGTGGTCGATCTTGTCAACGGTGTCCGCCGCCCGATCGACGTTATCCGGGAGCGGGCGCAGATGGATGCGGAGCTGGAAGAATACGAGCAGGAAACAGAGCAGGAGACGCCGCCTGCCCAGTCCGCGCGGAATGCGGGATGGTTTTCCGGCCTTTTTCGCGCAAAATCCGGACAGCGGTTTGACATAGACGTTCCGATCGACCAGGCGCCGCTGGTGCAGGACCCGAACAAGGGTTATGAGCCTGCGCCCGAGCCTGCCGCAACGCCGGAAACCGAGCCGGAACCGCTGCCCGAACCGGCGCCCGCGCCGCTGCCGATCGATTTTTCAAGCGAGGGGAAACGGCGCACGGCACAGATTGCCAAAGAGGCGACCGTAAACCGGACAACCTCAATGAGCAGTATTGATATTCCGCTGGGGCCGGACTTTGAACCGCAGCCTGAGAAGGGACTTGGGGATCTGGACATTATTGTCAATCCGCACAACACGCCAACCGGTCCTGCCGCCGACGTGGTCAGCGATCTTCTGCGGCAGCAGGAAACGGTCAGCAGCCTGTTTACGGATTTCAGCGCTTCCCAGCAGGAAGAGACGCCGAATCCGGCGATTTATTCCACCCATGCTACCAGACGGGCGGCGCCCGCTGCCGAGCCGACGGATTTTGCCCGCCGCATGGAGGGGATTTTCGCGCAATCGGCGGCCGCAAACAAAGAGGACATACCCCATCTGTTTGAAACGGATGAGCAGCAAGGCCCCTTTTCTTCGCCTGCACAGGCGGCCGAGCAGACGAGACAGGAGATTGCAAAGCAGGAATATCGTTTTCCGCCGCTTTCGCTTTTGGACAAGCAGAAAGCGGAAGACACTTCCGGCGTCGATGCGGAGCTGCGAGCAAACGCTGACGCGCTGGTGCGGACGCTGGACAGTTTTGGGGTTAAAACCAGATTGCTGGACGTTGCGCACGGCCCGTCGGTCACGCGGTATGAGCTGCAGCCGGAGACCGGCGTGCGGTTGAATAAAATCGTAAACCTCGCGGACGATCTTGCGCTGAATCTGGCGGCCGAGGGCGTGCGCATCGAGGCGCCGATTCCGGGCAAGGCGGCGGTCGGCATCGAGGTGCCGAACAAGACGAAGAGCATCGTGCGCATGCGCGAGCTGATCGAATCCAACAGCTTCGCGACCTCGAAAAGCCACCTCACCGTGGCGCTCGGCCGCGACATCGCCGGTCAGGTCACGGTCGCGGACCTTGCCAAAATGCCGCACGTGCTGATTGCCGGCACGACCGGCTCGGGCAAGTCGGTCTGCATCAACTCGCTGATCGTCAGCCTGCTGTACAAGTCCGGCCCGGACGACGTGCGCTTTCTGATGATCGACCCGAAGGTCGTCGAGCTCGGCATCTACAACGGCATCCCGCACCTGCTCGTCCCGGTCGTGACCGATCCGCGCAAGGCGGCCGGCGCGCTGAACTGGGCCGTCACGGAGATGCTCAAGCGCTACAAGATCTTCGCGGAGAACAACGTGCGCGACCTCAAGGGCTACAACGCCCTCGCCGAGGCGAACGGCTACCAGGATGAAAACGGCCAGCCGATGCACAAGATGCCGCAGATCGTCATCATCATCGACGAGCTTTCCGACCTGATGATGGCTGCGCCGAACGAGGTGGAGGACGCGATCTGCCGCCTCGCGCAGATGGCGCGCGCCGCGGGCATGCACCTCGTCGTCGCGACGCAGCGCCCGTCCGTCGATGTTGTGACCGGCCTGATCAAGGCGAACATCCCGAGCCGCATCGCGTTCGCGGTGTCCTCGGCGATCGACTCGCGCACGATTCTCGACAGCGCCGGCGCGGAAAAGCTGCTCGGACAGGGCGATATGCTGTTTTCGCCGGTCGGCGCACAGAAGCCGCTGCGCATCCAGGGCTGCTTTGTCAGCGACAGCGAGATCGAATCCGTCGTCGACTTCGTCCGCAACTCGAAAGCCGTCGTGTACGACGACAGCGTGGCCGAGGAGATCGAGCGCAACGCGGTTGCGGAGGGCGGCAAGTCCGGCGGCATGGACGGTGCGGACGACGAATCGGGCAGCGACCCGATGCTGAATGAGGCGATCAAGTGCGTCGTGGAGGCGGGACAGGCTTCCACTTCGCTCCTGCAGCGCCGCCTGCGCCTCGGCTATGCGCGCGCCGGCCGGCTCATCGACGAGATGGAGCAGCTGGGCATCGTCGGCCCGCACGAGGGCTCGAAGCCGCGGCAGGTGCTGATCACCTACGCGCAGTGGCTGGAGCGCAACATGCAGAAGTCGGACGCGGACGCAGGATGAGCCGGCCGGAAGACAAACGGCCGAACCGAAAGAAGCGCCTGCGTGTCGCATGTATCGCTGCGGCGGCCGCGGTGCTTGTGTTCGGCTATACGCCGCCTGGAAAAGCGATGTGGGCGGCGCTGATGCGCGCGGCCGGGCTTGCGCATTTTACCGCATCTCTGCCGGAGGACGCCCTGCACGTCCACGTGATCGACGTCGGCAAGGCAGACGCGATCCTGCTCGAAAGCCCGGATGCGAACGTGCTCGTCGACTGCGGTACCGCGGAGGCGGCGGAAGACGTTCTGCGCTATCTGGCGGCGCGCGGGATCGACCGGCTCGACGCGGTCTGGATCTCGCATCCGGACGACGATCACTGCGGCGGCCTTCCGGCCGTCCTGCAAACGGTGCCGGCCGATGCGGTTGTCGAATCCCCGGTGGGCGAAAGCATCTCCGGGATGACGGCGCTGCCGCAGGCCGTGCCGCTGCGCCGGGCTGCGGTCGGGGAAAGGTGCGCATACGGCGCCATGACCTTTGAAGTGCTCGGTCCGCTGCAGGATTACGCGGAGTCCAACAACGACTCGACCGTGTTCCGGCTGCAGTACGACGGCTTTACCATGCTGTTCTGCGGCGATATGGAGGCGCAGGCCGAGCGCGACCTGCTCGAGGACGGCGCAGCGCTCCGCGCGGACGTTCTGAAAGTCGCGCACCACGGCAGCGATACCTCGACTTCGGCCGCTTTGCTGGAGGCTGTTCAGCCCCGGTATGCGGTCATCTCGAGCGGGGAGGACCGCAGCATGCTCCCGCGCAATGCGGTCCTGCAGCGGCTGCACACGGCGGGCGCCGAAATCTTCCGGACCGATACGGACGGCGCCGTCGTCTTCTCCGCAGCGGACGGAAAAATCTCAGTCATAACAGAAAACGGGCGGTCCGCCGCGTGCGCGGAGCCGTAAGGAGAGAACAGAAAATGAAGAAAATCGTCATCGATCGTTTCGACGGTATTTACGCAATCTGTGCGGATAAGGACAAAAACTTTTTCGCCATTGAGCTCGGCGAGCTCCCGCAGGGGACGAAGGCCGGCGACGTGCTTGTGATCACGGACGACGGCACGCTCGAAATCGACCAGGAGGAAACGGCGCGCCGCCGTCAGCGCGCGCAGGAGAAGCGGGCAAAGCTGCTGGGGCTTTGAGTCGCCGGCCGCGGGAAAGCCGGATTCCGCCCCGATGCGGCTTCATTATGTAGCCGCCGGCGCGCGCTGAAAGGTTTCAGCCGCTTGCAGCGCCGGACAATGCAGGGCGCGCCGCGCACCGGGGCCGGAACATGGCTCAGGGCGCCGTGACGCGCTTTGCGGCGTTCCGCTTTCCGGGCAGGAAAATGTGATCCGCCGCTTTGCCGCAGAGCTTGCAGAGCGCCGTCGCGGGAATCGTGAGGAAGAACCAGATGGCGGAAAACGGGATGCAGATCTGGCCGAGGATGTTCATCGGCATGGAGGAGTAATCCCACACATGCAGGTGCAGGATCCGGTTTACAACGATGCCGAGCACAAATTCAACACCGGTAATGATCAAAGAGCCGGCCGCACATTTTGCGGCAAGGCTCTTTTTTTCCATCCGTTCGCAGCAGATGCGGTTGATCAGGACCATGCACACACCGCCCGCCAGCGCCATGGAGGAGTGCGTGTAGCCGCGCCAGAGCACCTCGAGCGTCGGATAGGCGCAGCTTCCGAGAATGAAAATCAGGCTGTTTTTCTTCATCTTGATCGTGTATCCTTCCTTGATTTCTGTCTGTGCAGTGCAGCGCCTGAAACGATCGCGCTTATTTTCTGTATACGCTGCGTGCGCAGAAAAACGGTCTTGCGCGGCGTTTCACAGGCCGTCTTTTTGAGTATGCGCAGTTTTGCGCGCGTTATTGCAGGCGGTGAAAAAAGAACGGCAGCAAAAAGAGGCAACAAAAGCACAATGAATTTGCATCAAAATGCAGATGTCCGGGCCTGTACAAAACGCCGGAAAGCGTGTATAATCGAAACAGGTAAAATCCGGTTTCAAACGGGAAAGGATGGAATAGTATGAGAATTCTGGTTACAGGCGGCACAGGCTACATCGGCAGCCACACCTGCATCTCGCTGCTCGAAAAGGGATACGACGTGACGATCGTCGACAATCTCGTCAACAGCAAGGCGCTCGTTGTGGACCGCATCGAAACGCTCAGCGGCAAAAAAGTGAAGTTCTTCAAAGCGGACGTCTGCGACGCGGAGGCGCTGCGCCGGATCTTCGCGGAGGACGAGATCTTTGCGGTCATCCATTTTGCAGGCCTCAAGGCCGTCGGCGAATCGGTGCAGATCCCGCTGCGGTACTATGAGAACAACCTCGTCTCCACGCTGAGCCTTTTGAAGGTGATGGAGGAGTTCAAGGTCAAGAACTTCGTCTTCAGCTCCTCGGCGACCGTGTACGGCAACCCGGCGTCCGTCCCGATCCGCGAGGATTTCCCGCTTTCGACGACGAATCCCTACGGCACGACGAAGCTGATGATCGAGCGCATCCTGCTCGACTACGCGCACGCAAATCCGGATTTCAACCCGATTATCCTGCGCTACTTCAACCCGGTCGGCGCGCATGAGAGCGGCACGATCGGCGAGGACCCGAACGGCATCCCGAACAATCTCGTCCCGTATATCACGCAGGTCGCGGTCGGCAAGCTCAAGTGCCTCGGCGTTTTCGGCAACGATTACCCGACGAAGGACGGCACCGGCGTACGCGACTACATCCACGTGGTCGACCTTGCCGAGGGACACGTCGCGGCGCTCAAAAAGTTTGAGGAGCCGGACTGCGGCGTGCGCATCTACAACCTCGGCACCGGCGTCGGCTACTCCGTGCTCGACATCGTCCACGCCTTTGAAAAGTGCGTCGGCCGCCCGATCCCGTACGAGATCAAGCCGCGCCGCGCCGGCGACATCCCGGAGTGCTACGCGGACAGCACAAAGGCCTTTGAGGAGCTCGGCTGGAAGGCGAAAAAGACGCTCGACGACATGTGCGCCGATTCGTGGCGCTGGCAGACGAAGAACCCGAACGGCTATGCGGGATAAGCTGCCGCACATCGTTCTGGCGTCGTCCTCCGTCAACCGCAGGCAGATCCTCGAGCGGGCCGGCATCGCGTTCGACTGGATGGCGTCCGACGCCGACGAAACGGCGACGGGCCTTTCGCCGGACGCGCTCGTGCTCGAGCTTGCGCGCCGGAAGCTCGAAGCGGTCCTGCCGCGGTGCGCCGCGGAGGACGCCGTCGTTGCGGCAGATACGGTCGCGTCGATCGACGGGGAGATCCTCGGCAAGCCGCGCGACGCGGCAGAAGCCAGCCGTTTCCTGCACATGCTGTCCGGCCGGACGCATGTGGTCTACACGGGCGTCTGCATCGCCTGCCGCGGGAAGCGCACCGCTTTCTGCCATACGACGGACGTGACGTTTTATCCGCTTTCGGAGCGGGAGATCGCCGATTATGTTGCGAGCGGCGAGCCGTTCGGCAAGGCGGGCGCCTACGGCATTCAGGGCCCGGCGGCGCTCTTTGTCGAGCGGATCTGCGGCGATTACAACAACATCTTCGGCCTGCCCGTAGCGCGCATGATGCGCGCGCTGCGCGCCCTCGTGCAGATGGACGAATAACAAAATTCCCCCTTTCGGCGTATACTGGTATGTCGGAAGGGGGATTTCGAATGCGACGCTTCAGAATGGGACGCCGCCCGGCGCGGGGCCGGCGCATCGCGCTCGTGCTGCTTGTACTCCTCGCTTTGACCGCCGTCTTTGCCGAAATGCGGCTGCCTGCCGTCAAGGCGGAGATCCAGCAGGCCGCGCTCAGCGCCTGGGGGCAGGCGCGCATCGCGGAAACCGTGCAGGCGCACCTGTCCCAGACGCCTGCGGCGGACGGCGAGTCGCTCGTTTCACTCGATACATACGGACTCAGCACAATGAAAGCCGCGCTGACGGCCGACCTGCAGGAAGCGCTGACCGGCAAGGCCTCGGCCTGGGTGCCGGTGGGGAACCTCACAGGGCTCACGCTCCTGAACGGCCGCGGCTTTAAAATCCCGGTCACCTTTGCGGTGGACAGCGCCGTCGCGGTCGATTTCGACAGCACGCTCATCTCCGCCGGCATCAACCGCACAAAATACGCCGTGACGATGACGGTCACGGCCCAGCTTTACAGCGCGTCGACCGCGTTCACCGACGTGGTGACGGTCACGAGCGCGTATCCGGTCTACGAATCGGTGCTGGAGGGCGAGGTGCCGCGCTATGCGGCCGGTCTGGTTTCCGGCGGCTGAGGGGAATTTTTTTGCGGAATCCCGTTTTCGGCATTGGATTTCCGCACGCTTTGTGGTACAATAACCGCAAACGGCTTTCGGCCGCACATGGGCGCCGCCGGAAGCCGGGAACAGAAAACGGAGAAAATTCATGACACAGGAACAGGCAAAGCAGCAGCTCGCCGCACTGCGGGAGCAGATCGAATATCACAACAAAAAGTACTACACCGAGGACGCGCCGGAAATCAGCGACTACGAATACGACATGCTGTACCGCCGCCTCGAAAATCTGGAGGCGGCTTTTCCGGAGCTCAAAACGGAGGATTCGCCGACGAACCGCGTGGGCGGCGCGACGTACAACACGTTCGCGTCCGTCACGCACACCGTGCCGATGGAGAGCCTGCACGACTCCTTTTCGGAGGAGGAGCTGCGCGACTTCGACCGCCGCGTGCGGGCCGTCGTCGAAGACCCGGTCTACGTCGTCGAGCCGAAGTTCGACGGGCTTTCGGTGGCGCTCGAGTATGTCAACGGCGTGTATACGCGCGGCTCGACGCGCGGCGACGGCGTGACGGGCGAGGACGTGACGCAGAATATCGGCACGATCCGCTCGGTCCCGAAAACGCTCGCCGAGCCGATCCCGTTTCTGGAGGTGCGCGGCGAGGTCTACATGTCGGAGGAGAGCTTCCGCGCGCTCTGCGAGCGGCAGGAGCTGCTGGAGGAAAAGCCGTTTAAGAACCCGCGCAACGCGGCGGCCGGCTCCCTGCGGCAGAAGGACCCGAAAGTCACGGCGCAGCGCACGCTCGACCTCTACGTCTTCAACATCCAGGCCGTGGAGGGCGAGACGGTCCACACGCATTACGATGCGCTCGAGCGGCTCCGCGCGCTCGGCTTCCCGGTATCCCCGGTCTACTGCCGCACCGGCGACATGGAAACGGTCATCGAGAAGATCCGCGAGATCGGCGACCTGCGCGGCACTTTCCCGTATCCGATCGACGGCGCGGTCGTCAAGGTGGACAACTTTGCACAGCGCGAAGCGCTCGGCAGCACCGCGAAGTTCCCGCGCTGGGCGGAGGCGTACAAATACCCGCCGGAGGAAAAGGTGACGACGCTGCTCGACATCGAGGTCGCAGTCGGCCGCACGGGCGTGCTGACGCCGACCGGCGTGTTCGAGCCGGTCTTTCTGGCCGGCACGACGGTCAGCCGCGCGACGCTGCACAATCAGGATTTCATCACGGAAAAGGACATCCGCATCGGCTCGAAGGTCGTCATCCGCAAGGCGGGCGAGATCATTCCCGAGGTCGTGTCGGTGGTGGAAAACCCGCCGGATACCGAGCCGTACCGTCTGCCGGACCGCTGTCCCTCCTGCGGGGAGGAGATCACGCGGCTCGAGGATGAGGCGGCGGCGCGCTGCACGAATCCGCAGTGCCCGGCGCAGCTTCTGCGCAATCTGATTCACTTCGCGTCCCGCGACGCCATGGACATCGAAGGCCTCGGCCCGGCGGCGCTCGACCAGCTCGTGCGCGCGCTTTCGGTCGCGTCCCCGGCCGACCTGTACGGCCTGACGGCCGAGCAGCTCGAGTCGCTCGACCGCTTCGGCAAAAAGAGCGCGGAGAACCTGGTCGCGGCGATCGAGAAATCGAAGCAGAACGATCTTTCGCGTCTGCTTTTCGCGCTCGGCATCCCGCATATCGGCGCAAAGGCCGCAAAGCTCCTCGCCTCGACGTTCAAGTCGATGGACGCGCTGCTTGCGGCGGACGTGGAAGCGATCGCGGCGATCGACGGCTTCGGCGGCATCATGGCCGAGGAGGTCTACAGCTTCTTCCGCAAGCGCTCGGCGCTCGAGCTCGTCGAACGGCTCCGGGCGGCCGGCGTGAACATGCAGGCGGAGGACGCGGGCGGCGGGGAGACGCGGCTTCTCGGCAAGACGTTCGTTCTGACCGGCACGCTGCCGACGCTCACGCGGGCCGAGGCTTCGGCGCTGATCGAGCGCAACGGCGGCAAGGTGACGTCCTCCGTCTCGAAAAAGACGTCCTACGTCGTGGCCGGCGAGGAAGCCGGGAGCAAGCTCACAAAGGCGCAGACGCTGGGCATCGAGATCCTGACCGAGGCGGACCTGCTTCAGATGACAGAATAAAAGGGAAAGGGCGCGCAGGCGGAGACCTGCGCTGGAACAGGTGGTTCGTGTGAAAAATACTTTTTCACACACGATTTGTGCCTTTGCCGCGACGAGCAAGGCGGCAATCGGCTTCGCCGACCGGCACAAAAAATAAGGAATGGTGGTTAAAATGGCAGAAGAAATCAAAAACACGGAAGAGCTGGAAACGGCGGCGCCTGCGGCGGACAGTGACGAGGACATCGACGCGTATATCCGCGAGCTGACCGGAAAAGCGCCCCAGAAGAAGCCGGAGGCGCAGCGCGGGCCGGACGTCGAGCAGTTCCGCGTCACGAGCCAGATCGGCGAGGACGACCACAGGGCGTTTATCTATTATTCGACGCTGCTGCGCTTCAAGTGGGTGCTGCCGGTGTTCATCCTCGGGCCGATCGCCTTTTCGCTTTTCTTTGCGTTTGTGGACGGCCGATTCTACTCGGGCAATTTCATTCTCAGCCTCGTCGTCCTGTATGTGGCCATCACGCTGATCGTCGTGATCCGCTGCCAGCGCTGGCTCTCCAAGATCAAAAAGAACAACCCGAAAACGCTGTACCTTACCGAGACGACGCTCGCCTTCCTTACATACAGCGTGATCAACATGAAAAACGGCAACCACATCAAGGTGGGCTACGAGCACATGATCGGCGTATGCGAGAGCCGCAAGCGCTTCATCATGTATTTTGACAACGGCAAGTCCATGGTTTTCCGCAAGGAGGATATGCCGGCCGAGGAGCTGGAGAAGTTCCGGCCGTTCATCCACTCGAAGGTGCACAAGGTCAAGATGTTCAAAAAATGAGTTCCGGGCCTGCCCGGACGAAAGAATGGTGATATGCGATGATTCAGGACTTTAAGACGCTTTACGGCGCGGAAGCGGAGGCACAGCGCGCGCGCTATGCCGCTTTGGATACGGCCTTTGCCGAGGAATTCGGCGCGGCGGATGCGCTCGAATATTTCAGCGCGCCGGGCCGCACCGAGATCGGCGGCAACCACACCGACCACAACCACGGCAAGGTGCTGGCCGCCGCGGTCAACCTCGATGTGATCGCCGCAGTGAAAAAGACCGACAACGGCGTGATCCGCCTGAAATCCGCCGGTTATCCGATGGATACGGTCGATACGGCGGACCTCGCCGTGAAGGAAGAGGAAAAGGAGCGGTCCGCCGCGCTGATCCGCGGCGTCTGCGCGCGCCTTTCCGCGCTCGGCTACAAGGTCGGCGGGTTTGACGCCGTGACGGCCTCGCGCGTGCTCAAGGGCTCCGGGCTTTCGAGCTCCGCGGCGTTCGAGGTGCTCGTCGTGACGATCCTGTCCCACCTCTACAACGATGATGCGATCGACCCGGTCGAGGCGGCGCAGGTTTCCAAATACGCGGAGAACGTCTACTTCGGCAAGCCGTCCGGTCTGCTCGACCAGATGGCGGCGAGCGTCGGCGGCTTTACGACGATGGACTTTGCCGACCCGGCCGCGCCGAAGATCGAAAAGATCGATTTCGACCTCGGCAAATTCGGCTATGCGCTCTGCGTCGTCGATACGGGCGGCAACCACGCCGACCTCACCGGCGAGTACGCGGCGGTGCCGGCGGAGATGAAGGCCGTTGCGGCGGAGCTTGGCGCTTCGGTCCTGCGCGAAGTCGATGAAGAGAAATTCTACGCGGCGATCCCGTCGCTCCGGAAAACGGTGGGGGACCGGGCCATCCTGCGCGCGATTCACTTCTTTAGGGACAACCGCATCGTGGATGAGGAGGTCAGCGCGCTCAAGTCCGGCGACTTTGAAGCCTTCAAGCAGCTTGTCATCGCGTCGGGGCGTTCTTCGGCGACGAATCTGCAGAATGTCTTTGCGGTCGTGAATCCGCAGGAGCAGGGGCTTTCTCTGGCGCTGGCGCTCATCGAGCGTCTGCTCGAGGGCCGCGGCGCATACCGCGTGCACGGCGGCGGCTTTGCCGGCACGGTGCAGGCGTACGTCCCGCTCGATATGCTCGCGGAGTTCCGGAAGGAGATCGAAGCCGTCTTCGGCGCAGGCGCGTGCTACGTGCTCTCCATCCGCAGCGCAGGCGGCACGAAGGTCGCGCTCTAAAAGCCGATTCTAAAAGAACGTATACATAAAAGAGGAAAAGCAGCTCGTTCCAGGCTGCTTTTCCTCTTTTGTTCTGTATTCCGATTCAGAGCGTTTCCCGCATAATCAGCAGGTTCATGGTGCCGCCGCTGTACGCGATGCTCAGGTAAACGCCGTCTTTTTCCAGCAGCATGCCGGATGACGCCGATTCCGACGCCACGGCGACCTCCGCGTACCCCTGCGTGTGCAATGCATCGATGTATTCTTCAAAGGCTGCATCGGAGCCGAAGTCCCATACGATCTCATACTTTCCGTCGTCCGAAAAGTCCCGCACGTAATCGACGGCGCCGTCCTGCGGTTCGGGAATCCGGGCAGTCAGGTCGTTTTCAGGCCACGCGCCGACGTACTGCGGCTCCGCGGACGGAAGCGCCGCGAAATTGATTGAGGCGGTTTCCGCACCGCTGCAGCCGCAGAGAAAC
>CALWZE010000004.1 GCA_944385925.1 uncultured Clostridia bacterium
TAAGAAAGGTGGTCCGAGTGACAGGATTCGAACCTGCGGCATCCTGCTCCCAAAGCAGGCGCGCTACCAACTGCGCTACACCCGGATATGAAGTTGTGGGGTGGCCTGGGCGGATTCTCCCAAAGCAGGCGCGCTACCAACTGCGCTACACCCGGATATTTTTATTAAACTGTATTGGCTGAAAAAGCGAAAAGAAAATAGCCTCGTTTGCCCTGCGAATATTCGCAGGCAGTTGATATAAACAGGTCGTGCTGCTCAAGAAATCAGCACGACCTATTGTATCATAGATTTTTGCAGAATACAACCTGTGCAAAAAGACCTCAGGGTTTGTCAGAAGGCGGCGTATTTTGCTGGCTTTGCTGCATTGCCTGATTGAATTTTTCCAATCGTTTAGCTTTGCGCCGTTTAGCCACGAACCGAACCAGCAAAAGAATTGCCACAATAAGGATAAGATAGGGCATTGCATAAATCAGGAAAAGGATAAGACCCTGGAAGAACGCTACCGCCGCATGCAGAGATCCGCTGAGCGCCGTTTTCAGCTGAGCGCCGAAGGTTTCGGCGGGTTGGGTGATGGTGCTGACCTCATTGAGATAGATCGTAACCGTGGAATAGGTGGTCAGATTGTCATAGGATTTGAGCATGGAAGTGTAGCTTTCGATTTCATAACGGATATCGGCAAGATGATCTTCCAGCAAAAGCAGTTCGTCGAGGGTATTCGCGCGATCCAGCATCGCCAGCAGGCGTTCCTCCTGCGCACGAAGAGATTCGAGCCGCGCTTCGGTGTCGATATACTGCGCAGTTACGTCCTGTTCGCTGTTGGACAGATGGGTGACGTTGCCGAAAGAGCTGCCTTGCTTGAGAAACTCGGCGTATCTTTCCGAGGGAATCCGCAGCGTCATTTCAGCGTAACGGGAACTGTAGCGGTCGCTGGAATACCGATATCCCCCGTTGGTGCTCTGGCTGGAAACATATCCGCCGAACGAGTTGACCGCATCCAGAATGGCATTATAGCTCTCGTCGAACTCCAAAGTCTCGATGTCCATGGAGGCTTCAAAAATAATCTTTCGGCCATATTCCGCCAGGAGCGCTTCTTCAGAGGTATCGGCAGCCGGCATACCGGTTTCGCCGCCGCCATAATCCATGTTGGAATCTTCAGCATAGGAACTCTCGGTTGCGGCGCTGTCTGCCGAACTGGCAGCGCAGCCCGCAAATAAAGACGATATCAGCAGCAGGCTGAGAACAATAATTGCGATTTTCTTCATGTGCGTTTCCTCCTTTATCCTTAATGTACCAGTTATTGACGGATGTGTCGCGAATTTCTGTGAAGTGTAACCAACTTGTAATGGCTGAAAACAATTAAAAAGGATAATAAAAATATCGTTGACAAAGCGAAAAAGCTGTGGTAATATATACGAGCAGCAAAAATTTGCTGGTGTAGCTCAGCCGGTAGAGCAGCTGATTTGTAATCAGCAGGTCGGGGGTTCGAATCCGTCCACCAGCTCCACTGTCACTACAGGCAAGGCGGCTGCATGACAACTGAATTGCTTTATATGGGAGTGTACCCAAGCGGCCAAAGGGGGCAGACTGTAAATCTGTTGTCACCGACTTCGATGGTTCGAATCCATCCGCTCCCACCAGAATGACACAACAGAATCATCGTGAGCATAACCGGCGGCGGTGATTCTGTTCTGTCATTAATATAAAAAGTGAACTTGCGTTTCCTTCCGTCGCTTACCGTTACGATCTGTTCTCCGGCGGGTATTCTCAGGCTCATCACAGAGCCTTCAAGCTCTTGCTGTGCAACAATTAAGTTATAGGCACATGATTTGTCCCTGATAACACTTGTAGCGCAAGTCCATATGGTTTATGTGCAATTGTCAATGTCCGTATATATTCAAGATGCAGAAGCAGCCTTAACAACTGGATGCATCTGAATAGCAAAAAAGCTCCGATTTGCGAATACGCAAAATCGAAGCACTTGACGAAAGCTTGCATATATGATACTTTGTTTACAAAGCATCATATGCACAAAGACACTCTCATAAGTCTTTCTGATATTGCAGTATCAGCAAGGCGCACGGGTTTCGGTTGCAGCAACAACCGAAACCCTGTGAGGGTTTTTTTGTTGTGTAATTGTATACAGCTATTTTAAGGCAGTTTTATATGCTTGTCAATAGGGGATTTCTACAGGACAGGCGAGTGCGACCAATGGTCGCACTTGCAGTAAAAAAGAAAAATCACATCGGCGAAAATTCAATGCGCAGCTTTTTATTCATGCCTTTGGCAAGCCGCTGCAAAGTCCTTATTGAGGGATTTCCAGTACCGTTTTCCAACTTACTTATATCACCCTGAGATATTCCTGTTTTTTCTGCCAACTCCTTTTGGGTAAGTCCGCTTGATTTCCGTGCATCGATTATAGCTTGGATAATTGCAAATTCAGGTTCAAGTGCATCCCATTCTTTTTTAAACTCAGAATCTTCAAGTTGATGATTCAAATAGTCACGAAAATTGCTCATAATTTATTCTCCTTTAGCGGCAAATTCAATTAATAAATAATTGTATTTATTCAAATTTATTGTTACCAATTCGGCTCAGATAGTCAGCACGGTAATCAGTAGCTTTTTTAATTTCTGCGATGGGGGTTTTTTTTGTTTTTTTGATAAATCCATTTGTTAAGACAATCTGGTTATCCATGATGAAGAAATATAGAACGCGGGATATATTAGTGCCCACTTTCGCACGTAATTCAAATATTCCATCTTTCAAATGCTTTGAATATGGCTCGCGAAGAAGTGAACCATTTTGAGATAGAATATCAATTGTGCGTACCACTTTAGCTCGCATTTTTATATCGAGAGAATCTAAAAATTCTTTTACAGGCTCACTTCCATCGCTTTTAGCGTAAAAAATTACGTCGAATTCCTGCATTCAAAACTCCTCCCCTAAATATGGGATATATTCTATATATATTATATGGGATATATCCCATATTGTCAACAGTGAATTAAATAAAAAAGAAGTGCGACCAATGGTCGCACTTCTGCAACAACACAAGATTAAAGCCACAAAAGGGCTACTACCGATCCAGTCCATAATCCAAATAGCGATCCAGCTGCTTTTGCCATGTTTTTACCGTTTCGAACTGCAAAAATTCGACAAGCGGATTAAGCTGTTGATCGGTATCCCATGCTTCCAGCGCGGCGTAATACTCCTTGCGATCTTGTTCGAAAATTACAATAGGCGGGTGATTGAGCAGGAGCAGGAGATAATTCATGGTCAGGCGTCCGGTGCGACCGTTCCCATCCGCAAAAGGATGGATATTTTCGAACTTTGCATGATAATAGGCGGCGGTAATAAGCGCTTTATCGGGTCGCATGTCCCGCAATTCATCCAACAGTTCCTGCATTTCCTCGGCAACTTCGGCAGGTGAAGCGCCAATCTCATTCTGTCCTGTCACAAAATCATGTTTTTTGTATTCGCCGGGACGCTCGCCGATCTTCCACCGTCTTTCATCATAGGTGTTTTGAGTCAGCAAGAAATGGAATTCTTTTACAAGAGACTCATCCAGAGGCCGTTTATCGTTAAATGCCTGTAACAGGAGTTCGTTTGCATTTTTGGCATTCCGTATTTCATACAGAGTACGGAGATCGCCAGTATAGGATACAACACCGTCGTGCTCAAATATTTCACGCGTATCATTGTAGGTGATATTGTTATTTTCGATTTTGCCGGAATGATAGGCAAACAGGATGGAATGCCCGTTAAGCGCTTCCGCAAGCTGGGCGTCATTTTGAATATTCCTTTGTTGCCAAAGTTCGACGGCGGCAGCATATCTATCCATCATTCGCTTTATCCTCCAAAGCGGGCATTGTAATCATCCGCTTAATCTAAGTATAGGCCAAATCAAAAGATTACGTCAATCCATATTGCAGTAAAAGAAAAAACGGCGGGGCAGACTTATCCCTTGGTAGAGTGGGCTTTTTCAGGCGTTTTTTCCAGATTATACGATTATACATGGAACAACGCTTAATCCATTTTCCTCTTTTATTGCAGAATGATTGGGTCTATAGGCTGTTCTTCAAAAAATGAACCGCCTTGGGCAAAAATGAAAAAGAGCGGTGCAGGCTGTTGACAAAACGCGCTAAGGCGGATATTATGAAACCACAGGGTTTTTTGTTTTGCAAAAGCAAAACGGTGCGCTGTTCGTTGTGGGAGACGGACGGCGCACATTTTTTTATGGCTAAAGCGGCAATGGAGTATACGTTGTTTCCGGCTTTTAATTGCCAGGACATGCGCAGCAAACCCAATAATTTTTGCAGCAATCTCAGCGCACGAATCACAGTGTTTTTACACAGGCGGGTTTCGGAGGCCGTGCGCCGCAGAGAAGGCCACGCAACGCCTTTGCGGGATTTGCGGCAATAGTACAAATATACTACAAACGACCGGTTATCCAGACAAAATGCAGCGAGAGGATTGATAAGTTTGAACCACTTGCCCGGCAGCGCTTTAACCGTGTATGCGTTTGCAATGATCGCGCCCTCATAATTCTGACGCCGTTCTTTTCGCACCAGCCCACGGTCGCTCAGCTCTTTGAGCGCCTTGTAAACGGTTGCGGGGCTGTGTATATTACACCGGTTTTGGATTGTTGACACCTTGACGATTGCCTTATGATTCTTGGCGCAGTAAGACAGATAGACGTACACTTTCATTGCGGCGGGCGGCAAAGACATCTGGAAAAGATCGTTTGATACTTTAAGAAACATAAATCCTCCTGCAAAGCAGGGGGAACGGCTTTTTCGATGACCGTTCCCCCTGTTTTTTTATTTGTGATAGCGATAGCCTCGATAATAGAATGAAATATGATCTGCGATATATTTCAGAAAATCCTCGTGATGCTGCTGCGCAAGATAATCAAGAGCGCAGGATATGATAGCGGAATTCGTTCCCCCGGTCTTGCAGTGTATTTCGGCCAGAAGCTCCAGACCGGGGCGGTTTACCCGAGCGGTGACGGCATTTGCGTAGTTGTTGTCCATTTTCATAAATCAAACATACCTCGATACAAGATGATGGGACGCCTTTTTGCCGCAGTCTGTAGGGATGCAGCCGTGGCGACATGGATTTCCTTTACTTTCAGCCGGTCGGACTGTTGCCGACTGGCGGGTTGGATTGGCAGAAATTCGCTGTAGTGCCTGCATGATGTTTTTATTGGTTTAACACCGCCCTTCATGATAATATAAGTACCCATTGGCATAGTTGTCAGGTCTGAGGGTGATTCTAACGGCCTGCCGATCATGGAGGATGTTGTTGTAGTGTTGGGGCCTCGGGTGACGCTCCCGGTCATGACCGTCTCATTGCCGAGCATTTTACTCAAATTTTCTGCTGTTGAGACAGACGACGGAGCGACAAATCCGGTCATGACCATCTGGCAGGTATCTTTTATGATTTCGGCTTTTTCCTTGCTGTAGCTTTTATTAAGCTGCGCATAGGATTGAATGGAGATCAGGATACGCACATTCCGGCTGCGTATCGCTGCAAACAGGACGTCGACGTCCTGTATCGGCGGCTGATTGCCGAACTCGTCTTCAAAGATTATCACCGGCCGGGGCAACACGCCGTTGTGCTCGGTTTCCGCTCTTTCGATCAGGTCGTTGCAGAAAAAACGAATAAATAACGATGCAAAAAAATGACGCGTCGTATTTTCGTCCGGACAGATTATGAATATTGCCGTCGGATTGGCGATAAAATCATTATCGTTTAATGCGGGGCTTTGATCGCACAAAACCTGTTCCAGCTCAGCGTCGATAAACTTCGTAAGCTTGGAAAGCGCAGAAGAAAAAACGTTCATCGATGTTCGCATGTCGGCTCCGGTTGCCGCGCCGGTATAATTCTTGATGCGTCGGTTTTCAATGGAATCAAGTAATTCTTCCAGTTTGGATTTTTGCGGCGCTCCAAATCGCATACCGTCCGTTTGGGTTTGCCCGTTCATTTCAAGAATCAGGGAAAATACCGACAGGATATGGCGCTCGTCTGCGGCGGCATATTCGGATACCAGAAGAATAACGCCGGTCAGCAGCCCCTTTGAGGTCTCGTTGAAATAGTCCGACGCTTCGCTTTTTACGCTGGTATCGACATTATCCACGAGCGAGGTTGCAAGCACTTTCGCATGACGCTCCGCCTGCCCATAATAGACTGCTTTCTTGCTCGGATCAGAGGTAGACAGGTATTTGTCCATTGCAGCGTTCACCCGATACATAAGCTGATAGTGCTCGCTGTGTTCCAGCTGCCGGAAATTAAGACACACTGTCCGATATCCTTTATCCTGCAAAAACGGATTGCATATGCGATAAAGATCGCCTTTTACATCTGTAATAATCATGCTTGCTCCCCGCCCGCCGGTATTGGTATTGACACACGCATTGTAGTAGATACCCT
>CALWZE010000005.1 GCA_944385925.1 uncultured Clostridia bacterium
TTTCATTTATTCTGTGAGGCCACTTTTTTATGGCTCATTGACGCCATTATTTTCGCCGCACAGCCGTTTTATGCTTCATGTTTAGCAGACATATTTTTTATAAGATAAAAGGGGCTCGGTATGAACCGAACCCCTTTTTAACTCTCGCAATAAAAGCTGAATTACAGCTTCGCAACACGATCACGCAGGCCCTGCAGCTCTTCCGCGAGCTTCTTGGGCAGCTTGTCGCCGAATTTGGCATAGAACTCCGCAATGCCGTCAGCCTCAGCTTCCCACAGCGCCTTATCAACCGAGAGCAGGTCGCGAACGGTATCAACCGTCACATCCTCAAGGCCCTCAATATTGATGTCCTCAGGCTTGGGCTCATAGCCGATCGCGGTCTCAACAGCGTCGACTTCGCCCTTGCAGCGAGCAAGCATCCACATCAGCACGCGCATGTTGTCGCCGAATCCCGGCCAGATGAAGTGGCCTTCATCATCGGTACGGAACCAGTTGACGTTGAAGATCTTCGGCGCTTTGTCACCAAGCTTTTCGCCCATCTCGAGCCAGTGTGCCCAGTAATCGCCCATGTTGTAGCCGCAGAAGGGCAGCATCGCCATCGGGTCGCGGCGAACAACACCGACCGCACCGGTTGCAGCCGCAGTCGTCTCGGAAGCCATGATGGAACCGACAAAGACGCCGTGCGCCCAGTCAAAGCTCTGGTAAACCAGCGGCGCGGTCTTTGCACGGCGGCCGCCGAAGAGGATCGCCGAAACAGGAACGCCGTCAGCATTCTCAAATTCCGGGCTGATGCAGGGGCAGTTCTTGGCCGGCGCAGTAAAGCGGCTGTTGGGATGTGCACCCTTGCCCTTGCTCTCGTCACCGTTCCAGACCTCGCCCTTCCAGTTCAGGCTGTTCTTGGGCGGGTTCTTGTCAAGGCCTTCCCACCACACTGTGTTGTCGTCCAGATTCTGCACAACGTTGGTGAAGATCGCGTTCTTGCGGGTGGACTCCAGCGCGTTGTGGTTGCTCTTGGCGTTGGTGCCGGGCGCAACGCCGAAGAAGCCGTTCTCCGGGTTGATCGCATACAGACGGCCGTCCGGTCCAATGCGCAGCCAGGCGATATCGTCGCCAACGCACCAAACTTTATAGCCCTTCTTGGCATAAACCTCGGGCGGGATCAGCATGGCAAGGTTGGTCTTGCCGCAGGCACTCGGGAAAGCAGCCGTAATATAGCTGACATTGCCCTGCGGATCCTCGATGCCGAGGATGAGCATGTGCTCCGCCATCCAGCCTTCACGGCGGCCCTGGTTGGAAGCAATGCGCAGCGCAAAGCACTTTTTGCCGAGCAGAACGTTGCCGCCGTAACCGGAGTTAACAGACCAGATCGCGTTGTCCTCGGGGAAGTGGCAGATGTAGCGCTTCTCCTCATCCAGCTCAGCCTTGGAGTGCAGTCCGCGCACCCAGTCGTTGCTGTCACCCAGAACGTCCAGAACCTTCTGGCCGATGCGGGTCATGATGTCCATCGAAAGCACGACATAGATCGAGTCGGTGATCTCAATGCCGATCTTGGAGAACTTGGAGCCAACAGGGCCCATGGAATAGGGAATGACGTACATGGTACGACCCTTCATCGCCCCGTCAAAAATCGGGCGCAGAAGGTCGTAAGCTTTCTGGGTCTGCATCCAGTTGTTGGTGGGACCCGCGTCCTCTTCTTTCTCGGTGCAGATAAAAGTACGTCCCTCAACGCGCGCGACGTCGTTTACCGCGCTGCGGTGGAGATAGCAGCCGGGAAGTTTTTCCTGGTTGAGTTTGATCATTTCGCCGGTGGCCTCACCCTCAGCGCGCAGCTTGTTGAGCTGCTCCTCGCTGCCATCGATCCACATGACGGAATCGGGTTTCAGAAGCGCCTTGCACTCGTCCACCCATGCGAGCAGAGTCTTGTTAGTAGTCATATTGTATCTCCTTTTTGAAAACTTGAAAATTTTACTTATGAAAAGTTCAAATTTTCACCAAATACATTATAACAAAAATAGTCCAGTCTTTTCAATCAAAAAGACTGGATTTTGCAAAAAGTTCATGTTAAATTATTGACAAAATTTTTGTGCAATATTCCCATTTCCGGCTTTTTCGATTGATCACTCATATAAAAAGCTGGGGTTTCCAGCTCTCCACGAGTCTTTGCAGATTGAACGAAGCGTTAGCGGGACTGGTTGAAGGCAGACGGATTGCCGGTATACCGGTTTGCGGAAGGCAGAAGCGTTCATAAAGCGCGGCAGCCGTCGCCCCATTTGCAAGGATCCGTTCAATCGGGCATGCGTTCAGCACAAGCGAAAGATCGTTCGGCGCCGCATCGCGGATGCTTGCGTCCGAAGAGCCGGTAATGCGGCACCGCGCGATCACATCCCAAAGCGCAATGCCGTGCGCAAGCAGAAAGGCTTTCTTCTGCTCAACCGTTTCCGGCGGCGCACAGCCGTAAACCGCCCCAAGCATTTTCCAAAAACGGTTTTGCGGGTGTCCATAGAAAAAAGCCGCTTCACGCGACTTGACCGAAGGAAAACTCCCCAGTACCAGAACACGGCATCCCGGCCCGTATACCGGCGGGATACCGTGCTCAATCAGATGAAATTCTGAAGGCTGCTTCATTTTTACATCTCCAGATTCGCAAAGGCATTTTGGGAAAGCGGCGCGCTCTGTCCCGGTTTGTATTCATAAAATCCCGCCGCCGCAATCATCGCCGCGTTATCTCCGCACAGGGATTTTTCAGGGAAATAAAGGGAAATACCGCGCTTGCCGCAAAGTTCCTGCGTTTTATGACGCAGCAGTCCGTTCACCGACACGCCGCCGCATATTGCCGCGGGCAGGCCGCGCTCATCAGCCGCCTGCACCAGGCGGTTTGCCAGCATTCCGACCACCCGATGCTCAAAGCTTGCCGCAAGGCCTGCGCGGTCAATCTCTTCCCCCTTCATCTTCGCCGTATTGACGAGGTTGATCACCGCGGTCTTGAGGCCGGAAAAGCTCACATCATACTGCCCGTCGGTGTGCGGAAGCGGCAGATGGTACGCATTCGGATCGCCGCCAGCCGCCAATTTGGATATTTCCGGTCCGCCCGGATACGGCAGGCCAAGCGTGCGCGCCACCTTGTCGAACGCTTCTCCCGCCGCATCATCCACAGCGCGGCCAATCACCTCAAAATCCGTGTAATCACGCACATGAACCAGCTGACTGTGCCCACCGGAAACGACAAGCGCCATAAAAGGCGGCTTTAGTTCCGGATATGTTAAATAAAGCGAGGCGATATGGCCATGCAGGTGATGTACAGCGATCAGCGGCTTGCCTGCCGCATAACTCAGTCCCTTTGCAAAATTCAGTCCGGCAAGCAGCGCACCGATCAGGCCGGGCGCAAAAGTTGCCGCCACCGCATCGATCTGCGCAAGTGAAACGCCGGCCTGGTCCAAAGCCGCGCGGGTCACGCCTACAATATTCTCAATATGCCGCCGGGACGCAATCTCCGGCACAACTCCGCCGTAAAGCCGGTGCTCGGCAATCTGGGTCGCGACCACCGAAGAACACAGCTTGCGCCCATCCTGCACAACCGAGGCCGCCGTCTCATCGCAGGAACTCTCGATTCCAAGAATCAGCATGAAACGTCCTCCCCGGCGCTGAACAGTTCAAACGCTTTTCGCGCAATTCTCTCGCCGAACACCCGGAACATTGCGCGGCTTTGCTCGAAATTCTCTTTAAGCGCCACCGCGCCAAGATGAATATAGGGCTGACCGCAGGCTGCACCGCCGGAATAAACAACCATCCCCTTCACCAGCATATGGCCGATGAGATTCTGAATCGCCGTATCCGCACCGCCCTGAGCATAGTCCGCCGTTGCATAGGCCGCGCCAAGTTTGCCGCCAAGTTTAAAAGCGTGCGCCTCGTCAAACCATTTTCCCATCTGCCAGCAGGCGTTCGCAAGGTAGGTCGGGGTCCCAAAAACGACCGCCTCGCAGCTCTCAATATCCGCGGGCGTCACTGTTTCCAAAGGAAAAAGCGCCGCTTTCGCGCCGGCGCTCTCGGCGCCCGCCGCGATCTCGCGAGCCATCTCCGCCGTTTTCCCTGTCTTGCTGAAATAAACGACTGCTATTTTCATTTTTCTTTGCCTCCATGATTAAAGTAAAGATTCATATTCAGCGCGTCATCCGCGGGATTCTGATAAAACCTTTTGCGGATACCCACTTGCTCAAACCCGCATTTTTCATAAAGCGCAATCGCCGGTTCATTTTTGCTGCGCACCTCAAGGGACAGCACCGAGCATCCGAGCGCATCGCAAAGACCGATTGCATGCCGCATCATTGCGTGCGCCGCGCCCTGCCGCCGCGAAGTTGGCTCGATGCAGAGTTCATTGATATGCGCGTCGTCCGCGACAACATGCACATCGCAAAATCCGATCACTCTGCCGTTCAGCTCACAGCAAAACAGAAAGGCATGGCTGCTTTCCAGCTCTTCCCGCAGCTGCGCTTCTGTCCAGGTATTATCCGAAAATTCTTTTTCTATGCGCGCGAGCAGCGGCAGATCCTCTTTGACCGCGCGCCGTACTCTCATAATCATTTTGCGTCATACCAGCTTTCCCCTGCGCCGACTTCCGCGACAAGCGGCGCTTTAAGATCTGCGGCTGCCTCCATTTCCTCGCGCAGCAGGACCGCTGCCCGCTCCTGGTCTACCAGCGCGCACTCCACAATCAGTTCGTCGTGTACCTGCAATACAAGCTTTGCGTCCAGCCCTTCCTTTTGCAGCCGGTCGCGCACCCGAATCATTGCAAGTTTAATGATATCCGCCGCCGTTCCCTGAATCGGTGTATTCATTGCAAGACGCTTGCCCAGCGCCTGCAGGTTTCGGTTGGAGCTTGCGAGTTCCGGAAGCGCCCGCCGCCGCCCGTATAGGGTCGTGACATATCCGTCCCGCTTTGCCTGCTCGACCGTGTGCTCCAAGTAAGCGGCAACGCCGCTGTAGGTTGCAAGATAGCCGTCAATATATTCTTTCGCTTCCCGCATTGAAACACCGACATCCTGCGCAAGCGAAAAAGCGCCGATGCCGTAAACGATGCCGAAATTGACCGCTTTTGCGCGGCGGCGCAGTTCCGGCGTGATCATGGTGCGCGGCAAACGGAATATTTCGCTCGCGGTCTCGGTGTGTATGTCCCGCCCGTCCGCGAAGGCGTCGATCATCCGCTCATCCCCGCTCATGCTCGCGAGCACCCGCAGCTCGATCTGGGAATAGTCCGCGTCCAGCAGAATCTTGCCGGGCGCAGCGACGAAATAGCGCCGGAACCGGCTGCCCAATTCGGTGCGCACCGGAATATTCTGCAAATTCGGTTCCCGCGAGCTGATTCGTCCGGTGCGCGTCTCGGTCTGCTTGAATTCGGTGTGAATCCGCCCGCTCTTGTCCACCGCCTTCAGCAGCCCCTCGACATAGGTCGAATTCAGCTTCTGATAGGTGCGGTAGCGCAGAATATGATCGATAACCGGATGCACGCCGCGCAGCTTTTCCAGCGTTTCCGCGTTGGTGGAATAGCCGCTTTTGGTTTTTTTGCCCGCAGGCAGCTCAAGGGTCTCGAACAGAGCCTCTCCCAGCTGTTTGGGGGAGTTGATGTTGATCGGTTTGCCGATCAGCTCCCAGATTTCCCGCTGTTCCAGCTCAACGGCCTGCTCCAGCTCCTGTCCAAAAGACCGCACGCCATCCGCGTCCAGCCCGAATCCGGTATGCTCCATCTCGGCAAGCACCCTTGCGAGCGGGAGTTCGATCTCGTCATGAAGCCGGCGCATTCCCTGCTCTTCCAACAGCGTTTCCAGCTTCTCACACAAATCCTCGAACGCACCCAGACCCGGAACTTCGCAATAAAATTTCGGATGGATCTCATACTCCCCCGCCAGATTTTCCAGGCTGTAATTTGCAGAAGCGGGGCTTAACAGGTAAGCGGCAAGTTTGAGATCAAACACCGCGTTATTTAATTCAACCCCAAGGTCAAAAGCACGATGATACAGCGCTTTAACGTCATAGCAGTACTTTTTGCAGTCCGACTTAAACAAAGCGCGCAGCGCCTGCTTGTCGACGGTCCAGACCTGCCCCTGCGCACAGCAGTAAATCGCTTCGCCATCCGCCGCGACATAAGCTGTTTTCATCTTTTCTGCCAGCTCGCTGTCCAGCGCCTGGATGGTCACGGTTTTTTTCTCTTCGGGCTGCGCCGAAAATCCGGTGAGTACCGTCTGATCCTGCGCAGGAACCTCCCGCAGCCCGAGGCGGGACACCAGGGAGTGCATTTCCAGCGAGGACAGAAGCGCCGCCGCGCCCGCAGGGTCTCCTTCGCCGCGCCGGTAATCCTGCGGATCGGCGTCAATCGGCGCCGCACAGTTGATCTGCGCAAGCTCCCTGCTCAGATAGGCGGTCTGCTTGTCCCGCTCCAGTTTCGCGCGCACGCCCGGCTTGATCTGCGAGCTGTCCAAATGTTCATATACGCCGTCCAGCGTTTGAAATTTTGCAATCAGATCCAGCGCCGTTTTTTCCCCCACGCCCGCAACGCCGGGAATATTGTCCGAGCTGTCGCCCATAAGCGCCTTTACCTCGATGAGCTGGATCGGTTCCACCCCATATCGTTCCCGCACGGCCGCTTCATCCATTTCCTCGGTTTCTCCGCGGCCGAACCTTGTGGTTGTCAGCAATACTCTGACCGGACCGCCGACCAGCTGCAAACTGTCCCGGTCGCCGGTCACGATATAGCAATCATCGCCGGTTTGGCGGCAGGACGCGGCAAAGGTGCCAAGAATATCGTCCGCCTCATAACCCTCACAGGTCACGATTCTGTACCCCAGCATTCCGAGCAGATCCTTGAGCGGCTGCATCTGCTGCGCAAGCTCCTCCGGCATTCCCTTACGGGTAGCCTTGTAGCCGTCGTACATCTTATGCCGAAAGGTCGGCCCGCGCAAATCGAACGCGATGGCGGTCGCGTCCGGCGCGTATTGTTCGGTAAGCTTCAGCAGAATATTCATAAAACCGTAGATCGCATTAGTATACCGGCCATCCTTGGTCGTCAGCAGTTTGATCGCATAAAACGCGCGATTCAAAATGCTGTTTCCGTCCACGCAGAGCAGTTTCATTTTGTCCAGTCCTCCGGGGAATTTGCATTTGGAATAAGTATAGCACAATTCGGCCCGGATATGATACAATATCGATCGGTTATCCTGCCGGCTTTTTTCCTCAGGCTTTGGACATAAGGCTGCTTATTCTCTCCGGCGCCCCAAAAACCGCGCGGTATCCCCTCTTTTTCGACGGCCTTATTGATCGACCCGATGGACGTTTTTGACCGAGTTGCGCTTAAAAAGAAATTTGTCCTTTTTCTATTCCTGTCCGTTCGACTGCGATTGAATGTGACGTATGCCGCGCCTTGAGCATTCATTCCGACATCTGTGCCGCCAAAGCAGGCTTTGCCGGTTCTCTTTCCATTCGACGGCATAGCCTCTCCTTAAATCGCCGAGGCATCCTTATCAGCTTTGCAGCTGCGATTTTTTAAAGTGGGTTGTCCACTTTTCACTAAATAAAAGACGGAAACAAATGATGAGCAACAAGAAATTTTCATTAAAATTGGCCGCCTCCCTCGCCCCGATGGCCGGCGCAACAGACAGCGCATTCCGGCTGCTTTGCCGGGAACAGGGCGCCCAGTTTACGGTCAGCGAGATGGTCAGCGCCAAGGCCCTGACCATGGGTGACAAAAAAACAGCGCAGCTCATGGCCTTCACCCAAAGCGAAAGGCCCTACGGCGTTCAGCTGTTCGGCTATGAGCCGGAAACAATGGCGCGCGCAGCCGAAATGGTGGAGCGGGAAATCGCGCCGGATTTTATCGACATCAATATGGGCTGCCCCGCCCCTAAAATCACCGGTTCCGGTGCGGGAAGCGCGCTGATGAAACGCCCGCAGCTCGCCGCTGATATCACGAAAGAGGTCTGCGGCGCGGTTCAATTGCCGGTCACCGTTAAGCTACGCGCGGGCTACAGCGAGGTGACCGCACCCGAGCTTGCGCCGATGCTGGAGCTGGCCGGCGCGGCAGCCATCACGGTTCACGGAAGGCTGCGCGATCGGATGTACAAGCCGCCGGTAGACCTGGAGGTTATCCGTGCGGTCAAACAGGCGGTCAGCGTCCCGGTTATCGGAAACGGAGACATATTCACGCCGCAGGACGCGCTGAAGATGGTGGAGTATACCGGCTGCGACGCGGTCGCGGTCGGCCGCGCGGCGCTCGGGAACCCCTTCTTTTTTGCACAGGTCAATGCCGCGCTTTCAGGGGCGTCTGCGCCGCAGCCGCCCAGCGCCGAGCTGCGCATGTCGACCCTTCGCCGGCAAATTGAGCTGATGTGCGCATACAAAGGAGAATATATCGCGCTGCGGGAAGGGCGCAAGCATGCCGCCTGGTACACAAGAGGCCTGCGCGGCGCGGCCCGGCTGCGCAGCCGGGCCATGGAGCTGTGTACATTGCAGGATCTGGACGCCTATATTGAACTTGTCCTGGACGCAAATCTTGCAACCTAGTCAGATTTCAAAGTCGAAACCTTCCCGGCAGTCGGAAAGGAGTCTGATTGGCCCATGGCCTCAAAAGAATGCAAAACCGCTTCCTTCTGCATTGTCCGCCCCCACGACCGTAAAACAAACGGCTTGTTTCTGCAAATAACCTTTAACAAAAAACCATTACTTATCAGGAATTCGTTGTCGCCATATAAAACCGGCTATTTTTGATTCTCCCCGCTATTTGAGAAGCGTTGATGCTTACAAAACAAAACCACCCGCTCGGCGGGTGGTTTTGTCATAAGCTTTATTATGACTTCCTTTAGCAAAAGCAAAATTGTATTAGTTATTGATTAAAAGCGCTTTACACGAGCTTGCAGCTTATCTCTTATTTCAGCAATACCGACGATCCTGCTGCCGCGGCAGCGGTTCAACTACTTTGCCGCGAAAAACCGGATGCGCAAGCCAAACAGACTCTCGGTTTTCTTTTCTCTCTGGGCCGGTTCCGCCGTAGCAGCCAAAACATTCTTTTCATAAATCTTGTGATTGCCGCTATAAAATCTGACAAGCAGGCAATCCATGCAGCCTCGTTGTTTGTTCAATTCCATGGCTAGCGCTAAAATAAACCAGGAAAAGCATTGCGGCGGCCGATTTCTTGAAACTATAAGTACCGCACCCACGCCGCTTACTCCCAAACAATCAACAAACGCTCAAGCGATAACGCCGTTCTGATTTATGGAAATCATATTTTTCCCGCTTCGTCCGGTGTCTGAAATGAAAGATGACCGCTCATTCCACCGGCGCGGATGGGGTTTCTCATTCTGCCCAAGCCCATAAGGGCCATCCGTTATTTTTTTCTGTCCCGGATTTGTTTGGTTTTACTCGCCCGCGCACAGCGGTTGACGATATCAAACACCGCCACCACAACCAGTATTGCGCCGACGCCGCCCAACACGGACTTGAGAAATGAACTTCCCAAATTATTGTAACTGGCCAATACCAGAAAGACAATTCCCATCAAAATTTCCAGGCTATTAATAATAATTGCTTTTTTCATTCCGGCTGTCTCATCCTTTCATCAATTCGTCCAGCGTTTTTTCATATCCCGGCAGAAATTCCCGCAGGAAATATTCCGTTTCTGGCAATGGGTCCTGCAAAAGCGTCTGCATTGTGCTTGCCTTTGCGCTCTTGAACTCGGTATTCCCGTTCTGTTCTTCCTCCACGCATTTGAGCAGCGCAGAGATTTTGTCCGCCGCCTTGAGGATTCGGCGCTCGCGCTCATTAAGTACCGAGCCGTCCAGAACCGGCCCAACCTGCGCGCGCAGCTCACAGGGCAGCATCTGCGCAAGCTGTTCACAGGCACGCGCCTCGGTTTTTTTGTACTCTTCGCGCAGACGCTCGCTGCCGTATTTTACCGGGGTAGGCATGTCGCCGGTAAGAATCTCGCTTGCGTCGTGATAAACGGCGCAAAGCGCGACCAGCTCCGGTCGAACATCGGCATTAAACCGCTCTCTTCCGACGGCTGCGATTAAATGCGCTACTACCGCAACCGTCAGGCTGTGCTCGCTCAGGGACTCTGCACGGGTATTGCGCATCAGGCCCCAGCGATTGATATAGTTCATCCGAAACAGCATCGCCGCAAATCCGCTCGGCATTGGTTTACTTCCTTTCCTCAAAATGCGTCTAATACAGCGATTTCAGTATACTGAATCGCCCTGAGAATTGCAAACCAATCACCTGTTTTTCTTGAAATCGTCAAATTTCCATGCTAAGATAGGGCGGTTAATGATAGGAAACCGCACCACAGGAGCGTTTCATGAAATCTGTTTTTGCAAACTATCGGCTGCGCAGCTTTCTTGCCGCGCTGCTATGTATTCTTATATTGAGCGCCTGCATTTACGCGGCGGTTGTCGGCTTCTTTGTGCCGTACAGTCAATATCGCCGCGCTTGTCAAAACATGGAAAGCGGCGCCGTATTGCAGGCCGCAGAGAGCTTTCGGGCGCTGGGCGATTTTCTGGACAGCGCACAGAAACTGGATACGTGCAATCTGACCCTGTCTGACAAAGCGCTCAGCGAAGGAGATTACCCACTTGCAGGCAGCTATTTTGCCGCGTTGTCCGATCCCGACTCTGCGCAGGCCGATGCGCTTCGGCAGCGCGCTTACGAACAGGCCGACGCACTGTTTTCACGCACCCTGTATGAGCAGGCTTATGCCTGTTACTCTGTCTTTGGTTTTGACGCCGAAGCCCAGGAATGTGTGGAAACCCTGTATAACAGCCTGACAACGGATGTAGAATATGTCTGCGGCATACCTTCCGGGTTTACTTCTGAAATCCTTCGCGGTTACAAGGACGCGGATAAATACGCGCTCGCTTATCAGCTTGAAAATGCTAGCTGGGAAACGCCGCAGGAAAAAGCGGAGAATCTGCGGCTTATTTATGAGGAACTGGGGGATTTTCTGGACGCTTCCGCGCATGGTTTTGCCGTGCAGCGGCTGTTCGGCAATACCTATTCCAACAGCGCGGGCTATTATTTTGAGATGGACGAAACTGGCAATTTCAATTATAACCTTCCCTGTTACCGGCTGCCCGGCTATTATGGGCTATATACCAAAATCATCGACGGTATCCTGTACATTGGTTCGGATGAAAAAAACAGCTGGACCAAACAGTTCCGCTTCACCTTTTCAGATTACGACGAAACCCTCACAATATACAGCTACCGCGCAGGGACGAACTATACCCTGTATCTTGAACACTGAGAAAAACTGTCACGCTGCTGTTCGCCCCTCCTCGAAATTTGCCCCCTTGCTATTCTTAAGCAGCTATCTGAATTTTTTCATCCATTAAAATAGGACTTGTTTGCGCCAGGCTCCAGTATTTCATGGGACCCGGCGCATTTTTCGAATTTTTTAACCTGTAGATACTTTCGACATAAAATAACAGGACGCAGGGTCTGTTCCATGCGTCCTGTTTTTACAGTGTTTTTTATTTTACTGATAGCAGCGTTCCAGAATCTCCTGTGGCGCCTGATCCAGCGTATATTCAACCGTCAGCCATCCGGATTCGTATATTCCCTTATCTGCGAGGTCATAGGCATAGCCGATTTGCAGTCCATCCGGTTGAAGGATAAGCAGGGGATCATAAAGACTGCCGTCCAGCAGCGAGCGGCGCTCACTGGAACTATAGGCCTGGAATCCCTGCAACTCCGGATACTGCTCGTTGCCAAGCGCGTCAAAGGTCTGCATGAATTCATCATCCGGCGTAAGAATATCGTAAAGTTCAAGCATCTCGCCGGTCTGCATATCAAAGTTGAGCGTATAAGCGTAGTTGAACTGCTGTCCAACAATCACATCCGACTCGAGAACCGTTATGCTCAGGAAATTCTCGCTCATATAGGAAACATAAGTGTCTGTTGTCGAATAAAAGGTTCCATACTCATTGTCCAGCATATATTCCCGAAGCTCTTCGTCGGGCTGAATCAAATAATAAACGCCGTCCAAAGCCCAATAACGAATTGTTTCGTTGATTTCCTCAATCGCAGGACTGTCCCCCTCGAGCTGCACATAATGCGCATCGTAGGAAACTGAGATTCCATCATCCGACGGAATCCCAAAAATGCCGCGAGTCCCCTCAACAAACTCCTGATTTCCGGAATAATTGAATTCAAAGTCCTTTATTTCATAACTGAGTCCGGACTCCCGGGCATCATAAATTGTGTCAAAGCTTTCCGCCGGACGGTTGTCGTAGCTGTAAAGGTACATCTCCCAGTCCGGCCAGTAAAAGCCCGGATCGGTCTCGCCGGTATCCGCAGCGTCCTCAAAAGGCTCCGGCATATTGCTGGGCGATTCCGTGCTCCAGATATTGATTGTGATTTCTCCGACAGCATACAACGAAACAAAGCCCACCACGCCGCCGACCAGCAGCACCAGGAATATGGCGAGCAGCGCTTTTGCGGCGGTGTTCGGTTTGCGCGCCTGTTTCCCACACCGGGGGCAAACGCCGCCGATCAAAGGCGTGCCGCAATGAGAGCAAACCGGACCTTGTTCAGAATACATTTCCTGATAACTTGTCTGTCTGTTGAATTCATCCATATCCCTACATTCCTCCGCTTATCGCTGTACTCTTGGTTTTATTTACAGAAGATTCAATCCATTTATAATCAACTTAAACTGCAAGCCGAGAAATTCCGCTGCTTTGCGGCAAAGAAGCATGCGTTCCAGGAATATCTCGAAGTAATCCATCACCGCACAGATCTCATTGTTAATTGTCAACCGAAGTGCAATCGCGCCCGCCGTTTTGTCCAGTTTCAGCCGCGCGTCTTCAACCGCATAATTCACCCTGTCATGGAT
>CALWZE010000006.1 GCA_944385925.1 uncultured Clostridia bacterium
TTTGACGTGCCGGTCGTGAGCGTTGACGAAAGCATGATCAGCAATGTTCTCAAAGATAAAAGAAAAAAGGTGGCGGTTTTGAGCCATACGCCGATCAACGCCATGACCATTCAGCGCCGTTTGCAGGCGGAAGATCCCGAAGTCGAGGTCACGCTTTTCCCGGTTGAGGGTGCCGCAGACGCCTTTGCAAATGACAGAGTTAAATTTGCGGAAATGATGAAAGCGGCGGCGGAAAAGATCCCGGCAGAAGAATTTGACTGCATCGCGCTTGGGCACATCAGCGCGGAGAACGTCGATTTCTCCAATGTTAAACTGCCGGTTTATAAATGCGGCGAAAGCACGGTAGCGACTGTTACCGATATTTTGAATCGATAAAAAACACAGGAGCGACAGACGCATGAAAATCACAAAAATCGAGGCGATGGTTCTTCGGTATCAGTATGAAGAGGGAATCGCGGACGCGCAGAACTATTTTTCTACCCGCAATGCGGTGATTGTGCGGGTTATGACCGATGAGGGCATTGAGGGAATCGGAGAGGCTGCCTGCTTTGGCGGACCCCCTGAAACGACCAAATACGTCATCGAAAACGAGCTTCAGCCGCTTTATGTGGGCGAGGATCCGACCAATATCGAACATATTTGGAAAAAAGCGTTTGACAGAACCCGTCAGCATGGCCGCGGCGGCATTATCATGCCCTGTATGAGCGGTATCGACATTGCGCTGTGGGATATTCTGGGTAAGAAAGCCGGTATGCCGGTCTATAAGCTGCTGGGCGGTTATTCGGATACGCTTGAGCCGTATGCAAGCTCGGGATTCTATACCCGTTCCAAAGACACCGAGGCGATTGCGGCAGAGGTCGAGAGCTATTACAAAGAGGGCTTCAATTATGCGAAAATCAAGGTTGGGCGCAACCCGGAAGTTTTCCTGAACCCGCTGCCCAACATGCCGTTTACCGAGGAGTGCCGGTATACGTTGGAACAGGATCTCGAGCGGGTCGAAGCCTGTGCGGCGGTTGCAAAGAAATACGGGAAAAAGCTGATGGTTGACGCCAATAACTGCTGGACGACCTATACCGCTATCCAAATGGGAAAGAAATTCCAGGAAATGGGCGTGTTCTGGCTGGAAGAGCCGCTGCATCTGGACAATATCGAAGGCTCGATTGAGCTTGCGCACGCGCTGGATATGCCGGTGTCCGGCTATGAATCCGAGGGCGGCGGCCTGTATCGTTTCCGCGATCTGATTACCCGCCATGCGGTGGATATCGTGCAGCCGGACGTCATCTGGACCGGCGGATTTACCGAATGCAAGAAGATTGCGAACCTCGCGCATGCGCACAACATGCCCTGCCTGCCGCATGTCTTCTCTTCGGCAGTCAGCCTGGCGGCGAACGCCCACTTCCTCGCGTCTATCCCCAATCAGGGAATCCTGGAATACGACCGCAATGTCTATCCGCTGCGTGACGAACTGCTTGTGGAGCCGATCAGCATCGCAGAAGACAGACTGGTGCATCTGCCGCAAAAACCGGGTCTGGGCATTGAGCTCAACGAGGAAACTGTCAAAAAATACAGAGTTTGCTGATTCCAAGCGTCGAATAATGCCGAACAGACAAAAACAGGCGCCGGCGGAATATTCCGCCGGCGCCTGCACTGTTATCAGATTTTCCCTGCTTAACAAAATCGCCTTATTTCTTAAAAGAGGAAGAGACGAGCTGCTCAGCTTAAAACAACGCAGGTTCCGTTGTAATTGAGCTGCGGACAATCCGGTACCAGCTGGATAAACTCCACAGGATACCCGTTGGGGTCTTTGCACCACATCTGCCAGTTTTTGTCCCGCACAACCTTGGGCCGCGAGGTGATTTCCACCCCACATTCATCCAGCTTTTTTTCCAGCGCAAGAATGTCTTCGGTAGCAAAACAGGTATGATTGCGCCCAAGCTCATTTCCCAGCGGAAAATCCGCACGGGGATAAAACAATTCGATAGCGGTTCCATCGGAATACTGAACACACTCAATCCAGGGCGTCCCTTTCGGTTCCTCAATCTCCATAATATGCGTGCCGCCGAGCACCTCGCAGTAGAACCATAAACTTTTCTTCATGTCACGGGTCGAGATACCAGCGTGAAAAATCCCCTTTACCAATATGAACACCTCTTTTTAATACAAAAATAAATACATTTTTACAAGATCAGTTAATATTTTACTGATTTAAAGGCGTTTCGTCAAGCAGAATTATTGAACAAACTCTAAAGAAATGGTAAGATAAAACTATATAATGAATGACTGTAAAGATATACGAGGAAAACGGAAAATGGATAAGCCGAAACTCCCGGTAACCGCAGAAGTCTACAACGCTATCAAAGAGCAGATCGTGTCGCTTCAGTTGATGCCAGGACAGCTGTTGATGGTGCAGCAGCTGTCTAAAGACAACGGAATCAGCCGCACACCGGTTCGAGAGGCGCTCATTCGTTTAAAAGACGAGGGGTTGGTTGTAGAAACGACGGGCAACAAGTTTCGGGTTGCGGAAATCACCTGGAAATTTATTGAGAATCTTTATGCGGCGCGTGTGGCGGTTGAGACGGTATCCATTACGGCAGCTGCCACACGAGCGACCCAAAGCCAGCTGAAAATGCTGGATAAAGATCAGGCACAGATGGAAAAGTGCGTTGAGAAAAACGATTATCGCGGATATTTTGAAGCGGATATGCAGTTTCACAACGATCTGCTCAAGATTCTGGATAACAGCGTGATCACCAATTGGATGGAGCGGTTGACCGACCAGCAGCAGCGCATCCGCTATCTGACAATGGGAATCAGTTCAAGAATACATAACAGTCTGGAAGAGCACAGCAGAATGCTTCAGGCGATACACGACCAGGATGCAGCCCTTGCGCGCGACGAGATGGAAAAGCACCTGATCCGGGCGAAGAACGACATGCTCAGCTTGAAAAATGAGCACGGAATGACGCCGGGCGTATTCATTAAAGGATAAAAGCGTTCGAAACGGTGTATCAAATTTACAGAACAGCCAACCCCTCCGGCAAGAGCAGGAGGGGTTGTTTGATTAGTACAATTTCGTTTCGGAGAAGGTTCAGAAAGCACTGCCGCTTCATTTTTTGCTCAATATGCTTTAAATGATCAGGATTGCCGGATTTTCATTCTGAGAAGATAGCCCTTTCTTGGTGGCTTATATATAAACAAAAGCGGAGCGTTTTGGGGTACGCTCCGCTTTTGTTGCACAGTAGCAGGATCACAGACAGAGGGAGGCGCTTAACGCTGTACCCGTCCGGAACCGTCGCCATTTATGAGGTTCATGACTTCGTCAACCGTGGACAGGTTGAAATCGAATTCGATCGAATGTTTCAGACAGCTGGCGCCGGCTGCAAATTCGATGGCTTTCTGGTTGTCGAAATCATTCAAACGCGCGTAGATCAAGCCGGAAGCGAAGGAGTCGCCGCCGCCGACACGGTCGACGATCTGCATGGTGTATTTTTTGGAAACATAGGTCTGGCCGTCGGCGTAAAGCATCGCGGACCAGTTGTTGATCGAGGCGGAAATCGATTCACGCAGAGTAATGGCGACCATTTCAAATCCGTATGTATCGGCAAGATTTTTCGCCAGATTGGAGTAGCCCTCCAAACTGAGTTTGCCGGAAGTAATATCGGTGTTGTCGGCTTTAACGCCCAGCACCTTTTCGGAATCCTCTTCGTTGGCGATGCAGACGTCTACGTACTGCATCAGAGGTTTCATGACCCGCTGGGCCTCCTCGGTGCTCCAGAGCGTCTTGCGGTAATTGAGGTCGCAGCTGACCTTAACATTGTGCTTTTTAGCGGCGATGCAGGCCTGCTTGCAGATTTCCTGCATGTTTTTGCTCAGCGCCACGGTAATTCCGGTGAAATGGAACCAGCCTGCATCCTTAAAAATATCATCCCAGTCGAAATCGGAAGGATCGGCTTCGGCAATGGAGGAGTGTTTGCGGTCGTAGATGACCTTGGAAGGGCGCTGGGAAGCGCCGCGCTCCAGATAATAAACGCCGAGCCGTTCGCCGCCCCAGGCGATGTGATCGGTCTCCACTTCAAATTTCGTGAGCATGCGCTTGGCGCAGCGGCCGATTTCGTTGTCGGGCAGCTTGGTGACCAGCTCCGCGGGCATTCCCATATAAGCCAGCGCGACGGCCATGTTGCCTTCGGCGCCTGTGTAATTCAGATTAAAGTGATCAGCCTGCGCGAAACGCAGATATCCATCCGGTGCGAGCCGCAGCATGAGTTCGCCAAAGCCGACGAATTTTTTCTTTTCCATAGACGTGTCCTTTTTCCCTTTATTTCAGCAATGCGCTTTGGTGATAGCAGTGAAGCTTTCCGCGCGCCGGGTGATTTCCGCAAAATCGCCGCTGGCAATGCACTTCTTGTCGCACAGACGGCTGCTGATGCCGGCGCCGACAAAGCCCAGGTCCAGATAGTCTCCCCAGTTTTCTTCGGTGACGCCGCCGGTCGCGCAGAGCTTGACATGGCTGATCGGCGCGAGGATGTCCTTGATATAGCGGAAACCGAGCGATCCCGCCGGGAAGAGCTTGACGATATCGGCGCCGCAGTTGTGCGCGGTCATGATTTCGCTCGGAGTCATCGCGCCCGGGATGGAGACAAGGCCGAGCTCTTTAGTGTAGCGGATAATTTCCGGATCGGTGTTCGGAGAGATGATGTAGCGTCCGCCCGCTTCCGCCGCGGCCTTGACCTGCTCTTTGGTGAGAACAGTGCCTGCGCCGAACATCATGCTGTCCCCGTATTTTTCGCAGAGCATACGGATGCATTCACTGGTTTTTTGAATGCAGTCGGGATCGGCCTGATCAAAGGTGACTTCGATGAGCTTGACGCCGCCGGCTACCAATGCGCCCGCGAGATTTTCAAGATCCTTGCCGTAGACCTTGCGGCAGATGGTGATGACTTTGTTTTCCTGAATAAATTCCAGCGTGTTCATGACATTCTCCTTTTTATTTGTGCATTTAAATGCGGATTTTTAATACAACCTTGACGACAGAGGAAGCCGGCTCGTTGTCGGGGTGGTAGGAGGGTTTGTGACAATCCTGCGGAAGGAAGACAGCAAACTGCCCGGCCCGAACCTGAAAGGAATTGACTGTGCCTTTCGCGCTGTATTTTCCGCAGTCTTTCAGCTCGTCAAAAGGGGTGAGCTCGACGGCGTCGGCAAGTTCGCAGCAATCCATCCATTCCTGTCCGCTGACAATGTACTGAATGTCCGCATACCGGCGGTGCGCTTCAAATTTAGCCTGCTCACAGCTCTTGGTCGTGTATTGCTGCACCAGAAAATACATGTCCTCGTCCAGTTCATAGCGTCCGGCCGCCATGTTGGAAAAATCCGAATGCTTCAGAAAATCAATCCCTTTTTGAAGCCGGCGGATGAACGCTTCGTCGGTACAGCAGCGGTTCAATGCTGAAAAAATCAATTCGACTCGCCTCCTGTTGGTATTTCCAAATCTATTGTCACTCGGGTGCACCGCGAAAACAATGGGCAAAGTTATTGCAGAATATTGTAAAATTACGATGGTTGTGTTAGAGTGTTTGTATGAATAAACGTATTTATTTTGGAAAAAACCCACCCCTGTCTTTTCGGGAAAATCTGGAATTTGACTATAATTGTCCCTATAAAATTCGCTGCAAGGATTTCGCCAACGACGATATTGCGCCGCTGCATTATGCGCAGACGATGGAGATAGAGGTGTGTTGCGGAATTACGGGGGAAATGGTGATCGAAAATACCCGTATTTCGATTAACGGCAACGCTGTCGTGGTTGTGCCGCCGGGCGCGGTTCACTCGGTTTTGATTCGCCGCGGGCCGGGCCGGGTCTATTTGCTGCACATTTCCTTTGAGGAGCTGCGGCCTATTTTGAACGTGGAAGCGCTGCTGGAGCAAAGCGGTCGGACATTTACAGGAATGCAGTATTTGTGTCCCGATTTTGAGCGTATACATGGACTGCTGCTGGAAATGATCGAAAAAGACAGCCAGCCCTTTGCGCGGATTCGGGGATTGCTGAGTATTTTGGAAATTCTGAGCGAACAGATGCCGGAAGCTGCCGATGAAAAGAGACTGGAAACCGGAAACAGCGAATTGCGGCGAATCATCCGCTGGACCGAGCAGAACTTTACCGGACCGATTCAATTAAAGGACGCGGCAAACGCGGCCGGTTTTACTAAAAATTATTTTTGCGCCTGGTTTAAGGAAAACACGGGACTAACCTATAATCGATATCTGAATCTGCTGCGGATCAGCAATGCCTGCCGGCTTTTAGCGCAAAGCGGCTCGATTGCCGCTGCGTGCTATGACAGCGGGTTTAGCGACATGAGCTATTTCATTCAGCTGTTTAAAAAAATGCAGGGCTGTACACCAAAAAACTACCTCAAAAACCTGAAAAAGCAGGAGACGGACGAAGAGGACGGCGCGGCTAACGGGTCAGCTGAAACTTTTGATTAGGTCCACTGCGGCCTGTTCGGAAGGCATTTTTCCGGTCCATATGTATAGCGCGCGCAGCGCATGAAAAACCGACATTCCCTTGCCGTCAACCGCTCGCAGTCCAAGCTGCTGCGCAGCCGGAACAAGCCTGGCTTTTGGATTGGCATAGTTGACATCCACGACCACTGCACTGGGGGAGAGCGCCTGTAAAAAGCGCAGATCCTGGAAGTCGTCGCAGCCAAGCTGACCCAGCGAAGTGGCATTGATAAACAGGTCTGCGTCTGCACAGCAATCAGCAAGCTGATTGGCCTGTAAAGGGTAAGGGGTGAACCGGCCGCCCATGCGGGTGCAGAGTTCTTCTGCCTGACTGGGACAAAGATTCAGCACATCAACCTGTCCGATCCCTTCCTGGCGTAAAAAGTAGGCGATGGAATGCGCCACGCCCCCTGCGCCAAAAAGGACCGCGCGTTTGGATTGAATTTTACAGCCAAGATAATCAAGATATTTCACCAGCCCCCAGCCGTCTGTGCTGTAGGCGGTGATTTTTTTATTCCGTATTTTGAGGACATTGGCGGACCCGCAAACCCGCGCGCTTTCGTCCAGATCATCTGCGAAACGCAGCGCAAGCTGCTTGTACGGCATCGAAATAGTCAGCCCGTCAAAGGATTTGCGGGACTGTTTTAATGCCTCAGGAAAAGCACCGGGAGACACATTTTGTATTTCATAGGAAATGGCCAGTCCGGCGTCCGCCGCCATGGCACGGTAAACCAATGTGGTTATCGAGCTGCGAATATCCTGTGCAAGCATGCCAAGACGATAGAGCATTTGTGCGCCCTCCTTTTCGCCTCTTTGAAACCGCAATTATGAATACATTTTATTATATATTATTGCATGGAAAAATTGCCTTTGCAAGTCTGTATAAACAAAAAATCGCCTGTTTTCACAGGCGATTTGTATTTTATTCAGCGGAACTATCTTCGTTCGTTAACAGAGAACTGTTTTTGTCCACGTATTCTGTGGGTGACAGACCGGTCATTTTTTTAAATGCGCGGTTGAAGTAGGAGACGTCGTTGAAGCCTACCAGATTGGCAACAACAAAAACCTTGTTGCGATTGCGCAAAAGAAGCTCTTTGGCCTGATCGATACGCACTTGCAGAATATAGTTGACGATGCTGGAGTTGGTGCGGTCTTTGAAGCGCTTGCAAAGATGGAATTTGCTTAGTCCGGTCAGCGCGGCAAGATCGTCCAAACTGATTTTTTCCCGATAATGCAGCAGAATGTAGCCGATACAGGCGTCTACCGGATCGGTGGCAGGCGCGGCGGTTTTATTGGGTTCTTCCGGAGCAAAACCGCGCAGATCGATAATCGTATCCAGATTGTGCGCATGGCGCTTTGCAATTTCAGCATTCAGCACACTGTAGCGGTCGGGCAAGGCGTCAAAGTCAGCGCCGGAAGTGACGTAAAGCGTGCAGGTGGATTTCAGATTGTTCTTAATGCTAATACGGATCCACTCGCAAATACTCAGAACTTTGTCATCCGCCGTAATAAAACTGTTTTTTGTCACGACGTTCATCAGGATGTAAAATACATTGTTTTTGGCCGGAATCACAAGACCGTTGCCGTGCTCATTAACGATCTCGTTTAAAATATTTTCAATGCCGTAATCCAACAGCGACGGGTCCCGGAAGACGGAGAGCATGCCTGCGTAATTGTCAAAAGCAACCCCTACCAGATAGAGCGGGCCGGACAGCGGATTAAGGCCGGCGGAAGTCATTGGCGGAACCAGCAAGGGGGCAAGGTCGGTCTGTCCATTCAGATAGGAAGACAACATGCCCTTCAGCTCGCGGCCGCTCGGATCCTGCACCGTGTTTTGCGATGGCGCAGGCGAGCCGGCCGCGTGCTCGCGTTCGGCCAGCAAATGGACAATATTGTCCAAAACGCGGTCCAGTTCATCCGAGTTGACAATGGAACTTTTCAGCAGGTAATCGTATACGCCCAGCCGCAAAGATTCCTTGATGTATTGAAAGTCGTTGTGACAGCTTAGAACAACAAAGATTGTCTCAGGATAGCGTGCCTGTGCTTTTTGGATAAATTTGATCCCGTCATATTTTGGCATGTACATGTCCGACAAAACGATATCCGGCTTGAGGACGTCCATCAGCTCAAGCGCTTCGCCGCCGTCCGCGGCTTCGCCGGCAAGCTCGAGATTTTTGGCGCTCCAGTCAACCGAGTGCCGCAATCCCATTCGAACCAGACTGTCATCATCCACCAGCATTACTTTATAGGCCATTTTTTACCTCATGATCTGCTCTGTCAATATGGGGAGAGTGATCTCCACGTCGGTGTATTTTCCGGGTTCACTTTTAATGCCAAGTCCGTATTCCCGCCCGCATAACAGGCGTATGCGCTTGTTGATATTGCCGATTGCCACGCCCATATAGCGGTCGGAGCTTTTTTGACGGTTAATCAGGATGTTGTGAATGCGGGCACGCTCTATTCCCGCTCCATTGTCGTGCACACAGATATCAATGCGGTGACCGCGCTTTTTCAGCGAGATACGGATAATGCCGTCTGTTTTGCCAATATCCAGAAATCCATGATAGATGCTGTTTTCAACCAACGGCTGCAAAATAAATTTCGGAATCTTCATTTGAAGCTGCAAGGGATCTACGTCAATTTCAAATTGGAAAGTGTCCCCGAAACGAATCTGCTGTATGGTCAGATAAGCTTCCACATAACCAAGCTCTTCTTCAATGGTTACGAAATCATTTTCATTGTGGGCGCAGGCCCGAAGAAGCTGAGCGAGGGACTGAACCGTCTTTATGACGTCTGTGGTTCTGCCTGCGGAGGCCAGCCATTGTACGTTGTTCAGGGTGTTGAAAATAAAGTGGGAATTGATTTGATTCTGAAGAACATCCAGCTCTGTTTCCCGCTTTTCGTTGTTGAGCTGATTGATTTTTTCTATATTGGCATTGTAATCGGCCTCACGGCTGTAATAAGCGGAGCAGAGCGCGCCGGCTTCGTTTCTCCAGCTGAGGTATGGTTCGATGACGTATGGACGTTCACGATTGCGCACAGCGCGCAGCAGCTGTTTGGAGGGAGCCAGAAAATACCGGCGAAGCAAAAAGAATACGGCCAGATTTCCGACGATCAGGATGCAGGCAGTAATCAGCGAAAGCCGAATAAAGGAGGAGGAATCAGTGAATTGCCGGGTCGGAAAGACAGCATAAAGATGATAGTTGCTGCCGATTCTGGAACCAATATATAAGAGCGTTCCGCGATAGGTGTCCTGCAGGGTGTCAATAGTTATATTCTGCGCGGGAACCAGCACGGAGAACTTGCTTGAAAGCGGAAGCGGGTTTTCTGCGTCCGTATTGAAGTGCTGTGTGTATACTACATGATTTCCGTCATCCAGTATAAAAAGTGAAAAAGTATAGTGGGAGGCGCAAAACGCCAGGGAATCGGTCGTTTCACGCACAGCGGAATCGAGATCTGCAGCATTAGATTGATGCAGGGAGGAGAGGCTCGCGGCTATACCCTGTGCGGCAGAATCAATTACCAGTGCACGGGAACTGGTGATGGCTGTGGTGCAGAAATAAACCAGAGCACAGACAAGAACGATCGTGGAGGAGGACAGATACAGCAGCGCAAGCGGAACGTTGCGCAAGGGCGCGAAAGATGGGCGCTCCTGTCGTTTCTTTTGGTTTATGAAGCTCAATTTTAACCGCCTTTCTGGGTGAATGAGGGCAAATTCAGAAGAAAAAATTTTAAAATTACGGGTGGAAAATGTTAACAAAAATAATTTACATTTTTGTATTCATATGTTTTATTATAACTTTTTGCGAGAAAAATGACAAGATAGTTCAAGAAAAAACCGCGAAAATTGTCCGAAAACATCACAGGGAAAATTTTGCGCAATTCTTCCATAAAATCAAAAAAAACGAGACAACATCGTTCATTTACAAAGCCAGGAAAAAATGGGAAGATGAGTGCACAGACCGCAAGATATGGCGGAAAAAAAGGAGGATTCTATGAGCAAGAAACTGATGACAGTGTTGTCTTTGCTGCTTGCCTGCGTGATGCTGCTGGCGGCCTGCGGCGGGACGACAACAGAAGAAACAGAGGGAAGCGAAGCTTCCGGCAGCGATGATCCCATTCGTATCGGCGTTGTCACCACCCTTTCCGGCTCCAACTCGGGCCACGGCGAGTACTGCAAAGAGGGTGCAGAACTCTGGAAAGAGCAGGTCAATGCAAACGGCGGTATCCTTGGCCGTCCGGTTGAGATCGTCTATGAGGACAACGGCGAGACCGACCAGAGCTATGTCAATGCAATGGTAAAGGCTCTGAGCAGCGACGACGTTTGCGCGATTTTCAGCAACGGCTACAGCTCGCAGGTTGCGCTTGTCTGCCCCGAAGTTGAGAACTATGAGATTCCGCTCATCGCCGGCTGCAGCAGCCACGCGCTGATTGAGTCCGGATACGAGTACTTCTGGATGCTGCGTCTGACCGACCAGTATGTCAGCCCGGCCATGGTCAATGCCTGCGCGGATCTCGGCATGACCAATCCGGCTATCCTGCATGTTTCCGACTCCTATGGCCAGGGCATGGCGGACTATGTTGAGAAGGCGCTGCTTGACAAGGGCATGACCGTTGCGCTGAAGATCAGCGTCTCGGAGGATGAGAGCCAGTTCACCCCGTATCTTACCCAGATTGCGAACTCCGGCGCGGACGGCCTGATCGCGATCAACCACCAGGATCAGGCTGCAGTCGTCATGATGCAGGTTGACGCGCTGGGCCTTGACATGCCGCTGATGGGCTGCTCGCAGTATGCGTCCGCTCTGGCAATGGACACCGCCGGCGAGGCGGCGAACGGCTGGTACTCTCTGGCTGACTGGACCTGCGAAGTTGACACCGAAGAAGGCAAGGCTTTCGTCGAGGCTTACCGTGCGGCTTATAACCGTGACCCGGACATGCAGTCGGTTTGCGCTTATGACGCCATGCAGGTGATCGGTGCTGCGATCGAGCGCGCCGGCACAGACGATCCGAAGGCGATCAATGCCGAGATCGAAAAGACGAATGGCCTGAAGGGCGCGATGACGACCTACACCTTCAACGGAGACCACTCGCTCGGAACGACCATCTTCATGGTTCAGACGGAGAACCTTTCGGGCAAACTAACCGGTATTGTTAACCGCTGATTGTTTCTGAAAAACTATCCGACGGCCTTTGGGATCCGTTTTATCACGGGTCCCAAGGGCTGCTTTCGGGCAGGATCCTCTTTTCTGTAAAGCTAGCATGCGGCGCCGCATACGCGCCGATGTACACGGAGGAAATAGTATGGGAATGTATCTGCAATTATTGGTAATCGGCCTGTCAATGGGCATGATTTACGCCATGATTGCCATGGGAATCGTACTGCTGATTCGCGCCGTCGGCGTACTCAATTTCGCACAGGGCGAATTGTTTATGATGGGCGCCTATGTGACCTTTGCGCTTTCGGTGCAGCTCAGCATGCCGCTTTGGGCCATGCTTATTGTCGCGCTGATCATCTTTTGCCTGTTCGGTGCGCTGTTTATGTTTTCGGTTTACTGGCCGCTTCGCAAGTCAACCTGGAGCGCGACCATTATCATCAGCACACTGGGTGCGTCGACAGTTATCAAGGAAATTGCAAAGATCATCTGGGGCTCGGTGCCTGTGGTGCAGCCGCCGATCATCAAGGGTGTTCTGGAACTGGGAACCGTACGCCTCGAGTATCAGTATCTTTTCATTATCGGTATTGGCCTGCTGCTGATCGTCGGCACCTTCCTTTTGTTTGACAAGCTGTATATCGGCCGGGTTATGCAGGCAGCGGCGCAGGACAAGTATTCTGCGGAACTGCTGGGTATTTCAACCGTCGTGACGACCATGTTGACCTATATGATCAGCGCTTCGCTCGCCGGAATCGGCGGCTGGCTGGTATCTCCGCTTTTCCTGGTTTCCACGTCGCTGGGCAGCTTTATGCTCAAGGGCTTTGCCGGTATGGTTATCGGCGGGCTCGGAGACGTCAAAGGAGCCGTGCTCGGCAGCCTGCTTATCGGCGTTATTGAGTCCTTCTCGACGCTGTTTACGACTACTTATAAGGACGCGGTCGTTTTCCTCGTTCTGATCATTGTCCTCATCGTCCGTCCGCAAGGCTTCTTCGGACAGAAAATTTCCGAGAAAGCGTAGGGAAGAAATTATGAAGAAAAAGATCAATACCAACACGCTGATTCTGGGCGGGGTCAGCCTTGTGGCGCTCCTGGTCATGTACCTGGTCGTTCCGTCCGTATCCAGCGTTTATATGATGACTGTTCTGAATGGCGCCATCATTTTTTACGTGGCCTGCCTTGGCATCACGGTTATGTTGGGAATGGGCGGCATGGTATCTTTTGCGGCAATTTCCTTTATGGGAATCGGCGCTTATGCAAGCGCAAACCTCTCGCTTAAACTGGGTGTACCGACGATTGTGTCCATGCTTGGCGCGATCCTGGTCTCCATGCTGGCTGCCCTGATTATCGGCGCTGTCCTGCTGCGCCTGAGCGGCACCTTTTTCACATTTTCAACCGTAGCGCTGGTTCAGATCTCTTACAGCATCTTTACAAACTGGAAAGAGGTAACGGGCGGCCCGGACGGCATGGGCGGCATCTCTACTTTTGAGTTTTTCGGTGTGAAGGCGGTCAAGCCGAACGAAAACTATATGGTTCTTCTCACGGTCGGCATCCTGTGCGCGCTGTTTGTACTGCGGCTGAAAAAGACCAATCTGGGCCGGGCGCTCAGCTCGGTGCGCGATAACGAGATTGCTGCGAAGATCATGGGCGTCAATGTCTACCGCACCAAGCTGGCTGCATTTGTGATCGCCGCGGCGCTCGCCGGCCTAGCCGGTTCGCTGATGGTACATAACCATCACTTTGTTGCCGCAACCTCCTTTACCTTTGACCAGTCCACTACCTTTGTCATCATGGCCATGCTGGGCGGCGTTTCCAACCCGTTTGGCGTCTTTATGGGCACGGTTCTGATCACAATGCTGCCTGAATGGCTCAAGCCGCTGCAGGAGTACATTCGTCTGGTCTACGGTTTGGGCGTAATGCTGCTGATGGTCTTTATGCCGATGGGTCTGTGGGGACTGTTTACAGGCTGGGTGAAAAAGCTGAAAGCAAAGTTTAAGATCGGCCATAAGGTCATGATCGGTATTTCAAGCACAAAGGAGGGTTGAAGGCGTGGAGAATCTTTTGGAACTCAAAAAAGTCAATAAACGTTTCGGCGGCGTTATCACGGCGCTGGATGTAGATATGACCGTTAAGGCCGGAGAGATCCACGGTCTGATTGGCCCGAACGGTGCGGGAAAAACCACGCTGCTGAACCTGATTTCCGGCATTACGCCGGTTGACAGCGGAAGTATTTCTTTTGCGGGAGAGGACATCACCGAATATCCGGCGCATAAACGTGCGCGGATGGGTATCGCGCGTACTTTCCAGCAGCCGAGGTTCCTGGAGCGTTCGGATATTGAGGAAAACATGCTGCTGTCCAACGATGTTGCGAAGCCCATGCACTTCTTCCGCTCCTTCTTTTCCAAAAAAGACAACAGCTATATTCAGGAGTTGGATGAGCTGACCCGGGTTGCCGGGTTTGGTTTCGGCTTGCAGGACGATATGAGCAGCCTGACCTACGGGCAGAAAAAGCTGCTGGAAATCGTGCGCTCGATGCTGACACACCCCAAAGTGATTCTTGTCGACGAGCCGGCAGCGGGACTGAACAGCGTCGAGATCGAGAACGCGGTAAAGCTGCTGCAAATCGCGGCGAAAGAGCGCGGGATCGGCATCGTCCTGATCGAGCACGCGATGGATATGATTATGAATGTTTGCGACAATATCACGGTGCTGAATTTCGGCCAGGTGATTGCCTGCGGTGTGCCGGACGAAGTGTCGGCCAACGAAGAGGTCATTGCCGCCTATCTGGGGAGAGAGAAAAATGCTTAAAATCAAGAATCTTCACGCCTATTACGGGCCCATCGAGGCGCTCAAGGGAATCGACGTGGAAGTCAATGACAAAAGCATTGTCTGCCTGATCGGTTCCAATGGCGCCGGAAAAACTTCGCTGCTCAAGTCGATTTCCGGAATGACCCACCGCACGGGACTCATCGAGTTCAACGGCGAGAACATTATTGACGCCAAACCGGCGCATATCGCCAAAAGCGGTATACTGCATGTCCCGGAGGGACGCCACGTTTTCCCCGGCCTGACGGTTGAGGAAAACCTCGAAGTCGGCTGCATCAACTGGTGCGGATTTTTCGGCAAGCGGGATAACAAGGAGCTTTTTGACTATGTGTACTCCATGTTCCCGCGCCTTGCAGAGAGAAAGGATCAGCTTTCCTGGAGCCTGTCGGGCGGCGAACAGCAGATGCTTGCCATCGGCCGCGCGCTGATGGGCAAACCGAAAGTGCTGCTTCTGGATGAGCCTTCCATGGGCCTTGCGCCGATGGTTATTGAGGAACTCTTTGAAAAGATTGTTGAGATCAACAATGAGGGCATGCCGATCCTGATGGTTGAGCAAAATGCACGCATGGCGCTGAGTATCTCGGATTATGCTTACGTGATCAATCAGGGGAAAATCGAGATCGAGGGAACGGCAAAAGAACTCATGTACGATGAAAAGGTCATCAACGCTTATTTGGGCAAGAAAAAATAAACTGAAGAGGAACGGAAACATTTCCGTTCCTTTTTAGCAGCCATCTTTTCGCAAAGAGGACAACAGGTATTGCACCGTTTTTGTGTATGGCCGCTGCGGGAATTCCACTTTATGGCCCCGGGAAGATCTGTGGATAAAGCGATCATCCAAAAAAGACGCGGGCAGATTTTCCGGCGCAAACCGCAATGACTTTACAGGAAAAACGGGGCTAGACCCAGTCTGTACATTCCAAATAAAAGGAGAAACGCATGAAGCGGGTAATTACTTTTGGAGAAATCATGATGCGCCTGAATCCGGAGGGCTATCTGCGGCTGGTTCAGGCACAGCGCCTTGAGGCGACTTTTGCCGGCGGCGAAGCGAATGCGGCGGTCTCGCTTGCCAATTATGGAATAGACGCCGCTTTTGTAACCAAGCTGCCGGCCCACGAGGTAGGGCAGTGCGCGGTCAATGCGCTGCGCCAGTACGGAGTGGACACCTCCCTGATTGTGCGCGGCGGAAAAAGGCTCGGTGTGTTTTTCTGTGAAAAAGGCGCGTCACAGCGGGCTTCCAAGGTTATTTATGATCGGGAAAACTCGGCAATCGCGCTGGCAAGCCGCACGGATTTCGACTGGAAGAAGATTTTTGAAAATGCAGACTGGTTCCACTGGACCGGCATTACCCCTGCGCTTGGCGGGGAACTGCCTGAAATCTGCATGGACGCCTGCCGCACGGCAAAGGAAATGGGCGTGCAGATCAGCTGCGACTTGAATTTCCGCAAAAAACTCTGGACAAGTGAACAGGCGGAAAAGGTGATGTCCGGTTTAATGCCATATGTGGACGTCTGCATCGCCAACGAAGAGGACGCCAAGGATGTGTTTGGAATTGAAGCGGCAAACACTGATATCAACAGCGGAAAGCTGGACCATCAGGGATACGTCTCGGTCGCGGAGCAGCTGTGTCAGCGGTTCGGATTCAAAAAAGTGGCTTTTACCCTTCGCGGCAGCATTTCGGCGACCGATAATGATTGGGCCGGCATGCTCTATGCGGACGGACAGGCATACTTTTCGCCGACCTACCGCGTGCATATCGTGGACCGTGTTGGCGGCGGAGACAGCTTTGGCGGCGGGTTAATCTACGCCCTGCTTGAAGGGAAAAGCGATCAGGAAGCGATTAATTTTGCGGTTGCCGCTTCCTGCTTGAAACACTCCGTCGAGCACGATTTTAACATGATGAGTGTGGCGGAGGTCGAGGCGCTTGCAAGCGGAAACGCCTCCGGTCGTGTTCAGCGCTGAGCGTTATCTGATTGTGTCTGAAACGATGCGGCAAGAAAAGAGACCCACCTGGTTACACGGTTTGGATTTGCAGCTATCAGGTTTCCGGTACAGATAACACAGGTTGTATTTCTGAACACAGTACAAAAGGCCCGTCTGCTTTAAGTAGACGAGCCTTTTTGTGCGCATTGTAAAAGAGCTGCAATTCATTTGCTGGTTTATTCAGCAAGTTTAATTTCACGGAAATTCTATCGTTCAGCGCCGTAAAATCTCAAGCAAAGCAGCTGAATGAAAAACAGGCTGAAAATAATTATTCTATAACGATGCTGCCTATAGAAGCGAAATCCGCATTTAAAACCGTTTCGTAATCTTCATCGATAAATTTACAAATAGTATTTTTGCGATTTTGAAAACAGAAGCATACGAGTTCGCGATTTAAAGGTGCAAAGAAAGAGGACCGGAAAACTGCG
>CALWZE010000007.1 GCA_944385925.1 uncultured Clostridia bacterium
TTCAGAAGAACCTCTCCGTTCGACTTGCATGTGTTAGGCGCGCCGCCAGCGTTCGTCCTGAGCCAGGATCAAACTCTTAATAGTTTGTATCTAAACAAGCTTTTTACAGCTCGTCCAAATCTGCTCAGAACATCATCTCTGACGTCCTGTCTTTACCTTCGCCGGTCTCTCTCCGGCTGCTCTCAAACGCCCGATTTCTCGGGGCCTGGAGCCAATTAACAAGGGTCTTTCAAGCTTCTGTATCGTTTAATTTTCAAGGTCCTTAGCGCTCTTAGCGAGCGGCCCCTCGGCTGAGGTGCATGATTGATTATACAGACTCGCCCCCCTCATGTCAACACTTTTTTCCTTCTTTTTTCAACTTCTCCGTGCGTGTCGCAAATCCGCCCCTTTTTCGCTTTTTCTCTCCCTGCATACTCCCTGTTCGGATTCCCCGGGGCGGTTCGGCGCACAGATTAATTTGCATCAGAATCTCCCAGAACAACCGGACAGCCTTTAACTTCTTCGGCCTGTATTGCGCAATCAGTTCCCATGGTTAAATCCCCAAGTGTTCGCATACAGTTTCAGCGAAGAACACCAGAAATCCATTTCCCGCATTTTCTTTCCTTTTCCCATGGCTTTTTTCTTCGAGCATGCGCTACTTTAAACTGAACAATTTCCGACATGCCCTGTTTCAATCGACGCTTAATAAAGAAATGCCTTTAATCCTTAAGGCTGAACCGCTCGTTTGTCTTGCGTCGAAAATCGGGCGCGCACAACACAACCCCTTCCCTGACAGTTCAGCGGAAGGGGTTGTGTTTTCATTCACGATTCCGTTTTTCCAATCTTCGCAAAACCGAGCGCACAGGCGGCACACTCATTTTTTTGCTTTGTTAAGGGCTAATAACCCAAATACAGCCAGCGCGACGCATTGCACGATAAGCGCAAGTATAGTTGCATAGGAGGTTCCGAACATTTCATAGCGGGCAATAAGCGGTCTGCTGATCAGAAGACTGACCAGAATACCGATCAAATTCGCCCCGATCAGACCGCGCATCTCGCGAAGCACAGTCAAAAGCATGCAATAAAACAAGGATAAGGAGGTAAACACGGTGCACACCACCATCGGCACAAGCAGCGGGCTGTAAGCTACCATGTCCTGACCATAAAGCAGCGCCAGTCCCCATTTGCCCAGCAACAGCACGCCGGCAATTCCCAGCACGCCCACGCCGAACACCCCCAGCGTTATCAAAGCCGCGAGCTTTTTAAATCCTCTGCGGTCACCGTTGTTCAGCTTCTCGGTAAACATGGTGATAAATGGGGAAAACAGATAGGTCACGCCGACTTGCAGAATCAGCACCGGAGAATTGACCAGATTGTAAATGCCAATCTCGTTTGTTCCCATCATCCGTTCCAGCATCAGTTTCGGCACCGACGCCGCGGCCGTATTCAAAAATACATATACCGCAAGCGGCGCACACTCCCAAAGCAGCGCGCCGACACGGGATGCCTGCGGACGTTCCAGCGGCAGGTAGAATAGCCGGGTCCGCAGGATGTCATACCAGAAACTGAATCCATAACAAAGCGCCGTCATCAACACGAGCGCGAGAATCAGACTTTGGGTTAAATAAAGGCCCAATGAAAATGCCGCAACACTCAGCAAACCGCGAACCGCATAGGAAATGCCGATAACATCCATTCGGTCCTTTTTCTGCGCGCAGCCGTGAAAAACGTCGGTCAAGGATTCCAGCAGCTTATAAAACAGATAGATGTAAATACAGATCGCCTGCTCTGCGCCATAGCCGATGACCATTGTATATCCCGCGCAGAGCAGCACCGCCGCCGCGATCGTTACGACCCGCGAAGCAATATACACGCTGTTGGAAAACCGCTCCTTCGCATCCGACACCTGATAGGTGCGCATGCCGTAGGAAGCGAGGGTCAAAAACACATTGGTGACCGTCATGGCCGTCGCCAGCAATCCTGCATTATAGACTCCCGCCAAACGTTCTACGAGTAAACCGGTAATCAGCCACTGACAGATAAAATAAAACATCGAACCCGCTGTGTTGAACAGCAGGTTGCGCTTCAGATTATGTTCATCCTTTTTCAGTTCACTCATCCGCAATCAGATCTCCATCGTCCCCATCAGCGAACGCATCGCAAGGATCGTTTTTTCAATCAGCTCGTCCAGCTCCACGCCCATCATCTGGGCGCCCTGCGCAATCACTTCCCGCGAGCAGCCGGCGGCGAACTTCTTGTCTTTGAATTTTTTCTTGACCGATTTGAGCTCAATATCCGCAACGCTTCTGGAAGGACGCATAATCGCCGCCGCGCCGATCAGGCCGGTCAGCTCGTCGGTTGCAAACAGAACCTTTTCCATCATCCGTTCGGGCTCGACCTGAACGCCGGTCATGCCCCAGCCATGACTGACACAGGCGCGGATCAGGCTTTCGTCCAGATCGAGTTCCCGCATGATCTGCCCTTCTTTGACGCAGTGTTCCTCAGGATACTGCTCAAAATCAAGATCGTGCAGCATGCCGACCGCTTTCCAGTACTCGACATTCTCCAGATCATAACTCTGCGCAAACCAGCCCATCACGCCGGACACAATTTCCGCGTGGCGGCGGTGAAAATCCTCCTGGTTATAGCGCTGCATGATCTCACGCGCCTGCTCAACTGAGGGAATATAGCTCATATTGATTACCCGTCCTTTCCGGTTTTTAAATCCTGCCGGGAACCAGGCCGCAGACGCTCTGCCTGCGGCCTGGTTCCCGGCGCCGTTTACATAAAATCAAGGCTGAAAATTGATCGCCGCAAAACACTTTTTAAAATTCACTGTTCAAAAGCGCCTGCGGGCCCTTGGGCACGACGGTCTGCGCGTCCGGTGCGGATTGCGCGGCGTCAATCAGGGCCAGCTTCTGCGCGCGGTTCAGCCGCTTGATCTGTGCTTCCCGGCGCAGTGCGTCCGCGCGGTCGGCCCTCTCTTCCAGATAGATCATCTCCACCGGACGGCGCGCTCTGGTGCAGCGGCTTGCCGTTCCGGCATTATGCGCTGCGAGCCGCCTTGCCGGGTTATTCGTCCAGCCCGTATAAAGACTTCCGTCCGCACAGCGCAAAATATAGACATATGCCTCGCTTTTCATTCCTGTTCGCCGTTTTCCTGCATTTGCAGCAGTTTTGCAATTCTGCATCGATTTGCCGCCGTCCTTTTGCGGCGCAGAATCATCCACAGCGACCAAAGCGCGGCCGCTGCAAGCACGGCAGATACCAGTAATGACGCAGGGTCCATAAAGTTTTCCCTTCCTTTCCAGTCACCTTGTTTTCTTATTTATTCTACTGTATTTATACCGGCCCTGAGGGCCTGGGTATGCTGATCCTTGCGGCGAATGCGGTAGAGTTTACCGTCTTTGCAGAAATTCGCCCCCGTCTGTTTGAAATAAAAACCCACTCCTGCACGATTGCACTGTGCCCGGAGCGAAAGTATCCAGCTGTAATCGCACACGCGCGCCTGTTCGCCGCTTTCCCCGCCGGCAATCAGCCGATCAATCCACGGTCCCAGCCATCGGGACAGATCCACCGGACCGAGCAGCGGTTCACAGCAGAGTATTTTGCGGCGGACCGGCGCTTCCAAAAACACCGGCATCCGCTCCTGTGCGCGTTTCTGGTTCTCCACGGTGCAGCCAATCGTGACATTCGGCCAGCCCTCTCCCCAATCCGAAGGAACGCATTGCGCAATGCGTTCCGGGCGTTTTGTCAGAAACAAAAATTCGAGATCCCGCCGCTCGCGAATCATATCCCAAGCTTCGCTGCGCCAGATATCCGCGTCTTCCACCAGAAAATCCGAGCTGAAACAGGTCCAGACCAGCTCTCCGGGCGCAATTTTGTAGTTGCCGTCCCTTCCTCGGCGGACCGGAAGATCAAACTCGGCCGTGCGCTGCACGACGCTGCTGTCCCGTCCATGCTTTGCATCGATGCGGTAAACATAACAGTTCGCGCAGCCTTCGCTCTTTTTATGGCATCCGTGCCAGGGATTCCAGCCGGCCATTTTGCTATTCCTCTATGCTTGCATGATAATTGCGGTCAATCTCGATTACCGGGTAATAAGACGGGTCGATCTCCCGCACCTTCTGCTCTACAAAACGGCGCAGCTGATCGCTGTCTGCGCGGTAATCGCTCGGAACCGCCACGTCAAAAAACAGGTTTGTATGGTCATGGGTGCGTGCCATGCGAAGATCATGAATAGACAAACAGGGATCGATCTCCCGCACGCCCGCGTCCAGTTTCTCCCGAACCTGGTTGAGCGCCGCATCGTCCGTCTCGACCGGATCAAGGTGGATCACCAGCTTGACGCCGAGCTCCCGCTCGACCTCCCGCTCGATATTATCCAGAATCCCATGGGCATACATCGGGTCCTGTGCAGCGCTCATCTCAACATGTGCCGTTGCAAATTTGTGCTCCGGGCCATAGGAATGCACCATCAGATCATGCAGCCCAAGCACGCCGTCATAGCCGCGGATCTTTTCTTCCAGCGCCTGCATCAATTCCGCGCTGGGCGCCTCGCCAAGCAGCGGACTGAGTGCATCGCGAAGGATACCAAAACCGGAAACCAGAATAAACACGGCAACCACAGCGCCGGCCCAGCCGTCGATCCGAATCTGAAAAACCGCCTGCACTATCGCGCCCAGCAACACAGCGCCGGTCGCCACTATGTCATTGCGGCTGTCATCTGACGCCGCCAGCAGGGTCGGCGAGTCGACGCTCGCAGCCGCACGCCGGTAAAACAGCATCATCCAAAGCTTGATCGCAACCGATCCTGCCAGCACCACGAATACCGCCGCCGAAAAGCTGACCGCGTCCGGCGAAATGATCTTTTCCACCGAATTTTTCAGCAATTCGCCGCCCAGCAGCAAAATCACCAGCGCAATAACCGCCCCGGCGAGATTCTCCACTCTGGAGTGGCCGAAGGGGTGTTCGCGGTCTGCCGGTTTTCTTGCAAGCCGGAATCCCAGCATGGTTACGATGGATGCGCCCGCATCGGACAGGTTGTTGACAGCGTCCGCAATAATGGACACGCTGCCGCTGAACAGTCCAACAGCCAGCTTGAATCCAAAAAGGAGGACATTGCACCCAAGTCCGACCGTGCCGGCAAAGGAGCCGACGGACTCCCGGTCTGCGTTGGGGTTCTTTTTATTATACCATTTCAGCAATGCTTCGGTCATTCTTTTCTTACACTTCGCTTTTCTCTGGTTCTTCTGATTGCGGCAATTCCTCCGCAGTAAAGCGGATATAGCGCCTGCCGTCGCGCTCAACCGTTTCACACCACATTTCCGCCGGGCGCACCCAAAGTCCCCGTTCGCCGTACAGCGCCCGGTAAACGACCATGGGTTCGCCGGTTTCGCTGTGCCGCGCAATTTCAAGCACCTCGTACCGGTTTCCTTTAAAATGGCGGTAAATTCCCGGCTTTATCTTCTCTTTATACCACCCGAAATCATTTCTTTCCACAGCTATTCCCCCGCTTCATCCAATCTGCGCAGAAGCGTCTCCCTTTCCGGCCCTTCCATAAAGGCAGCCTGCGCCGCAATCCGGTTCATACGAAGCAGATCGGTTTCTTCGAATCCGCACCGGGCAAGTGCCAGATCATATTCGCTGTCCAAGGTAACACCCGCAATAATCGGGTTATCTGTATTCAGAGTCACCCGCACGCCCATGTCCAGCAGCGCCTTGGCAGGGTGCGCTTCATAAGACGGACGGGTTTCGCACTGCACATTGCTGGTCAGACAGATCTCCAGCGTTACGCCCCGCTCTGCGGCGATCCCGCAAAGCTCTTTATCCTCAAAAATATGATGGCCGTGCCCAATGCGTGACGCGCCGAAATCCAGAATTGCCGTCCGGACCGTTTCCGGGCCCTGGCTGTCTCCGGCGTGACAGGTGAAAGGCACGCCGGCTTGCCGCGCGATTGCAAACAGCTCGCCGAAATCCGAAAGCGCGCAAAGCCCCTCTGCGCCCGCGAGATCAAAGCCCCGCACAAGGTCGCTGCGGCAGCTGTCCGCAAGGCGCACCGTTTCCAGATTAGCCTGCCGGTTATCCGACGCCTGCCCGATGCACATCGCACACAGCAAAATCCCGGCACGCAGCGAGCGGCACTGTTTCAGCGCGATGCGCACGCCGTCCTCCACCGCCTCCACTGCCTCTCGCTGGCTCATGCCCTTACGCGTATGCAGCTGCGGCGCAAAGCGCAGTTCCAGATAACCCAATCCCTGTTTCTCGCTGCGCAGCACCAGTTCATAAGCAACCCTCGCTAGCGCTTCACGATCCTGCAGAACCTTTGTCGGCAGCTCAAATTTGGTGAGGTATTCGTTGACGCTGCGGCATTGCGGGTCACAAACAATAAAAGGCCGCAGCGTTTCCGGGCTGTCGGCGGGTAATTCCAGATGCCGTTCCTGTGCCAGTTCGAACATTGTTTCGGGGGATATTGCCCCGTCCAGATGGCAATGCAGATCGATTTTCGGGAAGGTATGTTTCATTTTTACGCCTTTCCGCGCGTCTTATATCACGCGCCGTTTTTTTCTCACCGCGCAAACGCAGCCGGATTATTCTGCATTTGATAGGATCAATATAAAGTCTTTCCGCTTTGGCCCGGCTTCCCACAGCCTTTGGCCGCCAGACCTTTTACTTAAACACCGGAAGATATACGCAAGCCGCCGCGCGGGCCGTAAGCCCACGCAGCGGCAATTGTTATTTTCGGTTTTGTCCTCAGGCAGCGTCCTGTGTCTGTTCCTCTGTTTCCTGGGTCTCGGAAGAACCGTTCTGCGCCGCATCCTCCTGAGCAGGCGTCTCATCCGCAGCCGCAGGATAGTTCCAGAAAGTCTGATCCAGCGTGATCAGATCATAACCGCGGCCATATTCCACCTGCATCGCCTCGCGGTACTCATCAATTTTTGCCGCCGCCCGCTGCTGGATTACGCCGTCGGTCATGGTGGTCGTATCCGGCGCAACACGCAGAATAATATGATAGCCGTTCGGCGACTGTACAATACCGCTCATTTCACCAACGCCCAGTTCTTTGACCGCCTGCTCAAATTCAGCGACCATCTCACCATCTGTGAAGGTGTAACCCGAAGGATAATAGGTGATACCGGGATCTTCAGTATATTCCATCATAAGGGTATCAAAGTCCGCACCCGCCTGCAGCTGTGCCAGTACATCTTCAGCAAGCGCCAGCTTTTCAGCATCCGCGGTCTCATCGCCGGTCGTCGCAAAAAGAATGTGTTTTGCACCGAGATAGCCGTTTTCCTCGGCATACGCTGCAAGTTCTTCGTCGGTAACCTCTTTCATATCGCTTTGGGTAAAGACATATTCGTACAGCTTGTTGTAAATCATGCTGTCTTCATAAATCTTCTGATAGAGTTCAACGGTCAGGTAATTCTCTTCCAGCGCGGCATAAAAATCAGCTTCCGTCTCATAGCTTGATTTGACCTGCTCAATGGTCTGCCGCACCTCTTCGCGTTCCTCATCGGTCAGCTCAATGCCGACATCTTTTGCCCATTGCAGCATGGCGCAGTTATCTCTGAACATCTCAAGCGCCTGGTTCTTGATGTTCTCTCCCTCTTCCAGATGGGTTTTCCAATAGGTGGGGTCATCGCCCTCATACTCCATCCGGACGGGGTACAGATAATGATTATATTCCATCACGGAAATGGGATATCCGCCGATGGTCATGACCGTCTCGTCTGCGCGGGTAAGCGGGGTGCTTTTGAACACGCGATTGAACCAGTCCGGCGCAAAAATACTGACGCACAGCACCGCGAGAGCAACCACTGCTGCGCCCGCAATGATGCCAAGCAGCCAGGACATTCCCTTCTTCTTTTTCGGTTTTTTTACCTCCTGCGCAGCCGGCTGCTGTTCCGGCTGCTGCTCCGCCTCGAAATCGATCGGGCTGAACTCATTATTCTGCTGTTCCATAATCTCTCCTTATTGCGTTTTTCGGCAGTTTGTAAAATTCCGAAGAATCGTATATAATACCTTGTATTCGCAGCCTGAAACGGCGCTTTTAAAAGCGCTTCACCATAGAATTACGGCTGTCCTGTAGATTATAGCAGAAAAAGACAGCGCAGACAATCGAAGCTGCGCGTTTTATTTTACATCTGAAGCTGAAATCAACTTGAAAGGGTCGGTGAAACTTTCGTGAACAAATCTCTTCTCTTTGTCATCAATCCCTATTCCGGACGGGCGGAGATTCGTTCCCGCGGCGTAATGATCGCCGACACATTTATCAAGGCCGGCTATAAAGTGGAGATTTATACGACACAGGGCACCGGAGACGCCACGGAATATGTCGCGCGCAACGCTCATCGATTTGATCGGGTAGTTTGCTGCGGCGGCGACGGCACCGTCAACGAGACGCTGAACGGTTTGATGCGGCTTGAGGGCAAACGTCCGGAACTCGGGATGATTCCGGCCGGCACCACCAACGATTACGCCTACACTCTTCACATTCCTTTCAATATGAATAAAGCGGCCAAAGTCGCAGCCTCCGATCATCTGTTTAATATTGACGTCGGCTGCTTCAATGGGCGCTATTTTACCTATGTCGCGGCATTTGGCATTTTCACCGACGTCACCTATGAAACGCCGCAAAACGCAAAAAACATTCTCGGCGCCGTCGCTTATGTCCTGGAGGGCGCCAAACGCCTGGGCACCCTGCGCAGCTACCACGTCCGCGTGGAGTATGAGGGCGGCGATCCGATCGAGGATGACTATATCGTCGGCCTGTTTTCCAATACGGTTTCGGTCGCCGGCATCCGAACCGCCTTTGCCGACGCCAAGCTGGACGACGGGCTGCTGGAAATCACCCTTGTCAAGGTGCCGCGCAACCTGCATGATGCACAGGCCGTATTGAACATTCTTATGAATTTTGAAACCGCCAAACAGGCACAGTCCGATTTTCTGCGGGTCATCTCGACGCGATGGGCAAAGGTAACCTGTTCGGAGCCGATTGCCTGGACAGTGGACGGCGAGAGCGGCGGCGCCTTTACCGAAGTAGAGATCAAAAACTGCCCGCATGCGATACAGGTAGTGACCGGGGAGGACAGCGTTTCCAAAGAACCGGGCCAGTCTCGGCATCTTGTCAATCCGCCTTCAAAAGAAGATTTACCTCAAAAGGACTAGCTGCCTTGCCTGGCAGCAAAAAGCCCGGCCGTCAAACTGACGACCGGGCTTTATTCATCTCAATTTTCTCCAATCGGAATTAAGCCAACATTCTGTTTCAACGCCCAGCGCACCATCGGATCCTGATAGCAGCCTTCCTGCGGCAGATAGCAAAAACAATACTGGCACCTTTGAATTAGATCCATCTTTTCCTGTTCGCCAAGCCCTTTTCTGTTTTCGACACGGATACCGGGTATTTTTTCAGACAGTTCCTGCACCGTTTCCTTTATCGTCTCTTCAAACGCTGACAAATCACCCATCAAACAGACAATTCTGCTTTCCGATCCGATCTTGCACAATTCACATGTAACCATTCTACGGATTTCTGCTGTTTTTTCTCCTTGAGGCACACCATCACCAATGAAACAACAGTACCGCTCCTCCATTCACTGTTCCCCTTCCAATGTACGAACTATACTTCGTATAATATACAAGCTGACAATCTTTTACAAGAAGAAATTTGAAAAAGTATGTCAAATTTCGCCGAATTTATGCCACAAACGGCAATTTGGATGAAATTTCCAGTAATTATATTCGTTTTTATCCCATCTCAGCGGACAATATACAGACAATGGCATTTAATTTTTTGAATCAGTTTACTGCATTTTGTTGTTAAAGTCAATAAGCGAAAGCCTTGAGACCTACACTAAACTTGAGGTGATAGGCTGGTGGCAGTATATAGACGTATAAGGGAGCTGCGCGAAGATCGCGACCTGACCCAGGCGCAGATGGCTGAGATTCTGCATTGCTCACAGCAGGCTTACAGCAACTATGAACTGGGCCAACGCGATATACCTACCGCTATTTTGATCGACCTTTCCCGCTGTCACGGCGTTAGCGTCGATTACATTCTGGGATTAACAGATAACAAGAAGACGAGTGGTTAATTATCAAATAAATCATGCCACCGTACTCAGAACTGTCCATCTGGTTTTTACTCCGAATACGTCCGCGCCGAAAGCCGCATTATTCTGCGCCTTTTAGTGGGGCCTGCGTGATCTCTTTTTTCTGATACCATGGCCGTCAAAGCCAGATGGCGTGTCACATTTCTTCGCCAAATTATGCCATTCGCATTTATTCTGTTCATTTAGACGGGACTTTTCGACCCACAATCCCGATTTCATTTCTTATCAATTAGCCCAATTCAAATACGCGAACCGGAGAATCAATCTCAAAGTTAAAAATGCACGGGAAATCATTGCATCAGCAAGCACACATGCATCGGCCGCAAAGGATTGTTCAGCTGTGGGTTGGATACATGCAACAAATTTCCCGCCGCATTCACAGCGCTTGCGCTTTAGCCTTGCTGTTTCGCCCTGTTTCCTACAACACAAAATGAAAAAAGAGCCGCGTTCTGCGGCTCTTTTTAATAAGTATATCAAATTATAAAGGAAACTGACTTACAGCTGCATCATCAAGCGGGCAAAAAACTCGGCCGCTTTAACCGCCTTTTCCACCGGTACCCGCTCATCGTTTGCATGTATTGTGGCCCGCTCTTCCTTGGTCAGTTCCATTGCCGAAAAGCGCATTACCTTGTCCGAAATTCGGCAAAAATGACGCGAATCGCTGCATTGCAGCATCAGATACGGAGAAATTATTGCGTCACTCCAAGTCTGGCCGATCGCCGTGCACAACTTTTCCCACCCTTTGGAATCTGTTCGGCTTACGGCCGAGGGGTTCATGCCGTGCAGCAGCTGCACCTCAATATCAGGATCGTTAACGGTACTGCGCAGGTAATCCAGCGCGCTGTCTATCGTGTCACCGCTCATCAGCCGCAAATTTGCGCTGACCCTCGCCTGAGGCGGCAGCACATTGCTCGCGCTGCTTCCCTGCATCTGGGTAAAAGCGCAGGTAGTGCGCATCATCGCGTTCAGCTCGCCGCCGGATTTTCGGCAGATCCGATTGAGCAGCGGAAGAAAACACCACAGATTTGCAAAAACCAGCCGCATGGCAAAACCGGAATATCTTCCGAGGGTATCAAACATCTGTGCGATCGGCTCGCTTAACCGGGCCGGGAACGGGTGGTTCTCCACACGGCAAACCGCTTTTGCGAGACGTCCGACCGGGCCATGCGCCGGCGGTGCAGATGCATGGCCGCCCGCGCTGCGGATGGTAAAGGAGACGTCCATCATCCCCTTTTCCGCAATTCCGATCAATGCGCATTTTTCTTTCACGCCCGGGAAAACGCCCTCAACTACCGCGCCCCCCTCGTCGACCACCAGTTCGGGATGCACACCGCGTTTTTCCAGTTCGTCCACAATTGCCGGCGCATTTACCCCGGCGATTTCCTCATCACCCGCGAAGGTGAAATAAACATCCTGCTGCGGCGCAAATCCCTGCCCGATCAGATGTTCGGCCGCCTCCATTATGCCGCAAAGGGTTCCTTTGGTGTCCAGCGTTCCGCGTCCCCACAATACGCCGTCCTCGATCACTCCTGCAAAGGGCGGCTTTTGCCATGCGGGCTCGTCTGCCGGCACAACGTCATAATGCGCCATCAGCACCGACGGCGCCCCGGAATTTTTTCCCGGCCAGCGGTACAAAAGGCCGGAATCCCCGATCCTCTCCAGCTCGCAGACACGATGCACATTCGGATAACGCTCAGCAAGAAGCGCACGGAATTTTTCAAATTCCCGCTCATCCACAAGCGCCTTATCCCGATAACTCACAGTTTTGCACCGAACCATCCGCGCAAGCGAGTCCACCACACGATCACCATCCAGCTCAACCGGCTGCGCAGCAACAGCAGTCCTGTCTGCCGGGCGGAATCGCAGGGTCCTTACAAGCAAAACCGCTAAAAAAGCGCCGACCGCAGCAAGAAGAATCCAGCCAAACATTTTTTCAGCTCCTTTAAGAATCATTTCAGAATCATCTGTTTTAATACAGACATACCAAAGAAGAACGGTTCCAAAACAAAATAATCCGTTCTCCGTCAAGTATAGCACCACATATCATGGTATCCTATAGGTAAGTGCAACAAAATTGCTCCCTGTGTTTCGGCATTTCCAGGCCTTGCCTTTTGGAGCGCCGGGCGAAAATAAAGTTTCGTTTATGTTAAAGGAAAGAGGTAATAATGTATGGCAAATTATTGGGAAAGTGAAATTCAGCCTGCCGGTGAGCAGCCTGAACAGAATACAACGCAGAATCAGCTTCCGCCCTATGATCCGGACGAAGCAGCCAGACGTGCGCAGCAAAATTTCGCACAGGAATCCTCCTCTGCTTCCCCTTATGCGCAAAAACCGCTTTACGGTTCGCCGACCAATCCGCCTGAGCGCCCGCGCAAACCGCGCAGGCACGGCGCAATGGTCGCTGTGTTCGCCGTGTGCATAGTTCTCTCTCTGTGCTGCGGATTCTTTGGCGCCTATGCCGCAAATCGCTGGTTCCCCGTTGAAACCGCAGGCGAGCAGGAAGGTCAAAATTCTCTGATCGAAGCGCCGCTGCACACCGACACCACCAGCACCCAGCCGGTAACCAGCCTTTCTTCGGTTGTCGACGCGACCAAGGTCAGCGTTGTTGAAATTACCACCGAATCGGTGACGACCAGCAACTTCTTCGGCCAGTATGTGACCCAGGGCGCAGGCAGCGGAGTCATTGCCCGCGCAGACGGTTATATTATCACCAACAATCACGTCATCAACGGCGCGAACAACATCAAGGTCACCCTTTATAACGGGGACACCTATGACGCAACGATTGTCGGCACCGACAGCAAGAGCGATCTCGCCGTTATCAAGATCGACGCCAACGATTTGACCCCGGCAGTATTCGGCAACTCGGACGACGTTAAGGTCGGCGACTATGTTATCGCGATCGGCAACCCGCTCGGTTCGCTGGGCGGCACGGTGACGGACGGTATTGTCAGCGCGCTTGACCGTGAGATCCTGGTTGAGAATCAGACCATGACCCTGCTGCAAACCAGCGCCGCAATTAACCCCGGCAACTCCGGCGGCGGCCTTTTCAACACTTATGGCGAACTGATCGGCATCGTCAATGCAAAGCCGACCGACTCCGCCGCGGGAAGCGACAGCTCGATCGACGGACTTGGATTTGCAATCCCTGTCGATACGGTTAAAGAGGTTGTCAACGAAATCATCAATAACGGCTATGTGACCGGCCGCCCGATCATGGGCCTGTCGGTTCTGGAAATCAACGACGCCCAGACCGCCTATCAGTACGGCGTTGACCGTTACGGCGTTTATATCGTGTCCATCACCGAAGGACTCGGCGCAGACAAAGCCGGTCTGCAGGTGGGCGACTGCATCGTCAGCGTAAACGGAAACGCTGTTTCTTCCACCAGCGATGTCACCACCGCTATTGAAGAATACGCTGTCGGCGACACGATCGAAATTCAGGTCATACGGGAAGGAAAAATGCTCACCGTAGACGTTGAACTGACCGAAAATGTCCCCAGCGAAAACCAAAACGCAGGCTGATGAAACAAATTGAAAACTGCCCGGAAGCGACGCTTCCGGGCAGTTTTTTATCTGCCGCCGAACAGCCATGTAAAATTCCCGGTCTGAATGGGTTACGATAAAAATATTTTTGTTAATGAAACAGCTCCCTGATTCAGTAAAAGATTGAAGAGAAGTCTTATTTCTTAAACATTCAAAAGCATTGGCAAGACCGCCCTGAGAAAGAAAATTCATCACGGCATATTAGATTAAAAAGGTTCTGCATCCTTTTAAAAGCAGCTGCATAAGGCATTCTCTGTAAGGACCTGTTCGTGCCCGACGACCGTCCGGACAATTTTTCCTTTTCCAAAATGCTACCCGAAAAAAATGCAATACCGCCCTTGACAAATTAGTTCCAATGAATTATCATGAAAACATGAACAAATGCTCATATGAAAGGTTGATCTGATGTCCGCCGACAACAAACACGCTGAAATCTGTGATGCGCCGGACACGCATACAGATGTAGTAGAGCTTGTCCGTAACACGATGCCCGATGACGAGCTTTTGTATGACCTTGCAGATCTATTCAAGGTTTTTGGCGATACAACCCGCATTCGGATTTTGTATGCGCTGGAGCGGGAAATGTGCGTCTGCGACATTGCTGAAGTGCTTGGAATGACCCAATCCGCCATTTCGCATCAGCTTAAAACCCTGAAGCAAAGCAAGCTGGTCAAGTCTCGCCGGGAAGGAAAAACCGTCTTTTATTCTCTGGACGACGACCATGTCCGCGATATTATTGACCGCGGCATCGAACATATCACCGAATAAACGGGAAAGGATGATTTTGCAATGAAAAAGACATTCAAGCTGGAAGAACTGGATTGCGCGAACTGCGCCGCAAAAATGGAAAACGCCATTGCCAAACTGGACGGTGTTCTTGGCGTGTCGGTTAATTTCATGACCCAAAAGCTCACTTTGGAAGCGCCGGACGATCGGTTCGAGGAAATTTTCCGTCAAGCTGCTGCGATCTGCAAAAAAGTCGAGCCGGAGTGTGAGATCATAAGATGAGCAAAAAACAGAAAAAGGAGCTTTACCGCATTCTTGCCGCCGCCTTGTTTTTTGCGGCAGGAATGCTGACCCCCGAACGTTTTTTCTGGCCGCGTCTCGTCCTTTTTGTCTGTGCCTATCTGCTTGTGGGCCTGGAGGTTCTGAAAACCGCGGCGATTCACATTGCGCACGGGCAGGTTTTTGACGAAAACTTTCTGATGAGCCTTGCGACAATCGGCGCCTGGGCAATCGGGGAATATTCCGAAGCGGCAGCCGTCATGCTCTTTTATCAGGTTGGTGAACTGTTCCAATCCCTTGCCGTCGGCAAAAGCCGTCGCTCCATCGCCGCATTGATGGATATCCGGCCGGATACAGCCAATCTCCTGCGCGACGGCGAATGGGTGACGGTGGAGCCCCAGTCGGTCCGGCCGGGTGACCTGATTCTGATCAAACCCGGCGAAAAGGTTCCTTTGGACGGAATAGTGCGTGAAGGCAGTTCCAGTCTCAATACGGCGGCGCTGACCGGTGAAAGCCTGCCCCGCGACGTTGCGCCCGGGGATGGTGTTATCAGCGGATGCGTCAATGGCGGAGGAATGCTGCAAGTTGAGGTAACCCGTCCCTTTGAGGAATCCACGGTTTCCCGGATTTTGGATCTGGTGGAAAACGCCAGCAGCAAAAAAGCCAAAACCGAGGCTTTTATCACCCGCTTCGCCCGCTGGTATACGCCCGCGGTCGTGATCGCCGCCGTACTGCTCGCGCTGCTGCCCCCGATAATCACCGGAACCGGTTGGAGCCTTTGGCTTTCCCGCGCACTGAGTTTTCTGGTCATTTCCTGTCCCTGCGCACTGGTCATCTCGGTACCGCTCAGCTTTTTCGGCGGAATCGGCGGTGCGTCCAAATGCGGCATCCTGGTAAAAGGCAGCAGTCATCTGGAAGACCTTGCCGCTGCGGATACTGTAGTTTTTGATAAGACCGGCACCTTGACGCGCGGCAGTTTTTCGGTTACGGCGATTCATCCGGACAATTTTGAAAGCAAGGAGCTGCTGCGGCTGGCAGCCCTCGCAGAATGCTACAGCGACCACCCCATTTCTCTTTCCCTGCGCGCTGCATATAAGGATGAACTGGACGACTCCAAAGTCAGCCGGGTTAACGAAATCGCAGGCTGCGGCGTTCGTGCCGAGGTGGACGGTCACGCCGTCCTTGTCGGCAACGAAAAACTGATGAAGCTCAATGATATTCCCATCACACTGCACGACAGCTGCACTGGCGCACTTGTCCATGTGGCGATTGACGGCCGGTATGCCGGACACATCCGGATTTCCGATCAGGTCAAACCGGAATCTTCCCAGGCAATCGCCCTGCTTCGCAAAGCTGGTGTGCAAAAGACGGTTATGCTGACCGGCGACTCCCGCGAAGTCGGCGAAGCGGTTGCCGCTGAGCTTGGCCTGGACGAGGTTTGCGCTGAACTGCTGCCTCAGAACAAGGTCGAGCAGGTCGAACAGCTGCTCAGCCGTCAGACAAGCGGCAAAAAGCTGGTGTTCGTCGGGGACGGCATCAACGACGCGCCCGTCCTTGCGCGCGCTGATGTCGGCGTTGCAATGGGCGCGCTTGGATCGGATGCCGCCATTGAAGCCGCGGATATTGTATTGATGGACGACGATCCCCGCAAGCTCGCCGCCGCCATACGCATTGCGCGCAAAACCCTGCGGCTTGTCAAAGAAAATATCATCTTTGCGCTCGGCGTCAAATTGCTCACTCTTCTGCTTGTCACTGTCGGCGTCGCCAGCATGTGGGAGGCCGTGTTCGCCGACGTTGGCGTCGCGGTAATCGCGATTCTCAACGCCATGCGCGCCATGCGGGTCGAACAAAAATAAAATCGATTTCGGGCACAAAGCGCAGCTTTTTCGCACTGTTCGTTGTGCCGAGTGTTTAAAGTTCGGGCAAATTTATCCTTTTTGATGAAAAAGACAAAAAAGAGGGGCGGATCAGAGAGCGGTCCAATAAAACAGTATAACAAAAACGGGAAGCACATGACCTAAATCATGTTGCTTCCCGTTTTTCATACATAGTAGGGTTTGGGGAAGGCGCTCCCCAACAAGATTCCATGAGGGCAAAATGCGTAATAGGCGAAATTTGGACCCATGGTAGAATCTTGCTCTTAACCTCCGAGCTCTTATCCATAATTGAATTAACTATTCAAAATTTCCTGCTTTTTCTTTTCAAATTCTTCTTGTGTCAGAACGCCAGCATCCAGCAAATTCTTAATTTGCTGTAACAGTTCCATCTGTTCTTTGACAGACATTTTGGCAGATGCTGCACTCTGCGTAGGGGTTTCTGTCGTTCTACCTTTTTGAACATCAATTCGTGCTTTCTGCTGCGTAACTCTGTCTTGAAAAGCTGCATTCTTCTGACGCTGAACTTCCAGCTTTCTGCGTTTTTCCTCCAACTCCTCAAGCTCTTTTCTTTCGGCGTGTGTCATTTTGGTTTTTAATCCAAATTCTTCTCTGAACTCATTTCCTATTTCAGTAAACTCATCTTGAATGTCTCTGATGCCAATATCATCAAGAAATTCATCCATCATGCCAGAGAAGATACCTTTTTTCTTCTGCTTACCTGCCGCTTTCGTAACAGCTTTTGTGACACCTTTCACACTAAAGTCCCCTGACTTGAGCAAATTCTTTGCCGCAGCTCCGGCGATTTCTAAGCCAGAGCCACCAGACACAGGATACTCCTCTTGTGCCTTTTCTCTAAGCTCCAAGATTCTGTCGGTATCTTTTGCTTCCGTCACAATACTCTGATAATAGTTAAAATCATAGTAGTCGGCATCGGGCCCCATTTGGTCATTGATTGCCATAACCAGAATCTTCATTTCATTTTCATCGCCAGACTGCAATGCAAAATCTTCGACCTTGCCACCTATGTAAAGTTCTAACTGCTTTTCGCCGTTCGATGCTTCGCCTTGGATAGCTTGATTGATAACAGGATAATCGAACCTCTCGATTCCCTTGAAATTGTTCACCATTCCATATTTCTCCAAAATCACACTTTGATTTGTGATTGTCAGAGCATGAGTATATGCTCCCCAAAAGCCATGACGGACACAAGATGTCTTGTACACTATTTTTTCGCCTGGATTCAATGCGTATTTTTGTTTTGCCATAATATCATCTATCTCTCTTTCCTTTTGCAATCAGACCAACTTAGTCTATAACAGAGCTTGTAATTTTTGCGAGACTATATTAGTCAGATCGATGGCCGACCAAAAAAGCAAGTATCGCCTGTTTTACTTGTTGCACGACTGTACGGCAGCTAACCTGTGCCAGTAATGTTTTCATACTGTCTTATTGGAAGTTACCCCAACCGTCCCTCTTTTTTTATTGTCGCAAATGCTCAGCCATGCGCCTTTTTCCACTTTTCCATAAATTCGCACACCTTCGCAAAACTTTCGTCGCTGACGTCGTGTTCTATCTTGCATGCGTCCTCATATGCCGTCTTCTCACTAACGCCCAATTTCATCAGGAACTGTGCGAATGTTTCGTGACGGGCATAAATCCGCTCAGCAATTTCCCGCCCGGCATCGGTCAATTCAATATATCCCTGCTCGTCCATCACAATGTGTCCGCTCTCCCGCAGCCGCTTCATCGCCACGCTGATGCTCGGTTTGGAGAAATTCATATCATTTACTATATCCATCGACCGCACAGCGCCTTTGCGCCTTTTGATCAACAGAATAGACTCCAGATAGTTCTCCGCAGATTCGTGAATCGCCAAGTTTTTTCACTCCTTTTCAGCAGCAGCGCTCATTTTCCAACAGCGCCCGCCTTTCTTTCCAGTCCGGCATTATCCGGGCAATAAATGCATAAAATTCCCGGTTATGACTTTGATTGATCAAATGGGTCAGTTCGTGCAGCACGATATACTCGATTGCGGGCATCGGCGCGCGCATAAGATAGTAATTCAAGCTGATTCGCCCAGCAGCCGCATTGCAGCTTCCCCACCGGGACTGCATTCGCCGGACCGAGATTCGGGGCGTCCCGACACCATAATCCGCAAAAAGCGGAAGATACTTTTGCGATAAGCCGCAAAAAAGCAGATTGCTTTGCGCTTTCCACCATTTTTCGAACCGCACGCGCAATTCCGCCTCATCCATCTCTTCCGGCACACAAATCAGCAGCCGTCTGGCCGCATGATCGATTTGAAAAAGCTCGGCTGCTTTTTTCAGCCGGCACACCTCGTATCCGGCGCCGAAGATTCGAACGGTTCCGCCATTTTCCAGCTTTTCCTGCGCCATTGGCGGCGCCTTCTGTTCCAATCGCGCAAGCGCCTGTTCCAGCCATTCGGTTCGCTGGAGCACAAACTGTTCTGCCGCCGTGCGGGACAGGCCATATGGGATACTGAGCCGAATCTCCCCCGCGTCAGTTACCCGCATACGAATCGACTTCATTCCCTTTTTGCGGGTGATTTCGATCTCCTGCTGACGGCCGCGTAAAAATAATTGCATAGTCATTGCTTTATCTTAACCCGAAGTAAAAAATAACGCAAGCCCGCTCGCTTTACCTCAATACAGGTGATTATTCTCGCACAGGAATTTGCTCTGCTTTTATCCAGTTTCCTTTGGCCTGAAATTTTAACACAAAAAAACCGGCGCAATGTAAAATTGCGCCGGTTCCAGTTTAATTTATCCAGGAGACACCTGCTTATTTATTGGAAAAAGCCGCTGTTCCCTTATGCCTTCGTATCTTTGAGTTCAGCAGATGCCCTGCGCTTTCATCGCGTCCGCAACTTTCAGGAAGCCCGCGATATTGGCGCCTGCAACCAGGTTACCCTTCATGCCGAACTTCTCCGCAGCATCATAGGCGTTGTGGAAAATGTTCACCATGATGTCCTTGAGCTTCGCATCGACCTCTTCGAAGGTCCAGCTGTAGCGCATGGAGTTCTGGCACATTTCCAGTCCGGAGGTCGCTACGCCGCCGGCGTTTGCAGCCTTAGCCGGCGCAAACAGCACGCCCGCATTCTGGAACACCGCAACCGCTTCCGGCGTGCTGGGCATATTCGCGCCTTCCGCAACCGCAAATACACCGTTTGCAACCAGCGCCTTTGCGCCGTTCTCATCCAGCTCATTCTGGGTCGCGCAGGGCAGCGCTATGTCGCACTTGACCGTCCAGACCTGCTTGCAATCAGGTACAAAGACCGCGCCCGGAACCCGTTTCGGGTACTCGCTGATTCTTGCGCGCTCCACTTCCTTGATCTGCTTCATCACATCGAGGTTAATGCCGTTTTCATCCACAACATAGCCCGAAGAATCCGACATTGTAACAACCTTCGCGCCAAGTTCCGTGGCCTTCTCCGCCGCATAAATCGCAACGTTGCCCGAACCGCTGATGACGACCCGCTTGCCGGTAAAGCTGTCGTTCTTCATGACCTTGAGCATCTCCTGGGTCAGATAGCAAAGGCCATAGCCGGTCGCCTGAGTGCGCGCAAGAGAGCCGCCATAAGCGAGACCCTTACCGGTCAGAACGCCGGTGAACTCGTTGCGCATGCGCTTATACTGTCCAAACAGGAATCCGATCTCACGCGCGCCAACGCCAATGTCTCCCGCGGGAACATCGGTGTCCGGTCCAATATACCGTGCAAGCTCGGTCATAAAGCTCTGGCAGAAACGCATGATCTCATTGTCGGATTTTCCCTTGGGATCAAAGTCCGATCCGCCCTTGCCGCCGCCCATCGGCAGCGAGGTCAGGCTGTTTTTAAAGGTCTGCTCAAAGCCCAGGAACTTGATAACAGAGGCATTGACGCTCGGATGCAGACGCAGGCCGCCCTTATACGGTCCGATTGCAGAATTGAACTGAACACGGAAGCCGCGGTTGACCTGAACCTTGCCGTTATCGTCTACCCAGGGAACACGGAACTGCACAAACCGTTCCGGCTCCACGAGGCGCTCGATCACACCGGCCTTTTCATAACTCGGGTCCGCCTCAACGACCGGCTCCAGCGATTCCAGCACCTCATAGACAGCCTGCTGGAATTCGGGCTCGTTGGGATTGCGTTTGCAAACGACGTCATATACGCCGTTCAGATAAGCGTTTTTCATTGATTCACAGACCTTTCCAGTAGATTTTCTGTTTTTAATATTATATTTTATGCAAAATGGATTTGCAATACTTCAATGAACTAAAGCGGTAAATTGATCTGACAAGATTTTTTAACGATTTGCGCGTTGTTTTATGCAAACGCGCCAGCCGGCTTCAGTAATTATCTTATTTTACCTGGATTTCAAAATTTCCGGCTTTTTTTCTTTACATATGCTCTTTATGCTTTGAATTGTCGGTAGCGGCGCCAGACGCTTACCGGCCGAAGCTTTTTTCATGGCTGATTCTCCGATTTGCCGCGCTCTATACCGAGCGGCAAAGCGCCAGCTCCCCGGCCCCGGAATCTCCGCGCGGCCGTTTCAATAAATCAGAAAAAGGCAGCGGCCCGTCCAACAGACAGGCCGCTGCCTTTATTTATGCGATTATATTTGAACTGTGAAAACAACACCGGCCAGTCAATCCATAGAAGCTGACCGTCAACTCTCCGTTAAACCCTGCATTATCCATAAAACAGACAGGGACTCGCTTTGCCGGTACACTGTAAAAATGCTGTTGTACCTTTCCCGGCAAACAACCATAAAAACAACGCCGCGGAAGGCCATTTTTCTTTCAAATCATTCCCCTTATTGCTTCGCACGGCATATTGTGATCTTTCTTCCCCCTCGCCTGTTTAAGGCCAAATCCATGATGAAAGCCTTCACTGGGCATAGACGTCACATGCCGAACCGCCGGAGAACCTCTTAAAGCAGCCGCTCATAGGCAACGCGCGGCGCGTGGTTATCGTCCAGCAGATAAATTTTTCCGCACAGCTGAAAACCGTTTTTCTCCAGCATGCCGCGCATGGGCCGATTGACCTCGTGGGTATCACAGCGCAGGCTGCCGCGTCCCATCTTCGATGCAAGCGCTGCCGCCTCCTCCACCATCCGGCTGGCCAGTCCCTGTTTTTTGAAAGAGCCATCCACAGCGACCCGGTGAATCGCCGCATAGGGGCCGTCCCACAGCCATTTCCCCTCAATCTCGGCATAGTTCGGGTCGGGCTGCAACACGATTGCTGCTGTTGCGCAGACTTTACCCTGCGCACGGAGCACCCAGGACCAGCCGTTGTCGATATCCTGCTGTATGGATTGCGCATTCGGATAGCCGTTTTGCCATTGCGGGATTCCGCTTTCCCGAAAAAGCGCGCGCGCCTGCTCGACAATGCGCATAATTTGATCGAGATCCTGCGGAACCGCTTTGCGAAACTCCATCATTCAATCACCCCGTATTCCTGCGCAAGCGCCCGAAATGCAGGCAGCGCACGCTCTATCATATCCGGACGCACGCAGCAGGCGATGCGTACATAGCCCGGACATCCAAAGCTGTCCGAGGGCACCAGCAGCAGTTCATGCCGCTTTGCGCGCTCACAGAAGGCCGAAGCGTCCGGTTCCAGAGCCTTGACGAAAAGATAAAAAGCGCCGTCCGGCCGGGCGAAGGAATAGCCGTACTCTTTAAGTGCGGCGCAAAGCCTGTCCCGATTGCGCCGGTAAACCGAAATATCCGCTGTTTTTCCCACGCAGCGCGCGGCCACTTGCTGCATCAGACTCGGCGCGCAGACATAGCCAAGCGCGCGGCCTGCGCCGCATACCGCAGCATATATCCGCCGGTTGTCCGCCGCACGGGGGCTGACCGCAATATATCCAATCCGCTCTCCGGGCAAGGACAGGGATTTGCTGAAAGAATAGCAAATCAGGGTGTTATCGTAGAAATCCAGCACACACGGCACCTGCGCACCGTCATAAACAAGCTCCCGATACGGCTCGTCTGAAATAAGATATATCGGGTGAGAGAATTCCTCCTGCGCCTGCCGCAAAATCCCGCAGAGCGCGCGGATCGTCTCTTCCGAATAGACGACCCCGCTCGGGTTGTTCGGGGAATTGAGGATCACCGCTTTTGTGTTGTCGTTCAGCGCTGCGCGCAGCGCCTCAAGATCGGGCGCGAGTTCCGGCTCCCTGGGCGGAATGACGACGCATTCTGCACCGGCGGCCTCGATAAACACACGATATTCCGGAAAAAAGGGTGCGAAAACGATAACCTGATCGCCCGGGCAAACCAGCGCGCCGAGCGAGATGGTCAGACTGGCCGCCGCGCCGCAGGTCATATACATGTCCTCCGCCCCGATCTGCGTTGCACAGTGCCCGGAAAGATGGGCCGCCATCGCGGCGCGCACCTGCGGGTCTCCCTGCGCCGAGGTGTAACCGTGCAATGCGACCGGGTCTCCATGGGCGACCAGATCCAAAATCGCCTCTTTTACGCAGTCCGGCGCAGGGACGCTCGGATTTCCGATACTGAAATCAAAGACGTTTTCCGCCCCGATCTGCGCGCCGCGCTCCTTAGCGTACTCGAACAGATCGCGTATCGCCGACCGTTTACTGCCCAGTTCGAACATTTTTTCATTAATCATCCGTGACACCTCGTTTTTTGCAGGTTTTCCCGCCTCGGGTATTGCCGTATTATAGCGCATTTTCCGCCTTTCGGCAATCATGCAAGCAGAAGCCAAGGCATATCTCATTATCTGGCCCCTGCGATGAACAATTGAAGGAAAAGCAGCTTCAAACAGTTTTCAGCCTTTCAGTAACGACTGCAGGGGCAAAATGCTGCAGCGATTTTCTGATTGGGAAAAAGGGCTTTTCACCCGCGCGGCAGTGTGGTAGGATAAACAGGTGATGTTATGAAAAGAGGGGAATCGTTTATGTCATCAAGACCTCTGCTTATTCCGCAGAATTACACCAATCCGCTCGGTGTACTGGAGACGCAGCGCGCCATCAAATTCACCAAAGACCTGTTTGAAACAAAGCTCGCACAGGCGCTCAATCTCTCCCGTGTCTCCGCGCCGATGTTCGTTCGTCCCGAAACCGGTTTGAATGACGATCTGAACGGCATTGAACGCGCGGTCATGTTTGATGTGCCGGACGCAGGCTTTGACGTGCAGGTCGTGCACTCGCTTGCCAAGTGGAAACGCTATACCCTTGGAGATTACGGCTTCGCAGTCGGCGAAGGACTCTATACCGACATGAACGCCATCCGGCGAGATGAAGAGCTGGACAATCTGCATTCCATCTATGTTGACCAGTGGGACTGGGAACGGGTCATCACCCGCGAACAGCGCAGCCTTGAAACCCTGAAAGACACGGTCAGAAAAATCGTTCGCGCACTGTATGAAACCGAGCGCGCCGTCTGTGAAAAATTCCAGGGGCTTGTCCCCTTTTTCAAGCCGGAACCGTATTTCATCACCTCGGAGGAGCTGCTGCAGCGGTATCCGAATCTGACTGCCCGCGAAAGAGAGGACGCGATCGCCAAGGAACACGGCGTCGTGTTTATCATCGGAATCGGCGGTGCGCTCAGCGACGGCAAGCCGCATGATCTGCGTGCGCCCGACTACGATGACTGGCAGCTTAACGGAGACATCCTCGTCTGGTATCCGGTACTTGATCGCGCGGTTGAACTGTCCAGCATGGGCGTGCGCGTCGACGAAGACGCGCTGCGCCGCCAGCTTATCCTCTCGCACTGTGAGGATCGCGCGGGACTTCTGTTCCACTCCCTGCTGCTTGGCGGCAAGCTGCCGCAAACGATCGGCGGCGGCATCGGCCAATCCCGCATGTGCATGGTTATGCTGCACAAAGCCCATATCGGCGAGGTGCAGGCCGCTGTCTGGCGGGATGAAATGGTAGAGACCTGCCGCAAAAACGGAATTTTCATCCTCTGATCCCGCTTTGCATTATTTGCTGCATTTGCCAGGACCGTAGGCCCAATTGCGCTGATCTCCCGAGTTCCCGTGCGCAGTCCGCGGGCAAATATATCCACAACCCAAAAGAAACCGGCATTCCCCTGTACAGCAATGGGGAACGCCGGTTTTGTTGACGCCGGAATTTTTTTCTTTGGAACCGGTACTTTAAACCGAAAACCTTTGGCGGGCATTTGTCCGAATGCAGGTTGGAAAAACCTTTTGCGGGGATTTTCTGTTTTTCAGCACAGAAAATCATAATCCAATGTCTCTACCCCGCCCATCCGGTATTTATAGGGCTGTCCTCCATAGCAAAGATCCAGGACCTGGGTCTCACCCTGCCTGGAGAGCTGTTCTATGCTGCGCGCTACCAGCAGCATTCCCGGTGAATAAAAGCCAAAATCATCCTCTATTGACAGCCGGAACACGCTGATCGTTTTGCGGTCCGCCGACAGCAAACCGTTAAAAAACGCCGCGAGTTTCCCATCGATATATAAACGCGCTAAAAAGTTATCCGGAGAAAACCGCAGCATCTTCTCAATCGGTTCATGATGCCGGCGAATCCAGTTGGTGATCGGGCCAATCCGTTCCCCGTCCCGCAGCAGATACCGTTTTCGATGCACCCGAATAATCTCCTCCCATTCGCTTTGCGAGGGCGCATAGCCGCTTTGCAGGCAAAGCTGCACACTGTGCCCATCCCGTTGCAGCCGGTTCTGCGCCGTGCGCAGATTCTGTCTTGTGCTCCCGGCAAGTCCGCTCAGCCATTCCGCATACCCGTTTGTGAACTCAATCCGAACACAGGGCTTTGGGTTTTGCGGCTGACAGTTCTGTATCAGCCAACCGCATAAAGCGCTGCGCTCGTTGATTCGCCGCAAATGCAGCGCTGCGCCCCCAAGCGCCTGCTTGACCATTGCTATCGCAATGCCAAATTCCCCGGCAGCGCAGTCCGCTCTCCAGATAAAGTCCCGATATGGCGTGATCAGGAAATCCGGAATGAGATAATAATTCGAGGCATTCTTGCGCCATAGCGGCAGAATCATGCGGACTTCCTCCTCCCGCAGCAGCGCATAGAAAACCGGGCGCAGAAAGACCCGCTGCCGCGAAAAGCGGAAATCATTTACGAAAGTCTCGCAGAACGCATAGGACTGACAGGGCTGCAGCGAAGGATTTTGACGGTAAATCTCCTCCCACACCTCGCGAAGCTGCTCAATTTTTTCAAACCGGCGAACCTTGTACTGCTCCATCTTTCGCTCCCCTCCCGACCTTTTTTCGCTCCAACAAGCCTTTGGAATAATCGGCGGTTTCTGTACAGAAAATACATCAAATGATGTATTTTGTCAACATCGTTTGATGTATTACTGCATACTGCAACACGGAGGTGGCAACATGCAGTATTATCCCAGAATCCGCGATTTGCGGGAAGACGCCGATCTTACCCAGGAGCAGCTTGTTCACCGGTTGGGCATGCACAAGACAACCTACACCAACTATGAACAGGGCAAGCGGGAACCGCCTTTTGAGTTTGTTATCCGGCTTGCGAAGTTCTATGACGTGTCGTTGGATTACATTGCCGGTTTAACCAATAAACCGTCCAAACTTCCCAGAAAATAAAGGAATCCGCCGCCTGCGGCCGCAGGCGGCGGATTCCTTTATTTAACCGAACTAATTGAAAATCGTGTCGTGCGGAATGCTGTTGGCGCCTTCATCCGCTTTTGTTCTCTCCATGACGTTCAGATCAAGCGCAAGGAAGCTCAGCTTCAGCTGAAAAATATACTGCGTATCTGACAGCGGCATAAAATACACGTCCCGTATGCGCTGCAGGCGGTATTTAAGCGTATTGTAATGCACATGCAGATATTCGCTGGTCTTGCGCATATCGCAGTCGAACTGCAAATAGGCGCGAAGGGTTGGGGCAAGATCGCTGTTCTTGAGCTTGTCGTTTCGGATCAGTTCGCGTAGTTTGGGATCGATCAGGCTGTTAATATGGTCATGCTCCAGGAAAGTATTGAGCAGGTTTTCCATTATATAGTTGTCAAACTGATGAATTCTCTCTTCCGGATGGTAAATTTCACCGAACAGCACCGCTTTTTTTGTCTGGTCATAGGCGACGGCGAGATCGTTCAAGCTGCCGAATACCCGGCTTACGCCGCACAGCAGCTTATACTGCATCAGCAGGGTATTGAATTCCTTATGCGTTTTTTCGTCCATAAGCAGTTCGGGCGGGCTTGGATTATGATACAGCACGAGGGTCTTGTTTTCAAACAGGAACACATGCTGGCTTGGCAGGAACCGGTCGATCACAGTTGTGATATACGGCATTTTCTGATCAACGTCCATCCCCTGCGTATCTTCGAGCGAAAACAGCATAAACGGCTTTTTGAGCTTAATATTCCATCGTTTAAGCTGTAGTGTGACATAAATTTCATTCGGCGCCGGCGTCGTCAGAATATAGTGCATGAGTGTGTCGAATTCCGGCATGCGGGAATGGGAGAAACGCAGATTCGGGCTGATTTTGATCGCAACCAGCCGCGCCGCCACTTCCAGAATATCACCGGTAGAGGAGGTAAAGGGCTTATTTACCTCCAGCACCGAAAGAAACGCCACGTTAATGCCGTCCATGCGGATCGGCATGGTCATCTGCCGGTAATTCATGATATCGGTGTAGTCTATGGTAACCGGATACCGCCCGTCGCTCAATGCGCGTCGGTAGGGCAGATCCTGATTTACCTTTTCCACCATCTCGTCGCTGCAATATCCCTTTTCCACATAGTGTTCCCAAACCGGTTCGCTGAACCGCGTCTGGCCATAGGCATGGGCAACGTGCTGATGTGCAAGGTTGGTCAGCATGACGGGGTTTTCAAGGTACTGATAAGCGATGTTGAGAAGTTCCTGTACGGAATCCGCCCGCCCAAGCGCCTTGGTCATGTCGTAGGAACAGGAAAGGGCGGCCGGATCAATGCTCAGCAGGCTCTGCACCTGATTGTACAAACCGAACAGGTCAACCTTGTCGGTACGAATCACAATACTGTTGAAATTTCGGTTGCTCAGCAGATAATCCGGAAGCTTTGCATCCTCAATAATCAGGAAGTTCAAGGTTTCAGTGGTCATGATCTCTTCCGGCATATTGGACGCATAGCCGATATACAGGCAGTAGGGCAGATAGATACTGTAGCTGTTTTTTGTGATATACCGGACGCTGACAATTGCCGCATTCCGGTTCAGTTTTTTCTCAAATTCGAAGCCGGAAAGGCCTCCGCAGATTTCGGAAATAGTTTTGGCCACAGGTTTTCCCCCGCTTTTTTTCAAATATTAACAATACTATACCATATCCCACACCCTTTGTCACTTTTTTCATAAAATATTTCCTCTCAAACAAACGAAACGTGTTATTAATTGCCTATTTTAAGAAGCGCAATTTTATCAAGGATGTACATTGTCAGATATTGAAAAATATTGGATACTTCTCTCATGAGCATAATCCTCAAAAATGGGCATTTGATCCTACGAGGACTATGCAAAACGCACAGGTTTTTTCTTTTGAACTTTTTTTAATTTCAAAAAGGAGGGTCTGTAATGAAAGACGCGGCGGCACTGTATGCTGAACGGGCGCAATTAATCGAGGATGCGGTCAATTTGAAGGAATCCGACCGCGTTTCCAACGCAACGAGGGTCAACGTCTTCCCTTTCTATGAATACGGCGTGACCATTGCACAGGCAATGCGCGACTACGACAAAGCGACCGAAGCAATCCTCAAATACCACAACGATTTTCAGCCGGATATCGGTACTTCTCTCTCCACCCAGCTGCCCGCGCCGGTGCTGGATGCGATGGGAATCAAAAACATCCGATACGCCGGCAGCGGCGGGCTGGACGAAAATTCCACCTTCCAGTATGTTGAGTATCCAACCCTTGAGGAAGAGGAATACGACGAGTTTTTTGCGGACCCGACAGGTTTTGCGTTCCGCAAATGGCTGCCGCGCTGCTTCTCGGTGTTTGAGCCCTTCACCAAGATGGATTATCTCGCCATGATGGGCGGCGGCTGGATGGACCCGATGATCAACTTCACCTCTCCCGCTATGGTGGACAGCTACAAGCGTCTGACCACCGCGAGCGAAGAGTTTCGCCGCTTTAACGAAGCCTGCGCCGTATGCAGCGCCAAACTGCGGGATGCAGGTTTCCCCTCCATCGTCGGCGGCGGCAGCGCCACAGCTTTTGACATGCTTGGCGACCAGCTGCGCGGAACCTTCGGCATGATGCCGGATCTCAAGCTGCAGCCGGAGAACGTACACCGCGCCATCGACTATTTCGCAGACGCCCATATCCGTCACTCGGTCGGCCTGTACAAACTGACCGGCAACAAATATCAATGGGTCATGCTTCACAAAGGCTCGGATGAGTTTATCGGCGACGACGATTATGCGGAATTCTACTGGCCGTCGCTGCAGAAGTGGATCCTTGCGCTGATCGACGAGGGTATCGTCCCGGTCGTGTTCTGCGAAGGAACTTACAATAAGCGTTTGAAATTCCTCAAAGACGTCCCAAAGGGCAAGGTAATCTACCTGTTCGAGACGATCGATATCCGCGAAGCCAAAAAGCAGCTCGGCGATGTCGCCTGCATCATGGGCGGTTTCCCGATGTTCACCGTCACCCACGGCACACCGGAAAAAATTCGTGACCAGGTCAAGGAATACATGGATGTTCTGGCTCCCGGCGGCGGATATATCTTCTCTTTGAGCGCTTCGGTCGATATGTGTCCGAGAGAGAATATGGAAGCGCTTTTCGACGCAGTCCAGACATACGGCAAGAAATAAGTTTGTATCGTTTTCGCAGCCCTTCCGGCCGGCGAAAACCACAAAATAAAATCAGGGTACAGCCAACACACAGCAGGAGGTTCGTTCAATGGCTGAACAAACACTGGAAACCGGGAAATATGGTTTCATGACTAAAATCTCGGCGCTTAGCGTCGCGCTGCTCATGTATCTGACCAGCATGACAACGCCGGCACTCGCACTGATTCAGGCGGGGCTTCCGGACGCCACGCCGGAACAGATCGCTCTTATCAGTTCCATTCCGTCGCTGATGATGATTTTCTTCTCCCTTGTCGGCGGCTGGATGACCAATTTCCTCTCGATCAAGAAAACCATCCTGATCGGCGCCGCACTGAGCCTGGTCGGTGTCCTGCCTTCCTTCTTCGGCGGCATTGAATTCATCATCTTCACCCGCGTCGTGTTCGGCGCCGGCTACGGCATCATCTTCGTCATGGCTTCCGCCGTTGTCGTCGACCTGTTTACCGGCGACATGAAGAACAAGATGATGGGCTGGAAGAGCGCTGCGGGTTCGGTTGCGGGCATTGTCTTCCAGATGCTTGGCGGAGCGCTTGCCGCAATCAACTGGCGTTATGCTTTCCTCGGTTTCTTCCTGACAATTCCGATCGTGCTCCTCATCCTCTTCTTCCTGCCTGATACGGGCGTAAAGAAAAAAGCCGAGCTTCCCGAAGAGCTGAAATCGGTAAACTTCTTCCATCGTTTCGGCGCCAAAACCTGGAGCATCTCGGTTATCGGATTCCTGCACAACGTGCTTCAGTTCAGCTTCATGGTCAACATGGCAAGCTATATGGTTGCCGACGGAATTGGCGGTGAAGGCGCTGCAATGGCCGCTGCCAGCGTTCTGAGCACATTTACGGCCGCCAGCTTTGCCGCCAGCCTTGTTTACGGCTATATCGCCAAAGCCACAAAACGCTTCACACCGGCTCTTGGCGCGCTGCTCGTTGGTATTGGCTTCATTATCTGCCTGACCGGTCAGACTACCGCTCTGTTCTTCGTATCTGCAGTTGTATTTGGTATCGGTTTCGCAATGACCAATGCCAGCTACACCACCATTGCGGCAGACGGCGCAAAGCATAAGCAGTTCTCGCCGATGGCGATCTCGCTGTATGTCTGCTTTGTCGGTCTCGGCCAGTTCTCCTCCGCTTACATTCTCAAATGGATGCAGGGAATTCTGCAAATCAATTCCACTCGTCCTTATTGGGTAATGGCAGCGGTCGGCATGACTGTCGGTTCGGTTGTTGCGCTGGTTCTGCTCCTGTTCAAGAAAGACAAAAAGGCTGCCTGACAGTCCTGCTTCAGCCTGCTCCCCCGCCGATCAGCGGGGGAGCAGCTTGTGAATTTTCCTCATAGAAAGGTGATAAAAAATGAGCGTCCCCAAATTTGATCAAAAAGAAATCGACAACGCAACCATGTATACGCCGGTTGGCGGTTTGTACGGAATGCCGCCGACGAGCTGCAAAAAATACGCTTCTCCCATCACGCCGAAAGAAAACCTGAAACTGCTGATGGAAGGCGGCCAGCCCTACTGGCAGGTCAACTGCAACACCGACTTCAATTGCATCCAGCCCGCGTGCATGCCGGATGCCGTTGCGCGCAACAAGGGCGGTATCGACTGGTTCGGTGTAGACTGGGTCTACGAGCCGAAGAGCAACGCTGCTATGGTGCGGCCCGGCACACGCCGGCTTGAGGAGATCGAAGATTGGCGCGACATGCCCTGGCCGGATCTCAGCGCCATTGATTGGGAAGCCGACTACAAGGAAAATTATGAGGGCAAGCTCGATCCCGACCGTCCTACGCTGATTCCGATTGTTAACGGTGTTTTCGAGCGCCTGATTTCGCTTGTAAATTTCGAAGACGCGCTTTGCTATCTGCTGACCGACCGCGAAGAGGTAGAAGCGTTCTTTGACCGTCTCGCAAGCTGGTATGCAGAGCTTTTCGAGATTCTCAAGAGGGTCTATGACGTCGACATGATCACTTTCCATGACGACATGGGTTCTGCAATGAACACCTTCTTTGACCCCAAACTGTATGAAGAACTGATGGTGCCCGTATATCAGAAGATCACCGGTGCCGCACACAAGCTTGGCATTTATGTCGACTACCATTCCTGCGGTAAGATCGGCAAACTGGTGCCGCTGATGATCAAGGCCGGTTTTGACGCCTGGGAAGGCCAGCGTGACCTCAACGATATCGATGCTTTGTGCATGCAGTACGGCGATCAGATCAAATTCCTGAACGTGCTGGTAATGCCGCAGGACGATGAAGAAGCCGTAAACTTCATCAAGCATCTGATTGACACGGTCGGCATGAAAAACGGCTTTATCTTCTATATGGTTGACACCAAGCCGAACCGCTCCGTTTATCTGCGCGACGTTATCTACGGCTACAGCCGCCAGAAATTCAGCGAAAAATAAAAAAAGCAATTTTAAAAAAGCCCCGGTTTCGGGGCTTTTTTCTATTGTGTGTTTCAGCAGTATAAGAACTTCCAGATGCGCTGGAAATGGCAAAAAGTTTTCAATTCAAGTATAAGCTTGCAAGATGCAAAAAAAGCGAGCAGCCAATTGTTTTGCCGCGCGCCTTTTTTCTTTTGAAGCAATCGTAAAAATATTATTCTCGGGCAAATCTCTTTGGGTTCAGAGAAGCTCTTTTTCATCTACCGTGGTATGGATTTCATTTTTGTGTTTTTTATACCACAGCAGGCAAATGGTGGACAAAACCAACAGACAGCCTATGCTGACGATAACCTGCATGGTGGACAGCGCCGCCATCGAGAGTGCGATAACGCCGAGCTGAACCGCTGAACAGATTGTCATGCATAGAACCAGCCGCGCTTCATGCGGCCCAACGCACCGGATGCCCAGTACTCCGGATAACGGGTCGGTATCACCCATGCGGCAATCAATGTAATTATCTTCACAAGGTAGGTGATCAGTGTGGCGCTATTTGCAAGGGTCACCACGTCATCGGTCAAAAGCAGCGGGACCAGCGTTGCAACAAACACAATGCAGACGCACCAGACCGGCGCCCCAAACCGGTTGCGATACTGTAAACCGGGGCAGCCATCCATCCTTTGTGGCCTGTGCATAAAGTTTCGCGCAACTGTAAGATCCGGAATTCAAAATTGTTGAGACAGCGAGAAAAGGCCCGAACACCATGAAAAACACAAACAGTCCCAGCGGCAAAATCTGCTTTGCCGTTGCAGTCAGCGGCAGACCCGCCACCTCTTCGATCGGCAGCGTATTGGCAGCGACCAGAGCCATCAGAGTATACAAGACCAGAATCAGCAGCGCGGTCATCCACATTGCTCTTGGGATGTCGCGGCGCGGCTTTCTGGCCTGCCCGCCGGCCGCCATAATGGTCACATAGGAGGTCGTTGAAAAGACCAGCGTGGACACCGCTGTTCCAAATCCTTTTGCCCCCTGCCGGAAATAGCCCGGTGCAGTAACATCAAAGGTTCCCGGCTGCAGCCTGGTCAAGCCGAAAACAATATACACCCCAAAAGCCAGCATCATGAAAACAAACATCGCGTTCTGCGCGCGGTTGATCGCATGAATCGGCATTATGTTCAGAATAAAGAAACCGACAACACAGGCAATGGCAATCAGCTTTCCCGGCGCTTGCGGCCACAACGAAGTAATATAACCGCTGAGCGAAGAGGCCGAAATGGAAAAAGCCATGTTCATGACAACAAAATTCCAAATAAACAGTCCGCTTGCCAATTTACCCAAACCTACTTTGGTCAGGGTGTAATCCCCGCCGCGAAATACAATCGCGCCGGAAACCAGCATATTGGGAATCACCATCAAAAAGCCAGCCGACACCGCGCAAATATAGGCAATCCAGGTGGCGCGTCCTGCAAAAGCGGTCGAGGGCCCCACCAGAGAAAACACGGCCGAGCTGATTACCATGCCGGAAGCCATCGCTACAAGCTCCCGTACGCCCAAAACCTTTTGGTCAGACGGTTCCACTTCCTGCGTATAGGGTGGTATTTTTTTGATTTCGTTTTGCATCCCTTAGCCTCCGATTTTGTTGATTTTTATCAATAAAAGTTCGCGAAGCTTTTAAAAAAATATCTTTTTTGCACTTGAAATATCATAGCAAAGGTTAAAAAGTCCGACAATGTTCCTGCTTGCGAAAATCCATCGTCCTTTTTGTTGCAAAACGCCAAAAAGAGCAAAAGGACTTCGTTTTGTAAACGAAGTCCTTTTGCTCTTGTGAAAGGTTAGGAGGCTAACAATATGTGAAATTGGGGGATAATTCAAGGTTTATTTTTTCAAAAACTAACAAGATTTTACTTTTTCTATTTTTGAAAAAGTGAGGATTTAAGGACGCTTTCGCGATTAATTTTACTCTCTGCAAAGCTTTACTGTAATAAAATCATAGCCTTTTTTGAAAAAATAGTCAATAGAAAATCCCAAAAAAGATAAATTTTGGCGTTTTGCTTCTCAAAACACCCTGTTTTAGCAATTCACAACAAAAATGATTACGCGTTATTATTTCGAGAGTCCCCTACCCTCTTCATGTCTCACCTTTTATCATTTATGGACAAAGGTTAATCATCACTTATTGACAGCATAGCCGCCGCACGTGCATGCAGCAACGTGGTGTCATACAGCGGCAGCTCCACGTCCTGCTGGCCGATTAATAATCCTATTTCGGTGCATCCCAGAATGCAGGCCTGTGCACCCGCATCGGCCATTTCCTTGATTATCCGCTTATATTCTTCACGGGATTCCGCTTTGAGTTCTCCCCGGCATAATTCCTGAAAGATGATCCTGTTCACACACTCTCTTTGCGCGGCAGAAGGCACCAGCACCTGCAAATGGTCGTCCAGAAGGATCTTTTTATAAAAGTCCTGCTCCATCGTGTACTTTGTTCCAAGCAGAGCCACCTTTTGCACACCATCAGCAAGCAAAGCCTCCGAAGTCACCTTTGCGATATTGAGTACCGGAATATTCACCGACGACTGTATCTGGTCAAATACCTTATGCATTGTATTTGTAGCGATTAAAAGAAAATCAGCGCCTGCTTTTTCCAGTCCCACAGCCGCCTTTGCGAGAATCTCGCCGCAATACGCCCATTCCCCTTTTTGCTGGCACGCCTCAATCTGCGCAAAATCCACGCTGTGAAGCAGGATTTTAGCAGAGTGCAGACCGCCCAGTTTTTCTTTTACCGTCTCATTAATGATCTGATAGTAGCTTACCGTACTTTCCCAGCTCATTCCGCCTAGGATTCCAATTGTTTTCATCTTTTCTCCCCCTATTTTCCAAGTATAGCATGCTTACAAATATCCGCAAAGTCAGTTCCAGTTTTTCCGGCAACTCCCTTGACACCCGCGCTCAACTTGTGTATAATTTTATAAGTCGCTTCTGCAAAAGCAACTGCGGCGCAATTATATAGTTCAAGCAAACTTTGCAGCATGGAGAAGTACTCAAGCTGGCCGAAGAGGCGCCCCTGCTAAGGGCGTAGGGTGGCTTAAACCGCCGCGAGGGTTCAAATCCCTCCTTCTCCGCCAAATAAAGCAGTTACACGGTCGTGTAACTGCTTTATTTTTTATTGCCGAACGAAAAGAAAACCCCCGGTATATGGAGTTATACCGGGGGCCGTTTTGTGAATTCAGCAGTTAAAAAGATTATTGGATTTTTTCAAAGTCCGCAGCACCGTGTTTGCACAGCGGGCAGACAAAATCTGCGGGAAGGTCTTCCCCTTCATAAACATATCCGCAAATCTTGCAAACCCAACCCGTCTTCTTTTCCTGTGCAGGCTGGGGCTTCGGTTTGATGTGGTCAAAGTAATACTGATAGGTTACCGCAGGTTCCTCTGAAAGGACAATTGCTTCACTGACATCCGCAATAAACAGAGTATGCGTACCGCAGTCCACCGACTGGATGACCTTTCCGGAAAGCACTGCATTTGCAAATTCAGGCAGGTATACGATTCCGTTGGCCGTGCGGGGCATTCCTTCGCTTACCTTATCGGCATTTCTGCCGCTCTGGAAGCCATACTGCTGGAACACCTTAAAGGGAACCGCCTCACTCAGAACAGAAAGGTTAAACACGCCGGTGTGCAGAATCATGTCGTGTGTATAATTCTGCTTGTTGACCGTAACCGAGATCCGTTTCGGGGAATCGGTCAGCTGCTGGACCGTATTTACAATGCAGCCGTTGTCCTTGTCTCCTTCCTTCGCGCTGAGCACGAACAGGCCATAGGAAATTTTGAAAAATGCATTATTGTCCAGCGAAGCCGCCGGTGCTTGTGCCTGGGAAACCGGGCGCGGGAAATCCTGCGCAATGCAGGCGACAATAGAATCGATTTCGGACAGCTGACCTTCTTTCAGCGCAGAGCGAAGGGTCAGCTTCTGATCGATGAAGGTGATATTCTTGCAGCCCTCAAAGATCTTGCGCATCAAGCCGCCGGCTGTCGGCGCCCAGGAGCCGTTCTCAATCAGCGCAACCGTGCGATTTTGGATATTATGCGCCGCAAGATCATGCAGCACCTCTTCCATGCGCACGAAGATGCCTGCATTATAGGTGGTCGAAGCAAACACCAGGTGACTGTACTTAAATGCGGCCGCGACAATCTCGGATTCCGGCGTCACCGACACGTCAAACATGACCGTTTTGATGCCGGCATCCCGCAGACGGCAGGCAAGAATCTCCGCCACATTCTCTGTGTTGCCGTAAACCGACGCATAGGCGATCATAACGCCTTTTTCTTCCGGCTGGTAGCTGCTCCAAAGCAGATATTTCTCAATATAATCGCCGAGATTGCGCCGCCAAACAAATCCGTG
>CALWZE010000008.1 GCA_944385925.1 uncultured Clostridia bacterium
AGCGCAACCAGCGACCACGTTCAAGTAGAGTGGAAAATCTGAACACTCTTGATTTTGCCACTCTACTTACTTTCAAATCTAACATTTCTTTTTAATCTTGTTTGTACCCCTTGTACACCGATGCTTATGATTAAGAAAGTAAAAATCACGGCTGACTCGACCTGCGATCTGTCTGCGGAACTTCTCGCGAAACTGGATATAAGCTTAATGCCGCTGTATGTTAATCTCGGAGATCGCTGCTGCAGGGACAGGATAGATGTAACGCCTGAAGAAATTTTTGACTTTTACAATCAGACCAAAACGCTCGCAAAAACCGCGGCTATCAATCCGCAGGAATACGCCGACTTTTTCGCCTCTTTTACGAAAGACGGTTACGAAGTCATTCATTTTAATATCAGCCAGGATATGTCTACCTGTTATCAGAGCGCATTGCTAGCAGCGCAGGAAATGAGCGGCGTATACGTCGTAGATTCGATGAATCTTTCCACCGGCAGTGGACTTCTGGTGATGGCGGCTGCGGAACTTGCACTTCAGGGACTGGAAGCGGAACAGATCGTTCAGAAAATCCACAGCATGGTGCCAAAAGTTGATGCGAGTTTTGTGGTGGATACGCTGCTTTATCTCTATAAAGGCGGCCGTTGCTCGGCGGTATCGGCGCTGGGGGCCAATCTTCTTTCCTTGAAACCCTGTATTGAGGTGAAGAATGGAAAGATGGGTGTGGGCAAAAAATATCGTGGCTCAATTACGAAATGTCTGACTGACTATGTTCGCGACAGACTGAACAACATTGACAGAATCGATCCGTCCCGTATCTTTGTAACCAGTACTGCCGTCGGCGACGAGCTTCCGAATCTTATTGCGCAGCAGGTGCGCGATTATGGATATTTTAAAGAAATCCTGGTTACGCGTGCGGGAAGTACAATCGCGTGCCATTGCGGACCCAACACGCTGGGAATTTTGTACATGCTTAAATGATAAAAAGGGGGTACAGGGTTGAAAAGTAATTTCCATACGCATACTTATCGATGCGGACATGCAACCGGTGAGGACATTGATTATGTAAACAGCGCTCTGCGCGCAGGCATAAGTATTTTGGGCTTTTCTGACCATACCCCCTGGCCTTATAAAGGAGAATACAAGCCGCAGGTGCGGATGGATATCTCCCAGTTAGACGGATACATCTACAGCATCCTGAGCCTGAAAGAAAGATTTCGCGATAAAATCGACATACGTCTCGGGCTGGAATGTGAATATTTTGAGGAATTCATTCCATGGCTGGACGAATTGGCACAGGAAAAAAATCTTTATTTGATTTTTGGCAATCATTTTCCGACCAGTGCGATTGACGCAGAGTATTTCGGACATTCAACCAAAGACAAAGCGCATCTGGATTATTACGTTGAAACCGTTCTGCGGGGAATGGAATACAAGCGGTTCCTGTATCTTGCGCACCCGGACCTCTTTATGCGTGCCTATCCGCATTTTGATGAAATCTGCGAAAAGGCAAGCCGGCGTATCTGCGAGAAAGCAGCGCGTCTTGGGATGCCGCTGGAATTCAATCTGGGCGGTTATCAGCTGGGAGCTGACCGGGGCAAAGAGGAATGCTACCCGCATGAAAAGTTCTGGCAGATCGCGGCGGACTGTGGATGCAGTTGTATTATTGGCTTCGACGCACACTCGAATGCAGCGCTGGAACGTGAAGATACCTGGAAAAAGGCAGTGGATATTATCCGGCGCCTTGGACTGAAAAGGCTGGATTCCATTGACCAGATTGTGCCGAGGTAGGAAAATTGACTGCTGAATATTTTATACGTCCTGCTGTAACTGGAGACGCAGAGCAGATTCTCGAAATATACCGCCCGTTTGTGGAAAAAACGGTAATTACCTTCGAATATGAGACACCGTCTGTCCAGGCCTTTCGGGAAAGAATGCTGGGTATTCTGAGCTTTTATCCTTACCTTGTCTGTGAGCATAAAGGAAGAATCGTCGGTTATGCTTATGCTTCGCGGCATCGAGAGCGCGCCGCCTATCAGTGGAATGCGGAGCTTTCTATCTATGTTTGTCCCGAAGAACAGCATTCCGGAATCGGCATTGCTTTGTACGGCGCGCTTATAGAGCTGCTGCGTATGCAGGGAATCGTCAACGTCTACGGTGTAATTACCCATCCAAATGAAAAAAGCGAGCGGTTCCATCAAAAACTCGGGTTTGAGGTTTGCGGAATTTCTCATAGGACCGGCTGGAAGTTTGACCGGTGGATAGACGTCTGCGAGATGGAATTGCGCATAGCGCCGCAGCAGGAGAAACCGCAGCCGGTAAAGGCGCTTAATCAACTGGATTCGCAACATGTGGCGGCGGTTTTAAGCAGAATAAATCAGAAAATAAAGAACTAAAACATTTGGTGAACACCGATAAGGAAGTATCAAAGACGTACTAACTTAAACGGCTGACAAACAGGGAGCATAGTAAAACAGAGGGTTATCACTTTTTAAGTGGCAACCCTCTGTTTTGTTCTTTAAAGTTATAATTTTAAGAGGTCTGAATATATTTTCCTGCGTACTGTGTTTGATTTATTTGTAAAGTCAACGCTATTATACCAACTAATCAAAGAATCTTTTTGCTCATTTGTAATCCCTTCTCTATGAAACACGAAGTAACCAATTAAATAATTTATATAATCAGAGCGATTGTGCTTTTTTAATTTATTATCTTCTACAAACTCAAGAACCTTGTCCAAAGCCTCCAGCGTTATGTCAAAGCAATTCAATAATTGTTCTGGCTGTAGATTGCATAATTGGTTTTCTTTTGTATCCGATGATATTGGCGCAAAATTGTTGGAATGGCGTCCTGAAATTAAAACTTCATAAGCAGGGTTCAAGGCCGCTATGGGATATGAAACATTTGTTTTTTGTGGTGTAAAGTAATCATACGTTTTTGCAAATTATACTCATTTTCTGGCGATTTATCAAGTGCTGCTACTTTATTTATTATTTTGCAATGAAATGGCACACCGGTTTTCTACGCATTTCAAACGGCATTTGCAGGGATAAGAATGACAAGATACTTCCGGCTATCCAACCACGCCAAAAAGCCCCGGTAACATCGGGCTTTTCTGCCCTCTAAATGCGTAGGCACAAACAACATAATAGCAACGGGCGCAAGCAGATTTCTGCTTGCGCCCGCTTGATTACCACACAGCAAAGACGGAGGAAGGCGTCAAGGGCGCGGAGCGTTCATCTTGACCCTTGACGCCTTCCTTTGGCTTTGCTATTTCCTGACTACGATGGCATCCACCAATTTTGCCTGTAAGCGGTGCTTCATGTACTCATCAATATCGACGTGCGGCAAACCATCTTTGTCATAGAGGGTTCGCGTACAAATCTTGTTGATGTAGCGGTCGTAATACCGCAAGATGCGCTCCAATGCCAACGGATCACCAGCACGGGCGGCTTCGATCACATCCATGGGCAAAAGCACTCTGCCGTTAAAAGTTGGTTGCTTCATGTTAGTTCCTCACTCCTTTGGATTTCAAGTTTCTTCGCAGTTCGTTCAGTGTCTTTGTTCTGTGCCGCTGGACGGCGCTGTGGGATAATCCTACAAAAACGCCCACTTCTCTGTCTGGCAGTTCCAGTACGCAATGCAGAATTAAAATCTGCTGTTCGCGTTTGGGCAAACCGGCAAAAGCATCTGCCACCAATTCGCTCTCAATATGCAGGACGTATCCAAATGTTGAAAATGCATACTTGTCGCTGGAGTATTCGTCTACGGTATAAAGTCTATCCATTTCGTATTGGGACAAAGCGCTGAACTGGATCGTTCGTTCCCGCTGGCGGTTTAGTTCCCGAAATAGCTGATGGCCTCATGACGGAGAACGGTTTTGCAGAAAGCATCAAACTGGTGCCGTGCGCCATATTCATTCAACACAAACATTATCTTCTCACCTCCGATCTGCGGGAGAGTGAGAAGCCGGGGCTAGTTGCGTTGCCCCCTGTGTCTACGTTGCTGCGGCAGCTCCGGCCCGCACCGAAAGGCCGCAGGAATCGACAAAATTCGCCCGGCAGGTCGTAGACCCACCGGGCGAAAGTAAAGGTACAATGCAGTTTTCTTGCATGGTATAGTACATATTCTTGGCCGGAGCTGTCCCCTG
>CALWZE010000009.1 GCA_944385925.1 uncultured Clostridia bacterium
GTATCTGAATTGATGGCAACCGCGCGAATCGCCAGACCGACCTTAGTTTTTTCGATAATCAGAATCAGCGCGACGATAAGCACCATCGAAATGCAGAAAATCAGGGTGTCGACACAGGAAAACTGAAGCTGGCCGATATTAAAGGTCGTCTCCTCGAAAATCGGCGGAAACGCGTGCAGATTGTTTCCGAAATAAACCGACAGAATCTGCTCGATCATTATGGCAAATGTTATGGAGGACAGGAAATAATAAAGTGTCGGGGCTTTCTTTTTACGAATGCGCCGGTATCCCAGCGTGTCGATCAAAAGCGCCATCAGCATGCCGATAAATGCAGTCGCAATGACTGTGACATAAAACGGCGTCTCAAAAGCCTCCTGAAAGAAAAAGCCGATAAAAGCACAGGCGCTGATCATGCCGCCGTGGGCGAAGTTACTGAACTTAAGCACGCTGAAAACAATTGCAAAGCCAACCGCTATCAGCGCATAAACCGCCCCCAGCGACAGACCGCTTACAAATAGCTGAATCATGTTTTCACTCCTATGGGAAAGGGCGAGCTGCAACAGCTCGCCCTTTGTTACATCGGGCTAATTCCCAAACGCCGGTGCGCTTAAGAATTATAGTCAGACGTCGCGTATGTTACGCATTCAACCTCGCCGGCCTCGTTGTAGGTGGCGATATACATACCGAAATCGCTGGTCGGGCGGTGGGTTGCAGGATCAATGGTAATGCTGCCCTGGCACAGTTCAACGTCCTTAGTCTGGTTCTCCAGGATGTCTCTTACTTCAACGCCGTCGGTCGGATCTTTCGCAAGACGCATCGCGTTCGCAAGAACCTGAACGGCATCCCAGCCGAATCCAACGTTGGAAACCGGATAATCGGTTCCCTGATCGGCCATCTGAAGCTCGCACAGCTCAGCGATGTTGCCCTTCTCGGTGTCGCTGTAGTCATAGTTCTGGACGAAATAGCAGTTGTACGGCTCGTTCTTTACCAGCGTGTTGAACGGCGGATACATGGTGTTCGCGCCGAGGATGTATCCTTCATAGCCGGCGTCGCGCAGATTGTCGTAAGCCGTGACCATCTGGTTGCAGTAGTCGCAGAGCAGAACCGCGTCGGGATTCGCCTGCGCAATCTTCTGCGCCTGCGCGGTGTAGTCGGTGTCGTTCCAGGTGAATGTCTCACGCATCACGACCTCGCCGCCATTCGCTTCCATGTACTCAACAAACGGACCTTCCTGGCTGACCGCATAAGCATTGGAGGTGTTGTAGAGGGTCGCAACGCTCTTAACACCCAGCTCATTTACGGCATACTCGCCAAGGATGTACATCTGGGACGCAGAACCCGGCTCAGCCAGGAACATGTAGGGATAAACTTCACCGGTCTCCGGATCGGTGGTGCAGGCCTCATCCATGAAGTGGCCAACGATGGGAATTTCATCCTCAGCCGAAAGCTCGACCCACGCGGAAGCCGGGTTGGAAAGAGGCGGGCCGATGATCGCGCAAACGCCGATCTCATCAACCAGTTTACGATATGCGGTTACGCCGACCGCCGCGTCGTTCTGGCAGTCTTCGCAGTACAGCTCGATCATGCGGCCGTTGATACCGCCGTTTTCATTAATGACCTTAACGGCATATTCAACGCCCCACTGGTTGGGCTGTCCCGCAAGCGCGGCGCCGCCGCTGGTGTCCTGAATGCAGCCGATCTTGATAGGCTCGGTGCTGGCTTCGCCGCCGTCATCCGTTGCGGGCTCTTCTTCCGATGTGCCGCAGGCAGCAAACGAAAGCATCATCGCGAACGCCAAAAGGATCGCTAAGATTTTTTTCATTTCCTTTGTCCTCCGAATTATATTGTATTTATCACGCAGTGCGTGTGAATACCGATACAGAAAATATTTCTAAAAATTTTCCCGAGTGTTCGCTTTTAAATATAGTTTTTTAAACACACTCTGCACATTTTTACAGGATTTACAATGTCTATATTATATATGTAGTACAACTGTTTTGCAATACAGAGATTGCTCAAAATAGAAATTTCATATTAATTTACAGAAAATTTCTGTTATATTTGTTGAAATTTCCCGTGTTTTTCCTCTTTCATTCTATTCCATCCTTTTATCCAAAGGCAGCTCGTTCAAATGATGCGAAGAAAATGCAGGCAGGTAAATATTACAATATATAATATAGTAGATAATATGCAGCAATCTGTCGCAAACGCGACGTCCTTTTTATAGCTCGCAGACCATATGACTGTCATAAGCGGGGTTGGCGCCCCGAAAGCACAGGCAAGCACCAGACTGTCCGTATGGTTCAGGAAAAGCCGGCATCCAAAATACACCAGCACCGGCATGGCGATCACCTTGATCGCCGAAAACAGCATTGCCGCACGGGAATGCAGCCATCGAAAGGCGCCAAACCGCGCTATTGTCGCGCCCAGAAACAGCAGCGCAAGCGGCGTTGTCATTCCCTGCAACGCCTCCAGCGGTACAAGCAGCACAGCCGGCAGCCTTAGATTGAAAATTGCCAGCACCAAAGCAAAGAAGAACGCAACAAGGCAGGGATTCAGGAGCGTTTTCCACCAGCTGCCCTCACGCCGCGCAAACAGCGGAAAAACCAGCATCCAGATGAACAGATCCTGGACTGTGCCGTGCACAAGCATGCCCGCCGTCATGGTTTCATATCCCCACAAAGTCAGAAGCGGAATAACCACAAAGCTGACATTGCCGACACACAGCTCAAAGCGCAGGACCGGCTGTCTGTCCGGCCCCTGCGAACGCAAAGCTGCCTTTGATATAAAGAATATAAGCAGGGTGATAACAACGGTTGCCGCGGCAATTCTTGAGAACGCGGCCAATCCGTCAAGCCCCATTCCGCCGATATTGCACAGAATCATCGCCGGATAACACAGCTTCATCAGCACGGCGGGCAGCACCTCAGCATATGCATCCGACAGCCATCCCGCGCGTCTCGCCGCGAATCCGACGGCGATCAGGCCGACAAGCATAGCCAGCGACTCCATACTCTGCCCCCTTCCGGCAACCTTCCCTTCTCTTATCTAGCATTATAGTATTTCGCAGAAAATTGTCAACAAAAAACAAGAAATTTTCTATAAAATTCGCAGAATAATTCAGAAAACACTTGCATTATCTTTGTACAGCTCCTATAATAATGGCAGAAAAACAGGTGAATTACTATGTTTTCTGACCTAAAGAGCCGGTTCCGCAGCTGAGACGCGCCGGAAAATCCAGTGGAAAATTCCTGTTGTTTTCCCGGATTCCGGCAATTTGACGAAACATATTTTTTTGTGATTCGCAAGGCCGCTTTTGCTGCACCATCGATTTCAAAAACCGAAAGAATTGGAGAGAATGCCACCCATGGAAAACCTTCAGATCAAAATTCACGCCAACCGTGACGAGCTTGGAAAAGCCGCCGCAAAAGATATTGCCGCACGCATCAATGCGGTAATTGCGAGCAAAGGCGAGGCAACCGTCGTATTTGCTGCGGCTCCCTCCCAGAACGAGATGCTCGCGCATCTGTGCGAAGAGGATATCGACTGGACCAAGGTTCGCGCCATGCATCAGGATGAGTACATCGGTCTGCCCGACGATGCCGAGCCCGGATTCGGCAATTTCCTGCGGCGCGCGATTTTTGACCGCAAACCCTTCAAGGAGATCCATTACATTCAGGGCATCAGCGACGACCCGAACGAGACCTGCCGCGTATATACCGAGCTGATTGAAAAATATCCGCCCGACATCATCCTGCTGGGAATCGGCGAAAACGGCCATCTCGCTTTCAACGATCCCGCCGTCGCAGATTTCAAGGATCCGAAAATGGTAAAGATCGTCGACCTGGACGATGTCTGCCGCACCCAGCAGGTCAACGACGGCTGCTTCCCCACCTTTGACGATGTTCCCAAGCAGGCGATCACCCTGACCATGTCCCTGATTCTGAATATCCCCCAGGCGATTGCCTGTGTTCCCGGCCCGCTGAAAGCAAACGCCGTGTACAACGCGCTCAGAGGCGAAATTTCTGAAACCTGCCCCGCCTCCGCGCTGCGGTTACATAAAGACGCCGTGCTGTATCTGGATAAGGACAGCGCCGGCAAATTGAACTGAGTGTTAATTTAAAAAAGAATAAAGAGGTGTTCTTATCATGATCCGAGGATTTCACGGCTGTATTGACGACATTGCAGATACCGATCTTGCCATCCTGTCGGTTGGCTCAATCGAGCAGCACGGTCCCCATCTTCCCGTGTTGACCGATTGGGCGATTGCGGACGCCATGGGGCGCGGAGTCGCCGAAAAGACAGGCGGATTTTACATTCCCGCACTGCCCATCAGCACAAACAAGGAAAACCGCGGCAAACGCGGCTCGGTCGGCATGAGCTCGGACACCTTTTATCGGATGATCTTTGATATCTGCGAGGATCTCAAGGCGCAGGGCTTCAAGCGCATTGGCATTATCCAGTCCCACGGCGGCATCTTTGCCATGACCCCCATCGTTCGGGAACTCAACGCCAAATACAACCCGGATCTTTTTGTCGCCAAACTGGACATGCTGGAGATCTGCTGGCCGAAATACAAGGCAGCCGGCATTTTGGACACCGACACCGAGCTGCACGCCGGCGAAGGCGAGACCTCGCTGATGCTCCATCTTTATCCGGAACTGGTCAATATGGACAAAGCGGTGGACTATGTGCCGCAGGTCCGGCGCAGTGATCTGAACTATGGACCGATGCTGCGCTATTCTCCGAGCGGCGTCTGGGGCGAACCGACCAAGGCGACCGCTGAAAAGGGAAAGAAAATGCTGGAGTTTTCCATCGATGAAACGGTTAAGGAAATGAACCGCATCTTTGAGATGATGCAGGCCAAGCAGCCGATGAACGGGTGCTGGTTCTAAACAAACAGGTTTTGGAGGATTACAAGAATGGATAAAAAAGTCAGAGTCCTGCTGATCGGCGCCGCTTTTTCCGCCGACCTGCATTCGGACGGATACAGCCGCATTCTGGACAAGGTTGAAATCGTCGGCATCTGCGACAAGGCGGTCGACCGCATCCACGAGCTTGCACAGCGGTATGGATTCCGCGACTATGCCGTGTACGATGATTACAAAACGGCGATCGAGCAGTGCGACTGCGATCTGGTCGACATCTGCATGCCCAATTTCCTGCACCACGATGTTGCGATGCTCGCGCTGAACAAAGGACGCAATATCATCTGTGAAAAACCGCTCGCAACCACCGTCGAGGACGCCCGCGAGATCGTCGAGACCGCGCAGAAGCTCGGACGCCATGTTTACTATGCTGAGGACTGGCTGTTTGCACCCGCTTTCCGCAAAGCGCTGGAGATCATGAACAGCGGCCGGCTCGGCAAACCGCTCTATATCCGCGCGCGGGAATCCCACAGCGGCTCTCACAGCCCCTTCGCTCAGACCATCAAGTACTGCGGCGGCGGATGCATGGTGCACCTCGGCGTCCACCCCGTCTGCTTCATGCTTGCGCTCAAGAACAACGCCTGGACCTCGCTGGTCGGCATGACCTCGGGCGGCCTGGAGTCCAACCTCGTCTTCAAGCAGATGGAGGGAGAGGACTGGGCGACCGCCGTGCTCGAATTCGCGGACGGTACCTATGCAACGCTGGAAGCCAACTATGTGACGGTCGGCGGCATGGAGGACATTGTCGACATTTACTGCGAGAAGGGATGCATCCATGTCGATCTCTCCTTCTCCGGCCCGGTACGCTGCTTCAGCACCGAGGGACTGGAATACACCGTTGAAAAGGCAGAAATTACAACCGGATGGTCTACACCGGCGGTGGATGAGAAATATAATCTCGGATATACCGGCGAGATCAATCACTTCGTCGATTGCGCTGCCAAAGACTGCGACGCGATGGTCGGCCTGCGCGGCGTGGACGGTCTGAAGGCGCTTGAGGTCATCAACCTGATCTATAAATCCGCCAAGGAAGGCGTCAGAATCACCAATCCCGAACTGGAGGGCTGAAATATGGCAAACGACATCCGCATCCCGGTTACCATAGGCGGCGTTACCTTCAAAAACCCGTTTTATGTCGCTTCCGGACCGACCACCAAAACCGTCCGGCAGCTCAAGCGCATCGAGGAAACCGGATGGGCGGCCGCGAGCATCAAGCTGTCCATTGATCCGGCGCCCTATATCAACCGCAAACCGCGCTACGGTATCTTTAAGGACCGCAACGCACTGGCGTTTACAACCGAAAAACGGCTCACTTTTGAAGAGGGCCTGAAGCTGGTTTCGGACGCCAAAAAGGTCCTGACCGACCTCAAGCTGATGGCCAACATCACCTATGCCGGCGACAACGGTGCGGACGGTTGGGTCAACATGGCGAAAAAGTTCGAGGAGGCCGGCGCGGATATCATCGAGCTGAACATGTGCTGCCCCAATATGTCCTACAACCTCGAGCTAACCAGCGGCGGGAGCAAACACGCTTCCAAGCAGACCGGCGCCAGCATGGGCCAGAACGCCGGCATCGCCGCCGAAATCACCCGCGCGGTCAAGCAGGCGATTTCCATTCCTCTGTTTGTCAAGCTTACGCCTGAAGGCGGGCATATCGCCCAGGTTGCCAAATCGCTTTATGAGGCGGGCGCCGACGCGGTCGGCGGCACCGGCAACCGTATGGGTTTGCCCCCCATCGATCTGGACAACCCCGAAAAGGCCTTTTATCATCTGCAGGAAGAGGTCAGCATGAGCTGCCACTGCGGCGCGTGGCTCAAACCGCTTGCCCAGCGTGATACCTATGAGATCCGCAAGGTCTGCGGCAAGGAGCCGCCCATCATGGCGGCCGGCGGCATTACCAACTGGAAAGACGCCGTTGAGATGGTGCTGTGCGGCGGCAACCTGATCGGCGTCTGTGCCGAAACCCTCATCAGCGGATATGACATCGTCCGTCCGATGATTCAGGGCATGCATGACTATATGCAGAAACACGGCTATCAGTCGCTGGACGATTTCCGCAGCCTGCTGGTCGACGAGGTGAAAACGGCGGATGCCGTCACCCTCTACGGCGGCTATGCGCGGATCAAGGAACCGAACCTCTCCGGTCCCTGCAAGGTCGCCTGCCCGCACAATGTGCCGGTTCAGGCCTATGTGCAGAAAATCGCCAAGGGCGATTTTGCCGGCGCATATGAGACGATCACTTCCAAAGAACCGTTCCAGAATATCTGCTCTTTTGTCTGCACACACCCCTGTGAGGATGCCTGCGTGCGCGGTTCGGTTGACCGCCCGGTCATGATTCGCGAACTCAAGCGTTTCGTGTTTGACTACGCCAAACGCAACGGACTGAAACCCGCCTTTGCGTGTCTGCCGGACAACGGAAACCGTGTTGCCGTCATCGGCGCCGGTCCCGCAGGACTGTCCTGCGCCGCCTGGCTGCGCAAAGCCGGCTATGCGGTTACCGTATTTGAAAAAGAAACCTATGCCGGCGGCGGTATGCGCTGCGCCGTTCCCCGTTATGCGCTGGACCAGCAGCTGCTGAACGAGGAGATCGAGCGGATCACCGCGCTCGGCGTCGAGATTCGCACCGGCGTCGCATTCGGAACCGACATCACCGCTGAAAGCCTCAAGCAGGAAGGATATTCCCGCGTATTTGTGGCAACCGGCGCCGTCGAGGCCAAACCGGAATACGGCATGGGCGCCGCTGAATTCATGAAGCGGGTCGCTGTATCCGAGCTCAATTCTCTGAGCGGCTGCGTTGCGGTCGAAGCCCGCAGCTATGCCGGTGTCGAGGCTGCCCGCACCGCCCTGCGTCTCGGCGCGCAGAAAGTTTATCTCATCTATGACAAGCTTACCGGTGCAAAAAGTCACACCGAAGAGCTGCTGCGGCTCGCGCGCGAGGAAGGCGTCGGCATCGTCGACAAGACCGTCGTGCGTGCGCACAGCGCCGATACCCTCACCCTCTGCAACCAGGCCGGTATTGAATACTCTCTCGGTTACGATACCCTGATTGTTGAAACACGCCGCGAAGGTTCGCTTCGTGCGGATGCACAGACCCAGGCGACCGATGATCCGTTCCTGTTTGCGGGCGGCGAAGCGGTTCGCGAAGGCAACATTATCGCGGCGATAGCCGCCGGTAAGCGTGCCGCCGTTTCGATTGATAAAGCCGTGATGGGTGAAAAGGCCACGCTGGAATATGATCCGCGTCCGGTTCCGGTCAAAGCGGAAGAGGTCATTAAGCGTTCCGGTTACCTCAAGCCCGATCGCAAAGCGCCCGAGCTGATGACCGCTGACGGCGCAAAGCGCGCCGCAAGCTTCCTGCCCGACCGCCGTACCCTGACCGAAGAGGAAGCGCTTGCGGAAGCAGGCCGCTGCCTGAACTGCGGATGCGGCGAAGGCTGCCAGCTGTGCAAAACGATCTGCACCGATTTCGCGCCCTTCATCGAGGGTGTGGACCGCATGTGCATTGACAAGGAAGAGTGTGTCGCCTGCGGCATGTGCTTCAACCGCTGCCCGAACCACAATATTGAGATGGTCAATACGCACCAGAAGGTTTGATCGATTATAAAGCTTCGCTAATTGACATCGGGGATTTACGCCCCTCTTCTCTCCTGATGAACGTCCGCGCCGCAATAGTGGCGCGGACGTCGTTTTTTGTCTTCCGACAGCGGCGGGGAGCCTTTTCTTTGCGGCCAGCGCAGCATCGGCAAATGCACACCATCCTTTTCGGCGTTTTTTCAAACATCTGCCGGTTTCCTTTAAACGGGTGCGCCGCCTTACCCAATCTGTCCTCCCGCAAAGGCCAGTCACCCGCGCCCGATTCCTGTCCCGGTTCTTTTGAGAGTTATTCACCCGCATAAGGCAAAATTAAGCCATTTTGCTCTCCCCTGTCCAAGCGGGCAGCATGCAAAGGCGCGCCTGAATTTTTCAGGCGCGCCTTTTTCTTTTGACCTTCTGCAAATTATTCCGTTTTGCAATCTGTCCTACTGGCTGCTCTGTAAACAGTCCGGTTTAATCGGAGTCCCGCTCATAGGAGAGGATCGTCCCGCTGTTGGCGTCAATCTCATAAGAATACTCGGTGCGGCCGACCCGCCACTCAATTTCGTATACCTGGCGGCCGTCATCGTAATCCTGTTCATATTTCAAATACTGGGCGTCACTTTGCGCAACCCCGGCATGCTCCAAAGCGATCTGGCAGGCCTGTTCAAAGGTGACCGGCGTCCCATTTGCTGAGCCGCTTTGCGGTGTGTAGAATTCCGCGTCATGATCGAAGGAGAGAATTTCGCCGGTCAGCGCGTCGATATCGTAGTCATACTCGGTGCCATTCGCATAAAACTCCACCTCATACTGCCAGCGGCCGTCATCATGGTCGAGACTTGTGTGCACAAAAGTGGCGTTTTCCGCCGTTACGCCCGCATGATTCAGCGCGGTTTCCTGCGCGGCGGCTTCCCCGATATATTCCCCACTGCCGTCGCCGCTTTTCAGATATTCCGCTTCGCGATCCATCGAGAGCACCTCGCCGGTCAGCGCATCAATGCTGTAATCGTACTCTTCGTTCCCTTTGAGAAACTCAACGTCATATTCCGCCCTGCCGTCGTCATAGTCCAGATAAACGCTCAGAAACTGCACTTCGTTCTCCGCAAGGCCCGCATGAGACAAAGCGGCTGCTTTCGCTTCTTCCTTAGAAATATAATCCTGTTCATTCCCGGCGACACCTGCGGAAACCGTGTCGGAAGGAGAGGCAGCCGGCGAAAGTCCCTCGCTGCCTGTACCGGCGTTTCCGCCGTTTCCCCCGCAACCTGTAAACAGCAGCAGACACAAGGCCGCGGCTGTCAAAACAAAATCCATTTTATTCTTCATTGCTGTCTATTCCTTTCTTCGCCGTCATGGGACTCATCCGGTCCCGCGGTCTTTAATATTTGTTGATTGAATTATATCCAACAAATATTAAAGCATCATTAAAGCCAAAATCATCCTTTTGCGCCCCGCGGCTGCTCCTGATCGGCGGGCAGGAAAAACAGGAATTCGGACCCTTTTCCATATTCGCTGTTCAGCTCTGCCCGGCCTCCGTGCGCCTGCACGATCCAGCGCACCATAGAGAGTCCGAGCCCTGCGCCGTCCCGGCTTCTTGTCGGGTCTGCCTGCCAGAAACGGTTCCACACAAGTTCCCTGTGCTCCGGGCGGATTCCTATGCCGTTGTCCTGCACACTGCCTTGGATCCAGCCATTTTCCTCTTTGAGGGTCAAATTTACCCAGCCGTTGTCCCGGCCGTATTTCACGGCGTTGTCCAGCAGATTGATAAGCATCCGCATGAGCATCGTCTCGTCTCCCCGACAGATAATTCCGGGTTGTATCCGGGTGCGGATGGCAATGCCGCGCGCAGCCGCATTTTCCTGCTGCTGTGCTGCGACCATCTCAGCCAGTTCGCTGAGATCGACTGCTTCCAGCCGCAGACGGTTGTGCGCTTTGTCCGCGCGCGCCAGCGTCAGAAGCTGGGAGATCAGGCCCGCCATTTTTTCCGCCTGATCCAGTATGGCCCGCAGCGCCTCTCTTGATTCCTCCACCGTCTGCGCATGCGCAAGGGCATATTCGGCATTCGAAATGATTATAGAAACCGGCGTCCGCAGTTCGTGCGACGCATCCGATGTGAACTGCTTTTCATTTTCAAACGCCTGTTCCAGGCGCGCAAACATCCGGTCGAATTCCTGTGCAAGCGTATAGATCTCGTCTCTTCCCTGCCCGAGCGCGATCCGCCGGGTCAGGTCATCGCCCCGCCCGATCTCACGCGCTGTCTGGGTGATCTGGCGGACCGGCCGGAAAGCCCGTTTTGCGAGCAGATACCCGCCAATCGCTGCCAGCAGTACAAAGAAGGGCAACACAATCAGGGCCAGACGAAGCAGGACCTGCATAGTGGCGTCTATTTTTCCCGCCGCCGCCACGCTGCGAATCCAGACCGTCAGCCCGTCTATCACATTCTTTGCGTCATAAACGTACCACACGCCGGAATCATCGCGTATGGTGCGCAGTTCTCCATCGGAAAATACCGATGTATTGTCAAATTCTCTGGGCACCGCGCCGTAAAGCGGTATTCCGTTCTGATCATATACCGACAGATATACGCCGTCGCGGAAATACTCCAGATCTCTGTCCACCTCTACCTGCCCATTCTCTGCCTCAATGTCAGCCCAGGCGTCCGCGGTCATCGTGGCCATGCGCTGCCTGGTATCCTCCTGCGCCATCCTTTCTCCGGCATAAAAGAGGAACGCAAAGGATATGCAGGCAAGCAGCAGCATAAGCAGGGTGAACCACAGCGTAACCCGCAGCTGGATCGACAGCCGCCGCTTCATGGCTCCTCCCGCAGGACATAGCCCGCTCCCCTTATCGTGTGGATCAGCTTTGGCGAAAAATCTTCATCCAGCTTTTTCCGAAGATAACGTATATAAACGTCGACCACGTTGGAACCTCCCTCATACTCATAATTCCAGACATGCCGGCTGATTTTATCCCGGGAAAGAATCCGGCCGCGATTGCGCACCAGATATTCCAGTATCGCAAATTCCCTGGATGACAGGGTAATCGCTTTTCCGCCGCGGTGCACGGTATGCGCGGCACAGTCCACCGTCAGGTCCGCGATCGTAAACACATCGCTCACGCTCTCGCTCGCCCGGCGCATCATGACCCGCAGCCGCGCGAGCAGTTCGTCAAAGGAAAAAGGTTTGACCAGATAGTCGTCCGCGCCCGCGTCCAGTCCCTTTACGCGGTCCTCTATGCTGTCCCGCGCCGTCAGCAGCAAAACCGGCGTGCGGTCGCCCTTGCCGCGCAGATGCTTTAAAATCCCGATCCCGTCGACGCCGGGCAGCATAATATCCAGCACAATCGCGTCATACTCGGCGCCCGGCAGATAGTCCAGCGCGTCGGTCCCGCTCAGGCAGCTGTCCACGCTGTAATGCGCCGCCTGCAGCTGCTTGACAAGCAGCTGATTCAGCTGCGGTTCGTCCTCTACAACTAATATTCTCATCCAGGAACAGCCCCTTTCATTGCAACAATTGTACCCTGAAAAGATGAAACTTTCATTAAAAAAAGCCAAGTCACCAATTTTTTTGTAAAGGCGATCTCCAGCGCAGCTTTCGCAAACAAAAAAGCAGGACACATGTCCGACTGTTCGGCCCTATCCGTCGGGTGAAAAATGCGGTGTCGCCTATTATCAGGATACCAGATTCAGCGTTCAAACCGCAAATATCGCCGGCAAAAACATATTTATCCAACTGCCCGTAAAGCAGCAAAAAGCATGCGTCTTCATTTTAAAATGCAGTCCAATTGGAACATCATCCAAAAAAGGATTCGCAAATTTGTTTAAATTTAAATTCTAAAACGTATACAAAATTGTTGATTTTTTGATTGGATTGCGCTATGCTTTTTTTAACACAGTTAAAGAGTCTAACCGGAGAAGAAAGATGGAACAGAAGCTGAATTTTGTTTTTGGTTATCAGGGCGCGTTTGAGCTGACGCAGGAAGAGGAGGAAAAACTGATTCAGGATTTTCCCTCCTGCAATTTCAAATTCGCGCCGCCCAATGATTTTACAGACGAAGAGATCATGCAGGCCGATGTGCTTGTCGGCCAGTTCAACGACCAGCAGATGCGGGTCGCCAAAAATCTGAAATGGCTGCAAGCTTCCACTGTTGGGCTGGATCGCTATGTCGGTTATATCGATCCCGCCAAGACCATCGTCACCAATTCACAAAATCTGTTCAATAAATGCATGGGCGAACACACCTTTGCGATGATGATTGCCTATTCCCGCTCCATCCTTTTGCAGCGGGATTCTCAAAAAGCGCATGAGTGGAAGATCCACGACGTTCCGATGGATCTGTTTGACCGGACGGTCGGCATCATCGGTCTGGGCGGCATCGGTTCGGATGTTGCGAAAAAATGCAAGGCGTTTGACATGCAGGTTCTGGGCGTGCGGCGCAACACGGCCAACAAACCGGATTTCGTGGACGAGATCTATTCTTTCGAAGAGCTGGACAAGGTACTCGCCCGCGCGGATTATCTCATTCTCGCCGTTCCGCTCACCGATCAGACCCGTCACATGATCAACCGCGAGACCCTTGCGAAAATGAAGCCCAACGCCTATTTGCTGAATGTCGGCCGCGGCGAACTCGTAGATACCCAGGCGCTCATCGATGCGCTTCGCAGCAAGACGATCGCGGCCGCCGGTCTGGACACGATGGACCCGGAGCCGCTTCCCCAGGACAGCCCGCTTTGGGATATGCCGAACGTGCTGATCACGCCGCACGTCGCAAACCTGTCCCCGACCACCAACCGGTTCCGCTTTAAATTCTATTATGAAAATATCCGGCGCTATCTTGCCGGAGAACCGCTGCTGAACGTGGCGCAAGTTTGACAGTCAAAGGGAGTGATCCGCATGACGGCTGCACGCAAAGCCGACGAGATTTATGCGCAGATGAAGCAGAAAATCTGCAATCTGCAATCCCGTCCCGGCGAAATTCTCTTGATTCAGCAGCTGGCGGCGGAATTCGATACCAGCCGCACGCCGGTCAAAGAAGCGATTATCCGTCTGGTATCGGACAATTATGCCGAGCAAATCGACGGCGGCCACTTCAAAATCGCCGAAATATCGGAATCGGAGGTCTTGGAAATCTTCGAGGTGCGGCGGGCGTTGGAAAGCATGGCCGCCGAAGGGCTTGCCAGCCGAATCACCGACGCCCAGCTGGACGAGCTTGCCTCCCTTATCCAAAAAAGCCGCGCGGCCCAGGAGACAGCCGACCGCATGACCGTGCTGGAATGCGATACGGCTTTTCACAAAAAGCTGATGGACTTTTACGGCAACCGGATCAATTGTTCGGTTCTGGATATGCTGAATGAGCGGCTTCAGCGCATTCGTTTTCTGACCCAGACCAGTCCGCATCTGAAAATGATCGACGACGAACACGAGCAGATTCTGCTTGCGCTGCGAGACCGCAATCCTCAGGAAGCTGCGCGCGGCATGGGCGTCCATCTTGCCAATGTCCGGGAGGACATGCGCCGGATGATCGACAGCGGAAGCCATTCGGTTTTTGCCAAAGCGGTTCTGTTTTCGAACATCCATAAACAAAGAGCATGATTTAAAAATGACTATTCATTTTTAGATAATTTTTGGAACAGGAGAAAAAACATGAAAAAAATCTTATGTCTTGTGTTGACCCTTGTGCTGGCGTTTACACTGTTCGCGGGCTGCGGCAGCAACGACGCCGCAACCGATGACGCAGCAAACGGCGACAACGCTGAATCCGCCGAGGGCGAAAAGATCAAGGTCGCGCTGATCGCTTCCAGCTCGGGCCTTGGCGACCGCTCCTTCAACGACGGCGCATGGGCCGGCTTCCAGAAAGCGGAGCAGGAACTCGGCGTTGAGATCCAGGTCGTTGAGCCGGAAGGCGTCGCGGATTATCAGTCCGCCGCTTCCACCCTTGCAAACGCGGGTTACAAGCTGATCTTCGCAACCGGCAATGACTGGGGCGACACCATCACCACCGTTGCCGCACAGTATCCCGACGTCTGCTTTGTCGGTCTGAACGTGACGGCGACCGGCGACAATGTCGCGGTTGCGCAGACTGCCGACCATCAGCTCGGCTTCCTCGCCGGCGCGCTTGCCGCGATGATGACCGAATCGAACACCGTCGGTTACATCGGCGGCGCCGAAGTTCCCTCTCAGGTTCGTTTCCAGGTCGGCTATCAGGAGGGCGTCGCCTACATCAATCCGGAGACTTCCGTCCTGTCCACCTTTGTCGGCGCTTTCAACGATCCCGCGACCGGCAAGGAATTCGCGCTTGAGCTGATCAATCAGGGCGCGGACGTCATCTTCCACACCGCCGGACAGAGCGGCGGCGGCCTGTTTGAGGCTGTTGAGGAGACCGAGGGCGTCTATGCGATCGGCGTTGACTCCAACCAGGACGGCATCGTTGAGGGCAAGGTCCTTACCTCCACGCTCAAAAACCTCGACGCGATTGCCTATGACATGATCGAGCGGGTCGTCAACGGCAACTTCACGTCCGGCACCGTCGTTTATGACCTGACCAACGGCGGCGTTGGTCTGACCGAAATGGAGTTCACCAAAGACCTGATCGGTGAAGAAAACCTCGCCAAACTCGAAGAGATCAAAGCCGGCATCATTGACGGTACCATTGAGGTCACCGACACTTATGCACAGTAAGCATTGACGCGCGCTTTTGGCCGCAATGCTCGAATTCTGGCTGCGGCGCCCGCCTGCTCGGCGGGCGCCGCGCTCTAACAGGAGACGCCCATGGAATATTCAGTTGAATTGGAAGGCATCCGCAAGGTCTACGGACCGGTTATTGCGAATGACGACATATCCATCAAGGTCAGAAAAGGTTCTGTCACCTGCATTGTCGGAGAAAACGGCGCAGGTAAATCTACATTAATGAATATCCTCTACGGTCTTGAACAACCGACGGCCGGAACGATCCGTATCAACGGCGAAACCGTGCGTTTCAGTTCCAGCCGGGATGCAATAAAGAAAAAAATCGGTATGGTCCATCAGCATTTCATGCTGGTCAACGAGCTCAGCGTGCTTGAAAACGTGATTATCGGCATGGAGCCGCGCAAAGGGCCGTCCCTTAACTATAAAAAAGCCCGCGCAGTGGTCTCGGAACTTGGAGAGCGTTTCGGCATGCAGGTTCCCCTGGATGAAAAAGCGGGAGACCTCGCCGTCGGAATCCAGCAGAAGGTTGAGATTCTCAAGATTCTCTATCGCGGCGCGGAAATCCTGATTTTTGACGAACCGACGGCGGTGCTGACGCCGCAGGAAACGCGGGAACTCTTCGCCAACATCCGGACGCTGACCGCAGACGGAAAAACCGTACTGCTCATCACCCATCATCTCGACGAGGTCATGGAAATCAGCGACGACATCGTCGTTGTGCGTCGCGGCAAAGTGGTAGCGACTCTGAAAAAAGAGGAAACCGACGTCAAGCAGCTCGCGTTTCACATGGTCGGCAGCGCGCTGCCGGAAGAATGCCAGCGTGAAGAAAAGCAGAGCGATCAGGTTGTGCTTGCGGTGAAAGAAATCACGGTTGCGGGCGCCAACAAGCCCAACGCCGTAAACCGGCTGAGTCTGGAAGTTCATGAAGGAGAGATCCTCGGCGTGGCCGGCGTATCCGGAAACGGACAAAGCGAACTTGCGCGCGCTCTGGCCGGTCTTGTACCGGTAACGAGCGGCAGCATCTCGCTGTGCGACCGGGACATCACCCGCAAATCCCGGCGGGCACGGCTGCTGGACGGGATCAGTTATATTCCGGAAGACCGCAAAACCGACGGACTTTGCCTGCAATGGTCGATTGCGGAAAACGCCATTGCCGGTTACTATGTGCAGCCGGCTTATTCCGGCCGCTTCGGTTTTATCAACCGCAAAAAGATGAACGAGACCGCGGAACGCATTATTCAGGAATACGACGTGCGCACCCCAAGCGCCGCTGTACCGGTCGGTTCGCTGTCCGGCGGCAACCAGCAGAAGGTCGTGATCGGGCGCGAGACCGTAGTCGATCCCAAGCTGATCATCGCGGCGGAGCCCACCCGCGGGGTCGACATCGGCGCGGTGAGTTTTATTCACAATGATATTATTGCGCTGCGCAATAAAGGGGTCAGCGTCTTGCTGATCTCCTCCGATCTGGACGAGATTTTCCGTTTAAGCGACCGCATCGCCGTCATGTACAACGGGGAAATTGCCGCGATAGTGGACCCCTCTTCGATCACGCGGGAAGAGCTTGGCCTTTATATGGCGGGCGCAAAAAAGGAGGGATAAGGCGTGAGTGGCAAACTGAAAAAAGCGCTTGCGGCGCCCGCAAAAACGCTTTTTGCGATATTCGTCGCACTGGTGATCGGCGCGCTGCTTGTCCTGCCGACCGGCACTACGCCGCTGGAAGCATACAAAGAACTGTGGAACGGCGCGTTCGGCAGTAAAATCAATATCCTGAACACCCTCGCCCGCTCAACGCCGCTTCTGTTCACCGGATTGGCTGCGGCGCTCGCCTTCCGCGGCGGCGTATTCAATATCGGCATTGAGGGGCAGCTGTATATCGGCGCATTCAGCGCCGCGCTGATCGGCATTTACGGCCAGAATCTCCCGCCGGTCATCCTGATCCCACTTTGCATCCTGGGCGCCATGCTGGGCGGCCTGCTCTGGGCCGTGATCCCCGGTATACTGAACACAAAGTATCAGATCAACCTGGTCGTGATCTGCACCATGATGAACAATATCGCGGAGCTGTTTACCGATTATCTCTGCGGCTATCCCTTCAAGGGAGACATCCCGACCAACGCTACCCTGAAACTCGGAGAAAACGCCTGGCTGATGCGCTTTGACGAACGAAGCGAGCTGAATATCGGCTTTATTCTGGCGGTTGTATGCGCTGTTTTGCTCTATATCCTGATGTTCAAGACGCGGTTCGGCTACGAGACCCGCGCGCTTGGCCTGAACCGCCGGTTTACCAGCTATATCGGCGTCAACGTAAACCGCAAAATTCTGGCCGTGCTTTTTTTAAGCGGCATGATCGCCGGGCTTGCGGGCGCCGAACAGGTCATGGGCGTTAATCACCGGTTTATCAGCGCGTTTTCCTCGGACTATGGTTTTACCGGAATTACGGTGGCGCTGCTTGGCGGCCTGAACCCGCTCGGCGTTGTGATCGGCGCGCTGTTTTTCGGCGCGCTTGAAAACGGCGCTATTCAGATGGAGGTCATGACCAACGTTTCCCGCGACCTCATCAGCTCGCTGCAGGCCGTCATCATCATGCTCATTGCGGCAGAAGAGCTGATTCGAACCCGCCGCGGAATCAAGAAGGTCAAAGGCGCGGGAAAAGCGCCGTCCGGCCGTGAAAGAAAGGAGGCTTCCGCCTCATGAATGCGCTTGAAACACTGCTGGAAACCACATTGCGCACCTTGCCGCCCGTTTTGCTTGCCGGCATGGGTGGTATGCTTGCGAACCGCATCGGCATCCTCAACCTCGGCCTCGAGGGTATGATGCTGACGGGCTCTTTTGTCGGCGTCATCGCCAGCTATTATACGGGGTCCGCCTACGGCGCGCTTTTGATCGCAGGTCTTGCAAGCGCGCTCGTCGCCCTGATTTTTTCGCTGTTCACCATCCGCTTTAAAGCGAACCCCACCGTGGTGGGCGTTGCGGTCAACATGTTGATTGCGGGACTCTCCACCTATTTCCTCAGCGTACTGTTCGGCGTTCGCGGTTCCTTCTCGGACAGCAATATCGTTGGCTTGCCCAAGATCGCGCTGCCCGGGATCAGTGAAATTCCGGTTCTGCGCGCTTTCAACAACCAGAACCTGACCGTCTGGCTTGCGCTGCTCTTTGTCATCCTGCTGCACTATGTTTTTTACCACACCTCTCTCGGACTGCGCATCCGCGCGACCGGGCAGTTCCCGATGGCGGTCACTACCGCTGGCGTCAACGTCAAGGCGCTGCAATACGGCGCGCTGGTTTTCGGCGGCTTTCTCTGCGGTCTTGGCGGTGCACATCTGTCGCTCGGACAGCTGACTCTGTTCACCGAAGACATGACCAGCGGACGCGGATTTATTGCGCTCGCGGCGGCTATTTTCGGAAAGAATACACCGGTCGGCACCCTGATCGGCGCGCTGCTGTTCAGCTTTACGGACGGCGTCACCCGCCGCATCCAGACGTCCGGTTTCCCCTCCATGCTTATCGACATGATCCCTTATATCGTCACCGTCGTCACCCTTTGGATCGTCGAGATGCATGCGCTGTCCCGGCGCAAAAAAATGCTGACGGGACGCGCTTCGCGCAAATAATTTGTTTTTGATTTTCATATTTACCTGATTTCCTTTTGTCCAACCCCAAAAAGCAGGCCCTGCGCATGTTTTTTCATGCGCAGGGCCCGCTTATTTCGATCGGCAATTCAGGAAATCGCCTCGACCTTTTTTAATCAATCCGGCTTTCATATCAAATCCGGAAACCGGCCGCGTCCGGCCGCTATACGCCTTATTCCTGCTTCTTTATTTGCGAAACCCTTCATTACAATGGGATTAACTAGGGTCCGCCAAATCCATATTCGCTATCATTTATCGCTTTCCTTTTTTGCAGATTCTGTAGATCGTGGCTGCTGCGAGGAGCGCAACAAAAGCCCAAAAAGCGAGCGCTAAAACGATCTGTATGGAAAAACCCCGGGCATAAAAAGCCGGACGAAAAACCGCGAATATCCAGACCCCGGTAAAATAAGGCGCCAGAATCATGAACAGCAGCACTGTGACCCAACCGATCACCAAATCGGCTGATTTACTGACCAGCAAGCAGACCGCGCCGCAAAATAGAACGTAGAACCCCACTGCGAGCAAGCCTGCATTAAAAATCCATCCAAGAATAACGCACAGAAGTCCTGCGGCAAGAAAAATAAATCCGATGACCTTCTGCGTCCCAATGACCGCTGATTTTTTCGCCTGTACCGGCACTTGCGCAGCTTCTTTTTCCTTTGGCAGGTTTTCCTGCTGCGTATCGTCTTTGACAAGTTCATCCAATGTAACGCCGAAAACTTGGCTCAGCTGAATCAATCTTTCCAATTCCGGCACGCTGGCGTCGGTTTCCCATTTGGAAATCGACTGGCGAGAAACGTTTATTTTTTCTGCCAGCTCGCCCTGTGACATCCGGCTCCTGATCCTTAGCCCGGCTATCCTTTCTCCCAATGACATTGATCTGCCTCCTTTCTGGGTTCCATCATAACAAGACCTTTTGAAAAAGTCGACCAACCCTGCTTTATTTGAAGCAACCGGCGGTTGCATTTCAAAATTTTTCTTCTTGCAGACACATCCCGGAGCCGCGGTGCGTTTGCCCGCATTTATTTTTGCGGTCCCGGCGCCCACGCAATTGACGGTATAACGTTACCTGTTTTTGTTCCCTGCGCTTTCCGCGAAGCGCTGTAAGGTCGTTTGCCGGAACGACCGGTTATTTTTTGAAAAAAAAGAAAAATCTCCACATTTTAACTGTTTTCTCCCTCGTGCTGTCTCGTCTTTCAACGTAAAATTGAAAAAAAGGTAATATGAGGTGAGCAGCAATGAATCAGGCAGTCAAAAACTGGTTTGATCAGAATAGTCATCTGCTGGATGAAGCGGCTGACAAGATTTTTTCCTATTCCGAACTTGCCGGCAACGAACATCGCTCGGCAAAAGCGCTGTGCGACCTGCTTGCAGCCGACGGTTTTGAGATCAAGATGGGGATCGGAAACCTGCCGACCGCTTTCTCAGCGACCTGGGGCAGCGGATCGCCGCGCATTGGATTTCTTGCGGAATACGACGCACTGCCGGGACTCGGCCCGTCTTTGGATGAAAGCGTGACCTTCAACGCGGACAACAGCGCGCACGGCTGCGGACACAACCTGCTCGGCACCGGATGCGTGGGCGCCGCGCTCGCGGTCAAGGCCGCCATGCAGCAGCAGAATCTTCCCGGCACGCTGATCGTATTCGGATGCCCGGAGGAAGAAACCGGCACCGGAAAAACGCGGATGGCGGACGCGGGCTGCTTCGACGGGATCGACGTGGCGGTTGCATGGCACCCGGACAAATACAACATCGTGCAGGAAAAAGTCTACGCTTCCATGAAGATGATCGACTTTGAGTTTTTCGGCGTCGCTTCCCATGCCGGCGGCATGCCCGAGATGGGACGCAGCGCAATGGACGCCTGCGAACTGCTGAATATCGGCGAAAACTATCTGCGCGAACATGTGGACAAGGGCGTAACGATGCACTGGGCCTATCTCGTTGTGGGCGACAAGCCCAACGTCGTCCCGCCCTATGCCAAGATCCGCCACTGTGTACGCGGCACCAACGCAAAAATGGTCGCGGAAACGGCCGAGCGTCTGCTGGACGTCGCGCGCGGCGCGGCCCTGATGACCGGCACCCAGATGAAATACAACATCTGGATGGACGTCAAGGATCAGTTTATCAACAAGACCCTCAACCGGGTTTATTTCGACGCTTTCAAGCAGGTCGAACCGCCCGTTTACACCCAGGAAGAGCTGGATTACGCCAACAAGATGGACGGCTACAACGGCTTTGCGCCAATCGACGAGCCGATGAGCACCGTGCTTGAGCCCTTCCGCGGCACCGGCGAGGACGAGCTGTATGACGGCGGCTCCTCCGACGTAATTTCGGTTTCGCGGCTTGCCCCAACGGTGACCGTCCGCACTGCCTGCGTCGCAAAGCGCATCCCCTTCCACCACTGGACCTATGCGGCGCTGTGCAATATGTCCATCGGCCACAAGGGTATGAAATACGCTTCTCAGGTCATGGCGCTCGGCACGCTGGCACTGCTTGAAAACCCGCAGCTCATTGAGCAGGCAAAATCCGAGTTCAAGGAAATCTGCGCGCAGCGTATGTAAAGACCACTTTCAAGCTGTTCGCCTGACGGCGGACAGCTTTTTTATAACTGCACAAATAAAAACGGCCGGATATGGGACAAAAAGCTTCGGTTTCGCAAGCCGCCGCGAAAAGAAAAGTCTTTGGATAAACCGTCCGCGCCCGGCGTTGATTCCTTTTTTCAGGATTACAAACAGCGCCGGTCCGCGCGGCGAAACACCGCTTTACAGAATACAAAAACGTATACTAAAATAAAGGCATAATCTGTTTCTGAAAGATCAGAGGGGGCGGCGCGATGTATAAAAAGCTTTTGATTTCCAATCTGCTTTTGATTCTGGTAATTGTCTGCATCCTGTTTTTCGGCACCACAAATCTGGTTCGGAATATTGTCGCTGCTGAAAACGAAAATCTGCGGCAGACGGTCGTCGACGTAGGTTTTTCCCAGCTGAGCAAGTACTTTCAAAATATGCAGAGCATCCTGCTTGAGGGATGTGTGGACGACACTCTGCAGGAGGTGCTGCAGGACTTTTCTTCCCGGCCGGACAAAATGACCGATCCCGCCGTTTGCAGCTCGCTGCAAAACGCGCTGCGCAAACTTGTCCGGGGCACCGACTGTATCCGCGCCGAAGTGCTGCCGATTGTAGACGGCGAGCTTTACCGGTACGATTCATCCGCAATGGCCTATATTGCGGCGCCTGATCAGGCAAGACAGGCGGTCGTGTCCAAATCCGCGGACGGCGGCTATGCCTGGGTCATCGAAACCACCGCAGGAGAACAGTATCTGCGTGCGGCGCACCTCATTTACGACATGCGGGACTGGTCTACGCCGCTCGGCGTCATCGTTGTGGACGCGAACAGCAATTTATTGCTGCCTTATCTTCGCTCTATTGCCGTCGACACCACCGATTCGGTCTTTCTGCTGGATGCGGACAATAATCAGCTGCTGCCGACCAGCAATTACTTTTCCCTGCCCGAATCCCTGTGCCAAACCAGCTCACCCGCAGCCTGGACCGACGAGAATCTGAATTATTATTTCGTGGAGATCATCCCGGAATGCGGCTGGAAACTGGTCGGCGTGCTCGGGCAGTCCTCTTTGCTGCGCAGCTGGGAAAACGCACAGCGGTCGCTCGCGCTGCTTACGCTGACCGCGCTTGTTTCGGTTGCGTTTCTGATCAATTTTCTCACCCGCTCAGCCACCCGCCCGATCATGAAGCTTGCCGATCACATGCGGCAAACCCAGGACAAGCCCGGTCTATTCTCTCCTCTGCAGCCGGACGGGCATGTCAGCAAGGAAATCCTTGTGCTTTACAACAGCTTTAATGAAATGCAAAAGCGGCAAAACAGCCTGGTTGAAGAGATTTATGTCGCGAGAATCGAAGAACAAAAAGCACAGATGCGCGCGCTGATGGCCCAAATCAATCCGCATTTTCTCTATAACACGCTGGATTCCATCAACTGGATGGCCATGAAGTACCGCGCGCAGGACATACAGCGCATGGTGTCCTCCCTCGCCACCATGCTGCGCCATTCCCTGAACAAGGGAAACGACTATATTTCCTTAAAAAACGAGCTGGATCAGGTGCGCAGCTATATTCAGATTCAGCAGATGCGTTTTCGCGACTGGTTTCAGATCGAATTTGACGTGTCGCCCGATCTGCTCGACGTGACCGTCATCAAGCTGATTTTACAGCCGCTTGTGGAAAACGCGATCACACACGGCTTTGAACGGGGTCAGAAAGCTTTGCTGCGCATAGAGGCGAAACGGCAGGGGGACGACCTGGTGATCCGTGTCTGCAACAACGGACATCCCATCGATCTTCAAAAGGTATACAGGGTCATGAACGGACAGGAGGAATCCGAAAACGGATCAGGATACGGATTGCGCAACGTAAATACGCGGCTTATCCGCCACTACGGAGATCAGTACGGCATCACATTTGCTTCCGAGGACGGCTGGACGGTCGCCTCGATAAAAATTCCGATGGAAAAGGAAGAGAGGCTGTAAAAATGGAAAAACTCAGGGTTGTCGTCGCGGACGACGAGGATATTATCCGGGAGGGCATGTGCAATTATATCCCCTGGGAAGAACTGGGATACCAGCTTGTCGGCGACGCATACGACGGTCAGCTTCTGATGGAAATGCTTGCGAGCACCCCCATGGACGTCCTGATTACCGATATTCAGATGCCCAAGGCGACCGGTCTGGAGGTTATTGAGGAGATCAATGTCAGAAAGCTGGACATTACGGTCGTTCTGGTGACCGGCTACGATGAATTCGATTATGCCAAACGCGCCATTCACTCCAGGATCGTCTTTGACTATCTGGTCAAACCGATCGATTTGAGCGAATTCACCGAGCTGCTGCGCCGGCTGCACGAGGAGATCTGCGAGCGAAGAAGACGGCTGCAGCTGCCGCTGCTGGATCAGCGGGAGATGGCCAAACTGCACGAAGAAGAGGCTGAGGTGCTGGAAGAAAAGGTCCAGAAAATCATGATCTGTGTTTCCCACGGTGAAAAGCAGGACGCGCTGGCCGCCTTCGAGCGTTTCTGGGAAACGCTTGAGAATCATCAATACGAAGAAAATCTGGTCCGCAGGGTCTGCCTTGAACTGGCTTTCAAACTCAGGTGGGCGCTGATCCACCGGGGCATGTCCGGCGTGCGCTGGTGCTTTGATCTGGGCGATCCGCTGTGTTCGATCGCCGACTGCCCCGACAGTAAGACACTGCGCACCTACCTTGTCGGCCTGATCAGCTGCTTTTGCGACGCCGTTGCCCCCACCGACTTTAAACATATTTCCCCGCTTGTCAAGGCCTGCGCAGACTCCATCCGACAGGAATACTGCAATGCGGAATTCTCTTTGCAGGCGCTCGCAGAAAAGATGAATGTCAGCGCCAATTATCTGTCGACCTGTTTCAAAAAGGAAATGGGGGTGGGATTTTTGCGGTATGTAAACGGGCTGCGCATCATGAAGGCGCAGGAGCTGCTTGCCGACGTCCGGCTGCGCACCTATGAAATCGCCAACATGGTCGGCATCGAGGACCAGCGCTACTTTTCCAGGCTGTTTAAAGAGCAAACCGGCCTGAGCCCTTCGGAATATCGCGCCATGCTTTAATATTCGACCGTTTTCCGGTGAATTCCGACCAAAATTATGCCTGAAATCGCTTGAAATATAAGATTTGTACACAAAAAAGAAGTTTCGTCTTCTTGTCGGAGAATTTGCGGAATTTTATACTGAGGGCAGCATTGAAACGCTTTCGTGTTTCACAAAAAAGGAAGGAGAAGTCACCAATGAAAAAAGTATTGACAATGCTGTTGGCGCTCGTCCTGATCGTCAGTCTGTTCGCCGGATGCACCCAGCCGGCCGAAGAGACCTCCGGCGACGGCGACAGCGCGACCGAACCGGTTCGCTTCGGCGTTTCCTATTTCGCGACAGGCACCAACGCGGAAAACGGCGAGGTTGCCAAAATCTCCCTTGAGATCGCGCTGGATGAGATCAACGCCGCCGGCGGCATCAACGGCCGTCCGGTTGAACTGGTGTTCATGGACGTCAAGGGCGACGCCAAGGAGTCCCCGGAAGTAGCCCGCAAGTTCGCGGAGGATGAGAGCATTCTCGCGGTTATTGCCGGCGACAGCAGCGCGGGCGTTATGGCCGCGGCCCCTGTTTATGAGGACGCCGGTCTGATCCAGCTCGCGAGCAACGCATCCGCAGCAGACTTCCCGCCGATGGGCGACTATCAGTTCTCTCTTGTCGGACGCTCCTCCGAAGATATTCCGTACGGCGTTAAAAACGTGATCGCGGGACAGCTGGGAGCGAAAACCATCGCCCTGATTTATCAGAACGACGAATGGGGCAACTCCTATGTCGAGAGCTATGAATCTTCCTGCGCGGAAAACGGCATCGAGATCGTTGCGGCCGAGCCCTACATGGTCGGCGATCAGGACTTTAACGCCGTTCTTTCCAAGCTCCGCCAGGCCAACCCCGACGTGCTCGCACTCTGCTGCCAGTACGCGGAAGGCTCCCTGATCATGAAACAGATCCGCCAGATGGGCTGGGACGACGTACAGTGCGTTTGCAGCGGCGGTCTTGTGAACGACATGTTCCTGGATGTCGTCGGTGAGGACGGCGAAGGCGTTATTGGCTGGACAATCTATGCTTACAGCGAGGACTATCCGCAGGCCTATGCCTTTGCAGAGGAATACCGCAGCCGTTCGGGCGGAAAAAATCCCAGCAACTGGGGCGGTATGTATGATGTGCTCCACATCCTGACCAACGCTGCCATTGACTGCGGCGACAATCTCACCCGCGAGACCCTCCGCGACTCTCTTGCGGCGCAGGATGACTTTGTGACCATGATGGGCGGCAACCTGAAGTTCAACGACGACGGTTCGGTGTCCCGTACTTATTATCCGCTGACCATTAAGGACGGCGAGTGGGTAGCTTATAACGGCTGATTTTTTCAACCGTCTCCTGTTTCACGAAAGGCGGACGCTTCGTGCGCAAGCGTCCGCCTTTTCCTATGCATTTTCGGACATCTTTCGCAAAAAAGTCCACCATAACGTAATTTCATTCCATTGTAAACCAATCGCAGGAATTTTATGCTTTGCTTAGCTGCTTATAAGGAAATATAACTCCTGTGAGACAATAACCAACCGGGGGAGGAAAAGCTTATGTATTTTGTCGAACAGCTGATCAACGGACTGTCGCAGGGCGCGATCTACGCGCTGATGGCGATCGGTTTCACCTTGATCGCTGGAGAAGTCGGACTGGTTTCCTTTACTTACGGCGACACGGTCATGCTCGGCGCGTTCTCCGCTTATTGGGCATGCAGCCTTTTTGCCGAAAACTTCCTTTTAACCGTCCTGTTCACGATTCTGGTGTCCAGCCTGATGAGCATTGTTCTGCACGCCGTCTGCATGGCGCAGTTTCTGGACGCGCCCAAGCATATTTCCATGATCTGCACCATCGGTTTCGGCATTATTCTGAAAAACGCGGTGCAGCTGATCGCGGGCTATGAGGTCAAGGCAATGCCGGAACTGCTTGGCCGCAGTTATTTTGAACTCGGCGGCATCCGAATCGGGTATGTCAAACTCTATATCGTCGCAATCGTCATCGTTCTGTGCGCGATTCTGTCCTTCCTTCTCAACCGGACAAAGACCGGCGTGCGGCTGCGCGCCGTGAGTCAGGACCGGAAGGCGGCTTCCCTTATCGGCATTGACGTGCAGCGGACAACCCGTCTCGGGAACCTGATCGGCTGCATGATCGGCGGACTGGCCGGCCTTCTGTACGCCATCTACTACGGCAGCATTCTCCCCACCATGGGCGGCGCCATCAGCATGAAGGCCATGAGCGCTTCGGTGCTCGGCGGTCTGTGCAACATTCCGGTTGCCGCTTTCGCGGGGCTGCTGCTCGGCATTTTTGAAAACTTCAGCATCGCCCTGTTCCCGCAGGGATACCGGGATCTGATCTCTTTCCTGTTCCTGATCCTGGTTCTCGTCTTCAAACCGCATGGATTTGAGTTCCGCTTTAAAAAGCACAGCAGAAAGGAGGCAGAACATGCTTAACCGTGCCGTAAATTATGTCAAAGCCCATCGCTTGCCTTTCTTTATCGTGTTCGCTGTGCTGGTGCTGGCTTTTCCCATCATTATTCCAAGCAATTTTGTTCGCGGAATCGCCGTACGCACCGTACTGTATATGCTGTTTGCAAGTTCTCTGAACCTCATTAACGGATACTGCGGGCATTTCAGCATCGGGCATGCCGGCTTCATGTGCATAGGCTGCTACACGGCCGGTCTGCTCGCCACCAAGGCGGGGCTTGGTTTCTGGCTGATCGTCCCGATCAGCGGCATCGTCACCTCGCTTTTCGGACTGCTCGTCTTTCTGCCGACCAACCGGCTTTCCGGCATGTATCTGTCGATCGTCACCCTCGGCTTTGCCGAAATCGTCCGCATCATCGTGCTGAACTGGACCAGCCTGACCAACGGTCCGCTGGGCGTAAAGGGTATTCCGAGCATCAAACTTTTCGGCCTTAAGCTGACCTCTACCACGGAATATTACTACGTCATCCTCTTTTTGCTCGTCCTCAGCCTTTTCTGCATGTACCGCATCCTGCATTCCAGAGTCGGAAGAGCCTGGATGTCTATTCGGGAAAATCCGGACGCGGCCTGTTCGCTGGGCGTAGAGCTTGCCAAATACAAGGCGATCAACTTTGTTGTCGGCGCATTCTTCTGCGGTGTTGCCGGCTGCTTCATGGCTTTCTATTATCGCTATATCGACACGACCATGTTTACCATTGACGAGAGTTTCAACGTGCTGTCCATGGTCATCGTCGGCGGCATGGGCACCCTGGTCGGACCCATTCTCGGCGCTTTTGTCATCAACCTCATCACCGAGACCTTCCGCTTTGCATCGGAATACCGCATGCTGCTGTACGGCATCCTGATCATTCTGACCATGTGGATCCGTCCGCAGGGAATCGCCGGCGCCTCCAACAGCGTTCTTGCAACCAAGCGGATGGCCAAGCGTGTTCAATCCGCCGCCAAGGCAAAAAGATCGGAGGCGTAAAAGATGTATATCCTTGAAAGCAGAAAGGTAAGCAAACATTTCGGAGGCCTGAAGGCCGTCGATCAGGTGGATATGCAGGTCGAAAAGGGAGAAATTTTCGGCATCATCGGCCCAAACGGCGCCGGAAAAACCACCTTTTTCAATCTCTGCGCGGGCACCTATCCCGTGACCTCGGGCGAAATCCTCTTTAATGGCGCGAACACCACCAACAAACCGCCGCACGAGATGGCGCGTCTGGGACTGGCCCGCACCTTTCAGAACATCAAGCTTTTTGATTATATGACCGTCGAAGAGAACATCGCGGTCGGATTTCACATTCACACCAGGACCAATGTCTTTGACGCCGTGCTGCACACCAGGCGGTATAAAAACGACGAGGCGCTGATCCGGGAGCGGACAGCGGAAATTCTGGAATTCGTCGGACTTACGCCCTACGCCAAGGTCAAGGCAAGCAACCTTTCCTACGGCATCCAGCGCAAGGTGGAGATCGCCCGCGCGCTGGTTCTCAAACCAAGCCTTCTGCTGCTGGACGAGCCGGCTGCCGGCATGAACCCCAGCGAAACCCAGGAGTTGCTTACCTTTGTCCGCAAGCTGAACGCGGACGGGTACACCATCGTGGTAATTGAACATGATATGAAGTTCATCATGAATCTCTGCGACCGGATTCTTGTGCTGAATTACGGAAAGAAAATCTGCGAGGGCACGCCGGAGGTCGTAAAGAATAACGCGGCCGTTGCGGAGGCCTATTTCGGGAAAGGGCTTGCAGTGAACGGAGGGAATGCAGATGCTTAACGTTTCGGATTTGAGTGTAAAATACGGATATGTTCAGGCTTTGGACCACATTTCCTTCAAGGTCGGCGCGCATGAAATCGTTTCCCTGATCGGAGCCAACGGCGCGGGAAAAACGACCACCCTGATGGCGATTTCCGGCATGGTTGCCAAGGAAAGCGGCAGCGTTGTCTTTGACGGTGAGGATATTTCACAGGAAAAGCCCCACCTGATTGCCGCGCGCAGCCTCTCGCACATTCCGGAAGGACGCCGGGTATTTGCAAAGCTCTCGGTGGAGGACAACATTATCTCCGGCGTACTGATCGACAAGAAGGTCAGCAAAACCGAGTTGAAAAACCGCATTGAGGAAATGTATTCCCTGTTCCCCCGCTTGAAGGAGCGCCGCACTCAGGACGCGGGCACTCTCTCAGGCGGCGAGCAGCAGATGCTTGCGATCGCCCGCGGACTGATCAGCAAACCGAAACTGGTCATGCTGGACGAACCCTCCCTCGGGCTTGCGCCGATCGTCGTGGAGGAGATTTTCGAGCTGATCGAACGGATCAATCAGGCGGGGACAACCGTCCTGCTGATTGAACAGAATGCAGGGCTTGCGCTGCAAATCGCGGACTATGCCTATGTTCTGGAGCTTGGAAAAATCGCGTTGGAAGGAAAAGGCGCGGAGCTTTTGCAGAATCCGGAAGTCAAACGCGCTTATCTCGGCGTATAAGCCACAATACCCAGCGCCGAAAAGTCGTTTTTCCGGCCTGCCTTTTACGGAAACAGCCGCGGACAGGGACCAGTGCCCTGTCTGCGGCTGATTGTTTTGCCTGCTTATGCTAACTGCCGAGGAGCGTAAAAACAAGGAATCGTATTTGTCCGCGGCTTCGATCCGCCTTTATTCGGGCCTTGCACCGTCTTTCGCCGCCCCGTAATTCGCGCAGACGGCGTTTTAAAACAACGCCTTGCTTTTTTGCACAGGATGCTTTATAATAGCTCTGCGTCAACAGGTCGCTTCGTTTGATACATTATCGCCAACAAGTGTATGCTTGCTGGTGTTTTTTTATGGTCTAAGTTTTGGAGGTGCTTCTATGTCTGATCGGCAGGAAATCGGCCGCAACAGTTTCCTGACCGGACCCATTCTGGCTCCGCTGGTTCGTTTTGCGCTGCCGCTTATGCTTTCCCTTTTGCTGCAAGCCTTTTACGGCGGTGTTGATCTCGCGGTTGTCGGCCGCTATTCCCCGACAGCAAGCGTTTCCGCCGTTGCAACAGGCAGTCAGATCATGCAGGCGATTACGGCGCTGATCACCGGTCTGACGATGGGCGTCACCGTTTCGGTGGGCAAATCCATCGGCGCGCAGGATAAAGATGGGGCCGGGCGGGCAGTCGTCGGGCAGATCCGCCTGTTCGCCGGCGTCACGGTTGTGCTCAGCGTTGTCATGATCCTTTTTGCGCCGCAGATCGCCGCTCTGATGAACGTTCCGGAGCCGGCGGTTGCCGAAACCGTCCGCTATGTGCGTATCTGCTCTTCCGGTATTATTTTTATCGCTGCCTATAACGGGATCAGCGGCATTTTTCGCGGCATCGGCAATTCCCGCACGCCCTTCCTGTTTGTGCTGATCGCCTGTCTCGTAAACGTTGTACTGGATCTTATCTTCGTCGGCGTGTTCGGCATGGACGCGGCCGGGGCCGCGATCGCCACAATCATTGCACAGGCTGTAAGCGTCCTGTTTTCGCTGGGCTATATGCGCAAAAATCCGCTTCCTTTTTCTGTGTCGGCGCATTGGAAAAACGCCGGAAAATCCATCCTCAGCATACTCAAAATCGGCGGACCTATCGCTTTGCAGGATTTTCTGACGACCCTTTCTTTCCTGATTATCACCAGCATTGTGAACACGCTTGGCCTGATTGCGTCGGCAAGCGTTGGAATCACCGAAAAACTCTTTGTATTTCTTTCCATCGTTCCCTCAGCGTTCATGTCGGCGCTCTCCACCTTTGTTGCGCAGAATATGGGCGCCGGAAATCCCGTCCGCGCCAGGCGTGCCCTGTTTTTGTCCCAGGGGCTTTCTGCCGTTTTCGGCGTCACCGTGTTTTCTCTCACCTTTTTTGCCGGCGGGCCGCTTGCATCGGTGTTTGACAATGACCCTGCCGTGCTTGCCGCCACAGCGGAATATCTGCGCGGATGTTCTTTTGAATATCTGATGATCCCGCTGACCTTCTGTCTTCTCGGCTACTTTAATGGCCGGGAGCACACCGCCTTTGTCATGGCGCAGGGCTTGATCTCTGCCTTTCTGATCCGCGTTCCGCTTTCTTACTACCTCAGCCGTCTGCCAAACACCGGGATGTTCCTTATCAGTCTTGCGGTGCCGATCTCCGGCGGCGTAAGCCTGGCGCTTTGCCTGTTTTATTTCCTGCGCCTCTCCCATCGCGACAAACTGCAATCCGCCATTCGTTAAAAACAACCGCAAAGCGGCAGTTCCTTCGCGGATAGAATCTCGATGCGGATCACTACCGTGATATTGACGTCTTATTCACAAGTTTTTTTGATTGTTATTCTACATTGCCAAAATCAAGAAACCGGTTGAGCACTTCGGAAAAGCGCTCAACCGGTTTTCTTTTTTATCTTCGGATATTTCCGCCGCTTGCGGGGACTGCGGTCTGCCGGACAATCTGCACTTGTATGTATAGCTGACAAACCGCAGGCTTGCGCCGGTTAAATTTCATCCGTTTCGAAGTCCTGCTCTTCTTCGAGTATAAAACTGCCGGACGGCTGGCTGTTATGCGGCACCGCCGGGACCGTCTGATCTCCCATCTGGCAATTTCCGTTAAAGACCGAACCGTCTGCCACAACAAATGAAGCGGTTTGGACATCGCCAATAAGCCGTCCGCCGGAAACGATCTCCACCCGCTCAGTCGCCTTCACCTGGCCCACAAGCTGGCCGGCGATTAATAGCCTGTCTGCTGTCACATTTCCCTTGATTTCACCGGTTTCGCCAACAATTACCAGTCCCGAAACTTCTGTATCTCCCATCAGTTTTCCGTCAATCCGAAGGGTCGCGCTGCCTGTGATCTTGCCGTCAAATACGACGCCCGCTCCAATAATTGTCTCGATCATATTTTCATTTGCTTTGCTGCTGACAATAGGCATATTTTCTTTTTTCGCAAACATTGTTTTATCCTTTCTTTCCCAAAGTATTTTTCTGAAAATCTGATTTTAACGCGTGCGATTAAATTAAGGCAGCAGGATAAGCGGATTGATCACCTGGCCATCCTGCCGCAGTTCATAATGCAGATGGCTGCCGGTTGCACGCCCGCTGGCGCCCACCAGTGCGATAAGCTGGCCCTTTTCCACCTGATCTCCCTGAGAAACCTCCAGTTTGCTGCAGTGCGCATAAAGCGTTTCATAACCGTTTCCATGGTCGATGACAATATAATTTCCATATCCTGCCGACCCGTTTTTTGCAATCACTACCTCGCCTCGGCCTGCGGCATAGATAGGGGTGCCGTATTCTGCAACGAGATCCAATCCGCTGTGGGTAGAAAGCTCATAGGTAAAAGGGTCAACCCGGACGCCGAAGGAGGAGGACATTTTATATGATTCCAGCGGCCAGCTGTCGGGAATTCGCCCGGCAGAGTTTTCCCAGTCATATACTTCCTGCTCAAGCTCCTGTGTATCGGACAGATACTCGACATAATACTCATCCAATGCATAGAGCGTCGTGGATAAGCGCGAAAACCGTTCGTTTAATTCTCCGTCTCCCAGATGTTTTCCCTCAAGCCAGGGCTGAAACGGTCCTCCTTTTGCATCAGGCACGTTCAGGCCGGAAGGTTCAAGCCCAATCGCCGCACGCACCTCGTCGGTCTGCTCGCTGGCCGCTTTTGCATAATCGGTAAGATTTTGCGCCAACTGCTCCAGATCGGTCAGTTGCTGTTCCTGTTCCGTGGTATTTTTTTTCAATCCGGTATTTTCCGCAGCAACAGCCTGCATCTTCCATGCCTCGATTGCAAATCCCGTCGTACAGCACAGAAGTGCAAAAAGGGTCAGAAACGCCGCTGCAATCGCCCCTGCAGGCAAACGGAGTTTCGAGGGTGCTTTTCCGGAATGCGGAACCAGCATGACCGTATAGTTTAATCCCAGGTAATCCCGGATTTTTTCCGTTTTGTACTGTGTGATTCCACCAACGGTTTCTTTCTTTTTATAAATTTCAAAAACAGTTATCCCTTCTAAAATTTAAGTAGATCCTTCAATTGTCCACGGATACGGGCGCAATTGACAATCCTGCATATTGTATCTTATTCCTGGAGCTTTTTAAAGAGGAATAAATTCATCATTCCGAAGACGGTTTTAAAAGATTTTTTGCGCACTATTACCAGTTTATTCATATTATTTTCGGCAAATAGCCCATTTCAGAAAGAATCCGAACAGCAAAACGGAGTTTAACGCAAAGCATTTCGCCTCAAAATCTTTTTCGCAAAGGGCTGTTGATTTGCCCAAATCTGATTGAAAAATCACAACAAAAATAAAGCGCTCAACCTGTTTTTTCCAAGGCTGTCCGGACCCATCAAAGAGAAGCGGGCACATTTTAGCCTGGTCTTTATCTTAAATGAATGGGTGGATAGTCATACATGTTTTATCCAAAACGGACAACTGCCCTCATCGCTTGCAATGTCCGTATGAATATGACATAATATACGGGGTCTTGTTCTATTTCGAGGGCTGCAGTATATTTTGCATTAGCCAGCAAAAGCAGATCGAATTGCATATTTATTCAAAAATATTGCATTTGCAGAATCTTTATATATTATATCCACTTCATCCTATACCACTGCTCGGATGCTCAGACATCAGTCATATCCATCTCTGTATTTATCGGACTGCGTTTTTTGCCGTAAAACCGTTTTAATTAAAGTTCACAATAAAAAACTGTCTGACAGTTTCAATAGTTTTTAAGTGTGCAGAAACAGCCGGGAGATAATGTTTATGCTTTTTACTTCATTTAATTTTTTCTGTTTTTTTGCGTTGGTATTGATACTGTTTTATTGTGCACCGCGCAAAATCCGCTGGGTGGTCTTACTGTGTGCAAGTCTGGTCTTTTGTTGGAGCTTTAATCATGTATTAAGCCTGCATCTGATCCTCAGTGCATTGATTGCGTGGTCAGCCGGAAAACTGATGGCCAAAAACTTTGCATCTGAAACAGCAGCGCTTGCTCAAATCGATCGAAAAGATAAAGAGCAGCGCAAAAAGATAAAAAACACATTCGCACTAAAAAGAAAAAAGGTTCGGACCGGTTCGTTAATTTTGTTAATCGGCTCGCTGCTTTTATATAAGTTTTATAATCCGGTGGTCGATGTAATTTCCCGGACGGACGCTTCCGGCATATTTGTTCGCATTGCTGTTCCTGTCGGTATCTCATTTTATATTTTGCAAATTTCTTCCTATGTGATGGAAGTTCATGACCACAATCTGGAAGCGGAACCGAATTTTGCCCGCTTTTTGTTATTTTCCAGCTGGTTTCCATGTCTGCTGCAAGGGCCGATCTGCCGGTATGCGCAGATTGCACCTGAACTGCGCTGTGAACGAAAATTCGAATATGATGCTTTTGTTGCGGGATTTGCAAGAGTTTTGGGCGGCTTTTTCAAAAAGCTGATCATCGCCGACCGTTTGGCTATCCTGACAAGCACCATCTATGACAATTATGCCTCCTATGCCGGCCCAGCCATTATATTTGCAGCCGTTGGGTACGCTTTACAGCTTTACTGCGACTTTTCCGGCGGCATAGACATGGCGCTTGGATTTTCACGAATGCTCGGTGTTAATCTGCCGGAAAATTTTCGCCGTCCATATTTTTCGCAAAGCGTTTCAGAATACTGGCGGCGCTGGCACATCACTTTGGGCAGCTGGCTGAAGGATTTTGTTTTTTATCCCCTGACCCTGAGTCACGCCATGACCAAACTCGGAAAAAAATTACGAGGCAAAAATATTCGCGCTGCAAAGTATATTCCGGCGCTGCTTTCCATGGCCGGTCTCTGGTTATGCAGCGCAATCTGGCACGGAGAAGGCACGCAGTTCCTGTTGTGGGGGTTATTCCATTGGTGCATGGTCACGCTGGATACCTTAACTGAGGCCAAAACAGAAAAACGTATTGCCGCACTTCGTCCGCTCACGCAAAAAGGCGTCGCCGTTTTGCGCACATTATTGACTTTTTTGTGCGTTTCTTTCGGAGAGCTGATTTTTAGAGCCAACGGCATATCAGCCGCGTTTTCAATGATCGGCTCTATCTTTCGCGGATGGCAAACTCCTTTCCTGTTGACCGAACTGGGGTTAGATGTTCCGGATCTCGTCGTTGCCGCTATCGGATTGGCTATACTCTTCGCATTTGAATTTATGCAAGAGCGCGGCAAGCTTGAAAACATGTCGGATAAAATCGCGCATTTTCCGCTGCTGGCAAGATGGTCGCTGCTTTTGGGCGGAATCGCTTTAATTGCCGTTTTCGGCGTTTACGGCGCAGGCTACGATCCGGCACCATTCATCTATTTTCAGTTCTAAAAGGGAGAAATCGCTATGCAAAAAAAGCAATGGATCTCACTTGTGGGGTTTATCCTTTGCGCCGTATTGCTCCTGAGTTTCATCAGCGAACTTATGAGAGACAAAGGTTCATCCTTCGACGCATATTACGAAGAGCCGGAAAACACAATTGACGCCATATTTGTCGGCAGCAGCCATGTATACTCCGGCTACTGCCCCGCTGTACTTTGGCGCGAATACGGGGTTTCTGCCTATAATGTTTACGCATGGAGTCAACCTGTCTGGACTTCTTATTATTATATTCGCGAAGCCTTGAAAACACAGTCGCCTCAGGTCGTGTTTCTTGATGTTTCAGGTGTTGTTTACAATATGGGCGGAACAGACTGGCAGAGTGTTGAACGGACCAATCGCGAAGAAAATATAACTTTCAATGCGGGATGGGAACGCTTCGCACTGACAATTGCCAGCCAAACACCGGAAAGTCCCCGGTTCGATCTTGAGTTATACCACAATAAATGGAAGTATCCTGACAGAATAGAGTTAATTCATAAAAACGATACCTCTCTTGCTTTTTTGAGAAATGCGGGTCTGCTGTTTGAAACGATTGATTATGAAATCTTTAATTACAGTTTTTACACCGACGTAACGTCTCCCTCTGATAAGGCAGTCCATTACCTGGAAAAAATTACGGAACTGTCAGAAAAAGAGGGATTCCGGCTGGTATATATCCTGACACCTTATACCTCAAATGAGCAGCAGAATGCCGCGATCAACTGGATACATCAATATGCAGACGAACACGGCATAGACTTTTTGGACTTCATGCGGGAGGATGGCGCAGCCAGCGGATTTGATTATCAGGCGGACATGGCAGACGGGGATCATGTCAATGTGCATGGCGCGTTCAAACTTACGCGGCACTGCGGAGAGTATCTCAAATCGCTCGGATTAACCGAACAAAGAGACAAACCTAATGCGGCGGCGCTGGATCAGGCTGCGGACGCTACCTATCGCATGATCGAATATACATTCCTGTTTGACGAAACCTGTACACCACAGATATATGGAGAGTGGCTCGCTCAAAACCAGGCATATCACGCCGCTATTATTACACCGCAGAATATTACTGCTCAGCAGCTTGAATTGTTTGAGCAGCTTGACTTTGAGCCAACAAAGGATTCTCTGGTTGCAATTCAGAATGGAGAATTGAAACAGGAATTCCTTTTTGCAAACAATATGGCTGAAATCGAGTTCCCAAATACGCTGCTCGTTGCAGAACAGGCTGAAAGTGAAATTACAATAAATTTGGGCAGCCAATCACTTTGGACAGGCTCTCAGGAAGATCTGATCGTCGTGCTTTATGATGATCCCCTTGAACAGCTTGTTTATATTGTCAGCTTTGACCCACAGGGTGTTGTGAACGTCCAGGGATTCAGTCAAGAAGTTCGCGGCATGGGTTAACAGCCAATTTTACAATTCTGAGGTGAAAGATGAAGACATCCGTCGTTCAGTACTTAGAGGAAAATGCTGCTATTCGGCCGGATAATACAGCCTTTGCCGATGCGAAAAACTCTATCACTTACAGTGCCCTGCTTTCCTGTGTGCAGTCGGTTGCAACTTTTGTTGCCAAGCATTCAAAGGGCCGCTGTCCTGTGGCTGTTCTAGGTGAAAAATCCTGCAATGTTGTCGCCGCTTTTCTGGGTATAGCCTATGCAGGATGCTTTTATGTTCCCCTTGATCCAAAACATCCGGCCGAGCGGTTGAATGGCATTCTGGACAGCCTCTGTCCTGTCTTAATTCTGGTGGAAGGCGCTGCAGGTGAGCGGGCTGCGGCCTCTTTGGGCCTTTTCCAAAATTCAGAAGACAACCAAAAACAGGCATTTCTCCTTAAAGATGCGCTTGACCACCCCATAGATGCAGTATTGCTTGCACAGCGGCGCAGAGCCGCTGTGGATATCGACCCTTTATACGCGATATTCACAAGCGGATCGACCGGAAAACCCAAAGGCGTTTTGGTCAGTCATCGCTCAGTTATTGATTTTATCGAGGTTTTCTCGCAAACGTTTGGATTTGATGAAACAACCGTTTTTGGAAACCAGGCGCCATTTGATTTCGATGTTTCGGTGAAGGATATTTATACCGGTCTTCGGTGCGGAGCCCGGGTAGAATTGTTGGAAAAATCACTTTTTTCTTTTCCGGTTCAGCTCTTGGACCGCTTGGAAGAACGTGGTGTGAATACTTTGGTTTGGGCAGTTTCAGCGCTGGTCATTATTTCCACAATCGATGCACTTGCAGAAAAACGGCCCGAAAAACTTGCAAACATACTTTTCAGCGGGGAAACCATGCCTATTCGCCATCTGACCTATTGGCGCCAGCATTATCCCGATGCAAAATTTGTCAACTTGTACGGTCCTACCGAAATCACCTGCAACTGCACCTATTATCAGATCTCTCCTGAGGAGAATTTTGCCGAAGAATCGGCATTGCCAATCGGTTCTGCCTTTCCCAATGAACAGGTATTTTTGCTTGATTCCAACGACCACGAAATTACTTCGCCGGGTGAAGTCGGGGAATTATGTGTTGCCGGGACCTGTCTTGCATTAGGTTATTTGAATGATCCCGAGCGCACGCAGGCAGTGTTTTGTCAAAATCCTCTCACCCGCGGGTGGCCGGAAAAAATATACCGCACTGGCGACCTTGCCTGCTATGGCGAGAATGGTCTGCTCTACTTCCGCTCACGCAAGGATTTTCAAATTAAGCATATGGGGCACCGAATTGAGCTGCAGGAAATAGAGCTCCACATCCAGTCCATCGACAATGTGAATCGCTGCTGCTGTGTGTTTTTCAAAGACCGGCAAAAAATTGTCGCTTTCTATGAAGGGACAGCAAGCACAAAAGAAATCATTGGTGTTTTACGGAAAAAACTCCCTCCGTACATGATCCCCAATGTTTTTGAACAGCTTGAGCGACTGCCTATAACGCCAAACGGAAAAATTGATAGAACAAAGCTTTCCTGCTATACTGTAAAATAAAATAAGAAAGGAAATGTGTTATGGAAAAGTTGATTTCTATTCTTCAGGAAATTAAACCTGATATCGATTTTGAAACCTGCACTACCCTTATTGATGATGAGTTGTTGGATTCTTTTGACATCATTTCGATTGTGGGAGAATTAAACGATGCTTATGATATAGAAATCCCTGCTTCTGAAATTGTTCCCGACAACTTCAACTCCGCAGCTGCGCTTTATGACATGGTTAACCGTCTGGCTGAAGAGTGAAAATATTTTCTAATTATCCCTAAAAAGTTCCCGGGTTCTGTCGCAATCTTAACGGCTAGAGTAAATCATAAAAACGCATATAAAGTCAGCTAGTTGCCGAACTTTATATGCGTTTTTTTGAAACCTGATAAAGACATCGCGTTAAAAGCAGCGATATGTCCAATCTCTAACAGCAATTTTTCTCAGATGCTAAAAAAGAAAGACACGATTCAAAATCGTGTCTTTCTTTTTGCTGGTGCGCCGGAAGGGACTCGAACCCCCGACCTACTGGTTCGTAGCCAGTCACTCTATCCAGCTGAGCTACCGGCGCACATATTTCGTTAGCTCAATTATGATAGCATATCAATATCGATATGTCAACAGTTTTTCGCCCGATTTTCCTTTTTTCCTTCTGTTCACTTTGTCATTTTTTCTGATTTTTCGCTTTATTGCAAGAGGAATTGTCAACTGTTCAACGCGATGGGATTATGTTATAATTATTATAATATTTATTTCCGTTACTGGTGAGCAAAATGACTGGTACCCTTGTCAATGCCGGCGCGGTGATCGCCGGTTCGCTGATCGGCCTTTTGGCCAAAAAATGGATCAAACCGGCGCTTTCCGACGGGTTGATGAAAATTATCGGCCTCGCAACCCTTTTGATCGGTCTGGGCGGCACATTCAGCTATATGCTCAAGTCCGACTCTGATGGCGTCCTTTCCTCGGAAGGCGGCATGCTTTTGCTGCTCTCTCTCGTGCTCGGCGCACTGCTCGGCGAGCTTTTGAAGATTGATGACGGGATTGCCCGGCTCAGCGGCTGGGTTGAGCGCAAAATGCGGCTGGATGGCTTTGCAAAGGGTTTTGTGAGCGCAACGCTGCTTTTCTGTGTTGGGGCGATGACCGTCGTGGGCGCATTTAACGACGGACTGAACAACGATCCCAGCCTGCTGTTAGTCAAAAGCGCCATGGACTGCGCAAGCGCAGTATTTTTGTCCGCCGCGCTCGGTGCAGGGGTTCTGTTCGCGTTTATCCCCCTGCTGCTCTATCAGGGAGCGCTCAGTCTGTGCGCGGGATTGCTAGCCCCGGTTCTGGTGGGAGAGACCCTGTCGGCCGTTTGTCTTGTCGGCTACGCGCTGATCGTGGCAATCGGGCTGAACCTGATCGGCCTGACCCGCTTTAAAACCGCCAACCTCTTGCCTGCGCTGGTCGTTGCCGCCCTTGCGGCGCAGTTGCCCTGGCTATAATTTTACAGTTGAGGTGAATGATAATGCCCGGTATCCTGTTCATGGTCGTCCCCTGCTACAATGAAGAAGCCGTTCTTCCCGAGACCACCCACCGGCTTCGTGAAAAATTCAGCGCGCTGATTCAGCAGGAGCTTATTTCTCCGCAAAGCCGCATCGTTTACGTAGACGACGGTTCCAAGGACAAAACCTGGGAAATCATCTGCGACACCCACCGGCAGGACAGGCTTTTCCGCGGCGTCAAGCTCTCCCGCAACCGCGGGCACCAGAACGCGCTCCTTGCCGGATTGATGACGGTTTATTCCGAAGCGGACGCCGTTATTTCGATGGACGCGGACTTGCAGGACGACATCAATGCGATTGACGAGATGGTAAAAAAGTTCAATGAAGGCGCCGATATCGTCTATGGCGTCCGCTCCAAGCGGGAGACCGACACCTTCTTCAAGCGCGCGACCGCGGAGGGTTTTTACAAGGTCATGCACGCGCTGGGCGCAAAGGTCGTCTATAACCATGCGGACTTCCGGCTGATGAGCAGGCGCGCCCTCGCTGCGCTCTCGGAGTATGGCGAAATCAATCTCTTCCTGCGCGGCATGGTGACCCTGATCGGTTACAAGACCGATATTGTCTATTATGAACGCAGCGAGCGCTTTGCAGGGGAAAGCAAGTATCCGCTTAAAAAGATGCTCTCCTTTGCCTGGGACGGCATCACCTCTTTCTCGGTCAAACCGCTTCAAATTATCACCGCTCTTGGCATGGTGGTCTGCTTCTTGAGTGTTATTGGACTTATTTACTGCCTGGTTTCCTGGATTTGCGGCAGCGTGGTGCCCGGTTGGACCTCCATGACCATGATCGTGCTGCTGCTTGGCGGCGTTCAGCTTCTTTCGCTGGGAATTATCGGCGAATACATCGGCAAGATCTACGGAGAAGTCAAGCATCGCCCGCGCTATCTTGTGGAAACCTATTTAAACGATGAAGAAAAATAACCTCTTGCAAGCGGCGGATTATCCGCCGCTTTTCTTTGTATGTTTCAGTAAAGCAAAAGCCATCAGCCCGCTGGGGAGAGTACGACACTAAGCGCCCTTTACGGGTTGTGAAGCAAGCAATACAGTTGTCAGATTTAAAAATCTAATGAGAGGTAAACGGCATAATGCCCTCTCGCAGATTTACTCACGACTCCGGCTTAATCTAAGCCGGACGGATTGTCCGCTTTGATGCCAAAGCTCCTCGCTGATTTGCCGAAAAGGGTAAACCACTTTTGCACAAAGCGATATGTTCTTAATATCCCCCAAAACCTGCCGGTCTGGCTGCGGCAGGACAAGCAGAGCAAAAGGCGGCGCATTTTTTTCTCTGACAGATTTGCGGGCAGAAAACCGTTATCCCTGCTTCGCTTACATCCATGGTTCATTTGGGGGCTTTCGGCTGTTTCAGCAATCTTAACATTGGCGCTTGCGATGGGCAAAGCCAAGCGCCGCGCAGGGTGATTGCTATGAGCCAAACAAAAGGCACTTTACAAAACATTTGTTTATGTGTTAAAATACTTTTAATTGAAACAAATGTTCCGGGGGAGGGAAGTTCCATGAGCGAACGTGTCGACAAAAAGCAGCTGCTCTTTCAGTATCTGGTCGAAAACAGCTTTGATTCTCCGCCAACCGTGCGTGAACTGTGCGAGGCGCTTGGGATCAAATCCACCTCCCAGGTCCACAAGCTTCTGCACGAGCTGCAGGACGAAGGACTGATCAACATTGTCAAGGGAAAGCGCCGGAACATATCCATACAAAAAAGCGGCAACAGCGTGCAGGTTCCTCTGCTTGGCACCGTTGCGGCCGGCGTTCCCATCCTTGCGCAGGAAAGCATAGAGGATTATGTCTCCTTCGACAGTCCGCACGAGGACAACACAGGTCTTTTTGCGCTGCGCGTAAAGGGCGAAAGCATGATCAATGCCGGTATTCTGGACGGAGACATTATCATTGTCCGCCAGACCCCGGTTGCGCAGGACGGCGAAATAATCGTCGCCCTTTTGGAAGACGAAGCGACTGTCAAACGCATTTTTCACGTTGAGGATCACATCGAGCTGCGTGCGGAGAATCCTCTTTTCTCCCCCATTATCGCTGAGTCGGTCACTGTCCTTGGCAAGGTCATCGCCAATATACGGTATTACGCATGATGGATATTCAGACAATGGATGAAGCGCGCTTTGCATTTCTTATGATTGGCGGAATGTTTTCCCTGTTCGGGGTGATTTTTGGCGCAATCGGCCTTCCTTTTCTGCTGCGCATCCGGCGCTTCAGGCGGCGCGGTGTGCAGACCGACGCGGTGGTCGAGCGGCTGGAGTTTTTCAGACAGTCGGTTTTCCCGGTTCTGTCCTACTACGCAGAGGGACAACACATCGAGTCCCGCAGCACGATCGGGTGCAGTCCCTGTCCCTATCGCGCCGGGGACATCGTTACTATCTGGTATCTTCCGAACAAACCCCACCGCTACGCAATTGAAGGGGATCGTCCCTCCAAAATACTGGGCGGTGTTTTTGTCGGACTGGGCGGCTTTTTTCTGCTGATTGGAATTTTCTTCCTGTTCCTGTTTCTTCGCGGATAATGGATTGCTGTGTACTCTGCACTGCTTTGCGGCCAGAAGTTTCGCGTCTTTTCCGCCGCTTTCGCGCGCTTGCGCAGCGCACCAAATTTTCCCCGATTGAGCCGGTATTTAATTCGCTATAAGGCATGCCGCCAAGCTGCTTAACGGATGCTGAATTTTTGGGCCTACAGAAACGGCGGCTCGACTTCAAACATGCACGCAATTCACAAAGGCAGGCTCTCTTGCACCGCAGCAAGCATGGCAGCCGTTTTTTATGTTTAATGTCTGATGTTGCAATAATGAATCGTTCCCGCAAAGTTTTGCTAACCTTTAAAACACATTGTAAAATTTCGGAAAATCTCTACAGGATTTTCCGTTTTTTATTTCGCCAAACATGCCTAATATCCCTCTATTCAACCGCCGGCAGATAAAACATCTAAGTAAACGGCCCGGCTCCGTCCGGTACCTGAGGCGGAAGTATATCGTTTGGCATTTTGGAAAGATTTCCCGCGACAGCGCAAAAGGCGCTTTCTTATAAGAATAATTATTAAAAAACAGTTCACCTTATCTCTGAAAAATCCCGCAGGAAACTAACCTTTGCATAGCCTGTTCAACTAAAGATGATTTGCTATTCGCAATTACAAAACACGGCCGTAAATCCGGCTTGAATGTACTCGTTATACTGGATATGTTCATCATCTTTTCGATTAAATTGAAAAAACAATTCTCTTTGCGCCGCCGCAGAATTTTCTTTCTTTTTCCGCTCACTTGCTGATCGTTCAAGCTCTTTCGCGTTTTCGTTAACAAATTGTTCCCAGGAATTCATAAACTGTTTACAATTTAGCTATAGTTAGAACACGGTTATTGCATATACTAACAGTGTACTAAGTTAGCCGCATAACTTAAGTACAATAGCATTATTCCTCCTCATTAACTGTACCCCTTAAAGCCCTGAACCCCCTGAAGCCGCATTCAGGGGGTTCTTCTTTTTTGTTTTTTCCGGGAAAGAAAAAGATGGTTTGCGGCAATCGGTCGAGGGGTATTCTGCCGCTGCCGTAAGGACTTGCAGAAGATTTGCAAAAACCATTGCTAAAGTACTTTATCCAACCGGCTTTGCTGCCCTTTCTCCGCCTGTCCTGAGCCAAAAATAAACAAAGCCAGTTTTGCAGGAAGCTTAAAAGCATATCGGCGGAAGTTTCAAGTGAAGAGCCGCCGCATAACCGGTCCCTGTTTCGGGCAGCATCGCTTAAGCATCTGTACAAGTTTTTCTTTATAAAATGGCCCCCTGATGTAGATTGTTTTTTCTACATCAGGGGGCTTTTGTCACGGTACATTTTACCGAACCCATTTATTTTTATACTCTGTCAGCGGCTTCCCGCCTTACCGCCCAGCCAGGCAGCGGCGCACAGCAGCACAAAGGAAGCGCAGTAAGCGGGAAACATTCTTCCGCTCCACAGCGTCAGACTCGCACCCAGGTTTATCACCGGCAAAAAGAAGAGCTGCCCCGCCGCGCCGGCGGCGTTCTGCCAATACTGTCCAAGCAAAAGCTCCTGTATTCCAACCAGCAGCAACATCGCCGCGCCGGGCAGGTTCAGCAACAGCATAGCCTGCGCCGCCGTTTTTCCAAAGCGCCATTTCGCCGCAAGAAAGCCCAGCAAAAACCATAGCGCCAGCGTCCCAAGTCCCGCCGCAAAAAACGGAAAAGGCTTTGTACTGAAGGCCTCGGAAAGAATTGCCCCGTTCATCAAAATTCCAAAAACAAGCGGCAGAAAACCCGCTGCAATTGCCGCAATCCTTTTGATGATTGTGTTCATTTGCCTTCCTCCTGCCTGCTTCGCGCGGAGTCTTTTAATGCTCATTGTATAATTTTAGAATTTTATCCAAATTGCATTTTGTAATCACGGCCTCTTCCCAATACAGGTATCTCAGCATCTGCCGATTGCCCGTACAGCGGTTCTATTCGGCCGCCTCCTGTCCGGCGTCCGGTTCAGCGGCCGGTTCAAGCGCCACCGTAAAGGTTTCTCCCGCCTCTTTCATCGCGAGATACTCCTCCTTGGTGGTGCGCATAGCATATTCGCATTCCTCATCCGCAAAGACGATGCGGGCAAGGTGCAGTTTTTCTTCCAGCACAAAATGGAACCCATCCAGGAAATAGTCGTCATTCTTGGCGTAGTCGTTGTAAAATTCCATGTCGATCACATCTGCCATGGATTTCAGATTGTCCTTATAAATATCGATATAGAAATCCAGACCGAGCGGATAGATGACCTTGTCCCAAAGGGTGCGGTTGGACGCAGGGATGACAAAGGTGATCTGGATATCGTTGCTGTCGCAGTAATCGACGATCTCCTGCAAACGGAACAGATACTCCACGCTGCCCTTATACTCCAGGCACTGGTTGTAAATCAGCGCGCTGTAGTTGAACAGGTCGACCCGGTATCCCTCCTCGTTGACCTCCTCGGGCGGGCGGACGTCCTGCTCCAGCGAGCTCGGATCGTCCACAAAAACGTAAAAAGCTTCCCAGCCGGTTGCGTCGTAAATCGCATTGGAGATATTGTTCTTAAACCGGTAGACCGCATCCATCCAGTAACGGAAATTCATGACATATTTCAGCGGATGTTCGGCGATCTCCTTCGCTGCCGGGAACCGGTCGGCGGCGAGATGGTTGTCGTTCATGGTGTAAAAATTGACCCCGAAGACCACCTCTTTCAGCTCGGTGTGCTCAACCGCATACCAGAACTGCTCGATGGATTCGTTGAGGGTGGCGCCGCCATAGGCCATCATGCACCAGTCCTCTCCCGAAATCTCCTTGATATAGTCGGTGTTGAAATTCGCCATGCGGCTGTCACCGAGGATGATTTTGTCCGGCTTGGTCAGCTCAACCTCCCGCAGAGAGTGGATGCCCCGCGAAAGGTAGGCGCAGTCCCCTTTCAAGCACCAGTAGTCATAGATCTCAAAGGCGAAGAAAAAGCCGAGCGCCAGCACAAAGGGGACGCAAAAAAGCAGAAATTTTTTAATAAACCGTTTCATTTTCCGTCCCTCCTCAATATCCTGCATAGATAAAGGACACGGTTGTCGTCACGCTGGTAATCATGTAAAAAGCGGTTGCAGTCAGCCCCATGAACCAATACAGCACCCAGCGGCGGCGCAGCGCATAACCCGCCAGCGGATTAAGCAGCGGGCTTTGTCCTTTTTTGCTCAGCGAATCCGAAAGCCGGCTGTCCCAGCGTGCGGTCAGCACCAGTCCGATCAGGATGCTCAGCCAGAAGAAGCCGTAATAGATCGCACCGTCGATCATTCCCTCGTCGGTCATTGCGGCGAAATAGAACAGGATGTCTTTCACCGGCATCCAGCTGAACAGATTGCGCAGCACATATCCCGCATGAGCCAAACTCGGGCTGCGGAAAAAGATGAGGGTAAAGGCAAAGAACAGGAATACGCCGCAGCGCTTGAGCCAGACAACCGGCGCGCTCTCCTTCTTTTTTTTGCGTTTTCCCAACTTTTTTGCCCGCTTGGCCAGCAGTTCTTCGATCACCCTGGCCGCGCCGTTGAGCAATCCCCAAATCACATAGGTCAGTCCCGCGCCATGCCACAGGCCGCTGATAAGAAAGACGATCAGGATATTGGTCATGAAGTGCGGCGCGTGCTGCTCCCACTTCTTGCCGAATACCAGCTTGTTGACCCAGCGGCTCCAGACCAGCGGGGTGAAAATGTAATCGTTGAACCAGCTGGTCAGCGACATGTGCCAGCGTTTCCAGAAGCCGGAAAGGTTGGTCGCCATATAGGGCGCGTTGAAGTTCTCCCGCAGTTTGAAACCGAACACACGGCCGACACCGACCGCCATATCCGAATAGCCGGAAAAGTCCATGTAGATCTGCACCGCATAAAGCAAAACCGCCGCAAGCAGCGCCAGCCCCTTATAGGTCGGCAGATCGGCGTAAACCCCGTTCACAATGCGGGCGACGCCGTCCGCGATCACGCATTTTTTAAACGCGCCGAGCAAAAACCGCTGCAGCCCCTCGACCAGATTGCCGTACCGGTAATCGTGGGTTTCGCGATACTGCGGCAGCATCTCCCCCGCCCGGCCGATCGGACCGGAGAGGATCTGGGCAAAAAAGCTGACGAACAGCGCATAATTGAGCAGATTTTTTTCCGGCTCGACCTTTCCGTGATAGACGTCCAGCACATACCCGATCACCTGAAAAGTATAGAAGCTCAGGCCGACCGGCAGCACCCAGCCAAGCACCGGGATCTGCGCACCCATTGCGCGAAAGCCGGACATAAAGAAATTGAAATATTTAAAAACCAGCAGCACGCCGAGCGGCAGCAGGGTGCCGGCGAGCATGACCGCTTTTCGTCCGCGCTGCTGCGAGCCGCCGAGATAGCGTCCGGCAGCATAGGTCAGCGCGGTAGTTCCCCAAAGCAGGAAGAGGTAATACCAGGCGGAAGGCAGCGCGAGATAATAGAAGACATAACCTGCCAGCAGCAGAAAGGGGTTGCGCGCCCCTCTTGGCAGCAGATAATAGAGCAGCGCGCTGCCTGCCAGAAACAGCAGAAAGGTCGGGGAGTTCAAAACCATGAATACAGCCTCCATCGGGTGAATTTATCACTGTCGGCCCGCACAGGACAGGCCCTTTTCGCATATATGCATTGCCTTGCCGAAGCAAATGCGGCCGGCACCGCCGCAGCCGAATCTTCAGGCAGAAACTATTTTCCGTTTCATTTGCAGCGTGTCCCCGCGCGGAGGATCCCGTCATGGAATCTTTCCGGGCAGAATGTGCGTCGGCGTGGAACCGCAAAGCGGCGAATTCGAATTGCCGGATGATCCGGAAAACAAAACTTTGCCGGTCTTAAGTGCGGCGCAAAGTACAGAAAAAAGAAGAAACTTTGTCCGCCCGGCTCAGAAACCGAGATAGATAAAGGAACTTGCGCCGCGCTGGCCGGTCAGACCGATGAAATAGAACAGCATCGCCGAGATACCCATAAACCAGTAAAGCAGCCAGCGGACCTTCGGGCCGCAAAGCCCGATCGGATTGCGCACCGCAGCCGCGCCCTTTTTGCCCAGCGAGCGGTCGACCCGGCTGTCCATCCAGAAACCGAGCAGCAGACCCAGCGCGAGCACGCCCCAATACAGCAGCATATAGATGCCGCTGACCGAGATACCGTTTGAAGACAGATGCCAAAGCTGTTCCAGTACGACCGAAGGGGAAACCGGCACCGCGATCGCGCGCAGCATCCCAACCGCACCAGCGAGATCCGGCGCGCGGAAAAAGACCAGGGTCAGCGCAAAGAACAGGTACACGCCCGCGCGCTTGAGCCAGCGAAGCGCTGCGCCGTCCTTTTTCTTTTTTCCCGTGCGGCGCAGCTTGTGCAAGCCCTCTTCGGCAACCCGCCCCAACCCGTTAAGCAGCCCCCAGACCACAAAGGTCAGTCCCGCGCCGTGCCACAGGCCAGAAAGCGCAAAGACAATGAGGATATTGAGCGCGAAATGCGGCCTGTGCTCCTGCCAGCGCCGTCCGAACGCCAGTTTGTTGACCCACCGGCTCCAGACCAGCGGGGTAAACAGGTAGTCGTTGAACCAGCCGGTCAGCGACATGTGCCACCGCTTCCAGAAGCCGGAGAGGTTGGTCGCAAAATAGGGCGCGGTAAAGTTTTCCCGAAGATTGAATCCCAGCATCTGCGCGGCCGCGATCGCCATATCCGAATAACCGGAAAAGTCGAAATAAAGCTGAAAGGCGTAGAGCAGAACGGCCGCGGCAGCCGTCAGGCCCAAATACTCCTGCGGCGCGCCGTAAACCCCATCCACAATAATCGACAGCCCGTCCGCAAGCACCAGTTTTTTGAACAGGCCGCAGAGAAAGCGCTGCGCGCCGCAGATGACCTCGTGATAGTCAAAGTCTTTCGGCGCGGCGAGCTGGGGCAGCAGTTCCCTGCCCCGGTTGATCGGGCCGGAGAGGATGGAGGGAAAAAAGCTGAGAAACAGCGCAAAAGCAAGCAGATCCCGCTCGGGCTGTGCGGTGCGGTTATACAGATCGATCAGATAACCCGCCGCCTGAAAGGTGTAGAAACTCAAACCCACCGGCACCAGCCAGCCCAGGCTGATGCCGCCGCCCGCGAACGAGAGGAAAAAGTCCAGGTATTTGAACAGGCACAGCGTTCCGAACAACAGCGCCAGCGAGACCGCCAGCACCAGCCTGCGCCCTGTCTGCGGCTTATCTTTTTCTCCAAGGTAGCGGCCCGCCGCATAGCAAAGCAGGATGGTTCCGCTCAGCAGCGCGAGGTAGTACCATCCGCGCGGCAGTGCAAGCAGATAGAACGCCGCGTTGGCCGCAAGCAGCAAAAGCTGGCGCGCCCGGCCGTGCAGCAGATAGTAAACCAGCAGCACAGCGGTAAAAAAGAGAATAAAGCCGGGTGAATTGAGGGTCATGTCCGCCTCCGAAAAGGATTCAGAATCCGAAATAGATAAAGGACACCGCGTTTTGTGCGGCGGTTTTGACAATAAACAGGAACAGCAGTGAACTCAGCGCCATATACCAGTAGGCCAGCCAGCGCACCGCGCGCGGCCGGATGCCGCCGAGCGGCTCGAGCAGCGGCGTCCCGTCCCGCCGCCCGACCGAGCGAGCAAGCCGCAGGTCAAACCAGAAAGCCAGCAGAAGAGAAAATCCGAGCAATCCGAAATACAGCAGCGTATAGGTGCGGCCGAGGGTGATTCCAGGCGAAGCGGACGCCCAGAGCGCGCTGAACTGTTCCGCTTCGCCGCCCAGACGGAACATCGCGCCCCACAGATAGGCCGCGTCCGCAAAGCTCGCGGCGCGGAACAGTACAAAGCCAAATGCGGCAAAGCAGAACATCCCCGCCGCCCCCAGTATGGCTGCAAATCCGTGTCCAGGCGCTTTGGGCGGACGGCAGCGGCGCAGCAATTCCTGGCCGACCCTTGCAAACGCGTGAAGGCCGCCCCAGGCGACAAAGCGCCAGGACGCGCCATGCCAAAGGCCGCTGATCAAAAAGACCAGCGCAATGTTGAAAAGCTTGCGTGGAAAGCCGCGGCGGTTGCCGCCAAGCGGAATATATATGTAATCCCGCAGCCAGCTTGTCAGCGAAATATGCCAGCGCGACCAGAAACCGGCCGGATCGGATGCAAAATAGGGCGCAAGGAAATTTTCCCGCAGCTTAATGCCGAACAGCCGCGCCGCGCCGACCGCCATATCGGTATAGCCCGCAAAATCAAAGTAAAGCTGGACCGCATAACCGAACGCCGCGAACAGCAGCACCGCGCCGCTGTAATCGCGCAGCTGGGCATAGGCCGCGTCCACAAGCAGCCCGAGGCCGTCCGCAACCACCGTCTTTTTGAACAGGCCAAGCAAAAACCGCCGCAGCCCGTACAGCGTTTCGCCGTACACAAACGGCCGATGGCGCTTATACTGGGGCAGCAGCTCCCCCGCCCGTCCGATCGGCCCGCTCATGATCTGCGGGAAAAAGCTGATAAAAAGCGCAAAATCCACAAAATTCCGCTCAGGCAGCATCTTGCGGCCGGAAACGTCGGCGCAGTAGCCGATCGCCTGAAAGGTATAAAAGCTGATGCCGAGCGGCAAAATCCAGCCCAGCACGGGCGGCTGCCAGGCAATTCCGAACCAGCCCAGCAAACTGCCGGCGCTGCCCATGAAAAAATTGAAATATTTGAACAGGCCGAGCACCGCAAGCAGCGGCGCAATCACCAACCACATACGACGGCGGCGGACCGGCGTGTCCTGCGCCTGATCGATCCAGCGCGCGCCGAAATAGACCAGCGAAACAGTACCCAGCAGCAAGACGCCGTACTGCGGCGCGGCCCAGAAATAGCAGACCATGCTTGCCGCAAGCAAAAAAGGATTCTGCGCCCTTTGCGGCAGCGCGCCGTGTATCGCCGCGCAAACAGCGATAAACAGCATAAACAGCGGAGAATTAAAGGCCATCGGTCGTCCTTTCGGTCAGTTTAAGGGATTTCGCAGGTTTGGTTACGGATTTGTTCTGCGAATCGCCTCGGATTGAATATCGGTGAAAATCAGCTCGGCAAGGACCTTTTTCTGCTCCCCCATCAGATGGAAACCGTCGTAAAAATTGTCCTCATTGCTGGTAAAGGAATTGACAAATTCCAGGTCATAGACCGTCGCCCGTTCGCGCAGCCACTGTTTAAAGGTTTCGGCCTGTTCGACCAGTCCCATCGGCTCAAGCACCAGAGTTTGAATGGATTCCTGCATCGGCGGAAAGACAAAGATCAGCTCGATCCCGTTTTCCTCGCAGTAATCAATAATCTCCGCAAGCTTTTCGCAACTCTCGGGATTGATCTGCCAGCCCTCTCCGAGATTGCTGCGGATAATGCCGGCATAGTCCTCAAGATTTTTGCGGTACCGCTCACCGGGCTCCTGCGACGGCTCAATGTTGACGAACTGGGTGGGGTCCTCGGGATATTCCACCCATTCCGGCTTGTCCAGCAGGCCGGCAAGCAGGTTTTTGGTCTTGTATTTTGCGGTATTGATCGCTTCCAGCCAGTTGTTGAAGTTGCTGACAAAGCTGCCGAGATGCTCTGCTTGCTCCTGCACATCTGGGATTCGTCCGCTGGACAGGTCGCCGCCCGCCGTATAAAAACTGACCCCGAAATACACCTTTTCGAGCGGCGCGCGCCCGGCGGCATACCAGAACAGCTCGACGCTTTCGCCGAGGGTCGCGCCGCCAAAAGCAAGGGACAGATAATCCTCGCCGGTCAGCTCTTCAATATAGTCGACGTTGAGGTTGGCCATCCGGCTGTCTCCAAGAATGATGTTGGACGGCTGCTCCCGCATCACCGCCCGCATGGAGGAAAGCGGACGGGAAAGATAGGTCGCGTCTCCCCGCAATCCGAAATAGTCATAGGGTTCCAGCCAGAAAAAGCACAGGAACAGAATCAGAAAAGGGATAAGAAACAGCGCGGCCTTTTGAATCAGCTTTCTCAATTGATATCTTCCTTTTTATGTTCAAAATCAGGTCAGGCAAATTGGGTGTTGTAAATCTCGCTGTACAGACCGCCGCGGGAAAGCAGCTCCTCATGGCTGCCCCGCTCGGCGACGCCCGTGTCGGTCAATACCAGGATTTCGTCCGCGTTGCGCACGGTGGACAGCCGGTGCGCGACCACGATGGTCGTGCGTCCGACACAAAGCTCGTCCAGCGCCTGCTGCAGCTGGTATTCCGTGATGTTGTCCAGCGCGCTGGTCGCCTCGTCCAGAATCAGGATCTGCGGGTTCTTCAGGAAAATGCGGGCAATTGCAATGCGCTGCTTCTGGCCGCCCGACAATTTGACCCCCCGCTCGCCGACATAGGTGTCGTATCCCTGCGGCATCTCCTCGATGACCTCGTGCATCCGCGCCTTTTTCGCCGCCTCGACGATCTGCTCGCGGCTTGCGCCGGGATCGGCATAGCCGATGTTTTCGGCGATGGTGCCGGTAAACAGGAAAACCTCCTGCTGCACGATGCCGATGCCGCGCCGCAGGCTGCCCCGGGTGATCGTCTCAATGTCCCGGCCGCCGATGGTGATCCGCCCGCCGTCCAGGTCATAAAAGCGGGGTATCAGGTGACACAGGGTCGTTTTCCCGCCGCCGGAAGGGCCGACCAGCGCTATTTTCTGGCCCGCCGGGATGCAAAGGTCAAGGTGGCTGAGGACGTTCGAGCCGCCGTTATACCGGAAACTGACGTCCTCAAAGCGAATGTCTCCGGAAAGGTCGGACACCGGCTGCGCGTCCGGCCGCTCCGGTTCGGACGGGGTGTCCATCACCTCGCAAAAGCGCCGGAATCCGGATTTACCGTCCTCAAACAGCTCGCAGAACTGCATGAAGCGGCGCACCGGCTGGATGAACTGGCCGATATACAGGAAGTACGCCGCAAAATCGCCCATATTGATCTGTCCGTTATAAAAGTATAGCCCCGCCGCGACCAGCACAATAAGGTACATGAGGTCAAGCATAAAGTACATGCCGGTATAGAATCTGCCCATCGCGCGGTAGGCAAAACTGCGGGCGTCGAAGTAATCCCCCAGCCGGCTTTCAAACTTGTTCATTTCGGCGTCGCGATTGTCAAACGCCTTGGTAACCCGAATCCCGGCAATGGAATTGCTCAGTTCGGCATTGATTTCAGACACCTTTTCGCGGGAGCGCATAAAGCCCTCCCCCATCCTGTTCTGCGTCTTCACCATAAAGAAGAGCATCGGCGGGATGAAGGCAAAGATAATCAGGGTCAGCGGCAAATTGACCGTGCAAAGCACGATAAAGGAGCCGGCCATCATCAAGATCGAGATCAGAAAATCTTCCGGTCCGTGATGGGCAAGTTCAGCGGTTTCCTGCAAATCGTTGAGCACCCGGGACATGAGCGAGCCGGACTTGTGCTCGTCAAAGTAGGAAAAAGGCAGGGTCTGCATATGGCCGAAAATTTCCCGGCGCATATCGCCCTGAATCCGCACACCGAGCTGATGCCCGTAGTAGATAACAAAATAATTCAGTCCCATCTTGATGAGATAGATAACGCCAAGCGCCGCAGCGCAGACAAGGAAGGCACGCAACAGCCGGTTGGGCACAAAATCGTTGATCACCGCGCGGGTGATGATCGGGTAAACCAGATCGCAGACCGAGATCAGAAACGCTGCGCATACGTCCGCCGCAAACAGCCCCTTATAGGGTTTGTAATAGCTGAAAAAGCGGCGCAGATATCCGGATTTTTTCATTTTCTATCCTCTCTCCCTTTTTGCGCATACCCATACAGAATAGATTATAGCACCAAATCCGTTTGAAAGGAAGAGCGCGCATCGGACATACCGCCGCAGCTGCCTCCGGGTTTTGCGGACGCGTAAGTTTGATTTTCAAAACAACATGCGGGTGATCACCCGCAAATTTAAATCCTTGCTTTAAAAAGGCAGCCTGATGCCGTATACCTGATGCTGTATATAAAATTATTTTTCTATTTATAGGTATTATAATTTTATATACAAATTAAGTTGCCCCCTCATTTAAGATGCGAGACCGGTTTTAAAGGGTCAGAAACTGTTTTGCCTTTTAGGGATAAACGAAATCGGCTTTTCGAAATAAAGTCTAAAACTATTTTTAGAATTTAAAAGCTCACCCATTATATGGATGAGCTTTGTTTTTTATAGTGATAGTCACAGGGCAAGCTATAAGACATTCTGTTGCCTTGCCTTTTTCATGACGGTTACCTACCCGCTTATTTCTCAGCCAAATCCCTGCTTCTGAACACCGGAAGTATTTCTCGGATGATCTGATTGAAATTCTCTGCGCTCCAGGCGCTTCTGCCAATAAACAGGCCATCAATATAAGGCTGCGCAATCAACTTGACCGCGTTTTCATTGTTGACGCTGCCGCCATACAGTACCGGGATCTCTCGGCCCTGGTCGCCATACAGCTCTTCCAGCACCGCCTTAATATGCCGGTGCATCTCGCTTGCATAATGTTCGTCTGCCGGAACGCCGTTGACGCCGATTGCCCATACCGGCTCATATGCAATCCAAAGCCGATGCAGAGCGATTTCTGCATCCAGCCCATGTAGTCCGATTTTTAATTGCTGTGCAAGGGTCTCCCGACTGATCTCATATGATTTTTGCTGCGCCGTCTCACCAACACACAGCAAGATTTTAAAATCGTGTCGTGCTGCGCATGCAATCTTTTTCTGCTCTTCTTCATCCGTTTCGTGCAGCACATGTCTGCGCTCACTGTGGCCGATCATCACCAGTCTAGCTCCAACCTCTTCAAGCATCGGCGCGGAAATTTCGCCGGTATACTGGCCCTCATCTTCCCAGCCCATGTTCTGCGCGCCGATAAGAATATCTTCTCCCACAGCCTGCACACAGGGCGCTATCGAAGTGTAGGACGGAATGACAAAGAGCTCCAGCTGCTGCGCAATATCACGGGTCAGTTCCCTGAGCTTTAAGACATGCTCCACCGCCGCTGACGGCGTTTTGTACATCTTGGTGTTGGTACCGACATATAGCTTTTTCATAAAACCCCTTCTTATCCCATGGACATCAGCGCGGTAAACTCTGTGACAAAAAGCGGTTTTGCAAAAGTCTCCCCGCCTTCCTTGTGCCGCGATTTGCCGCCGCGAACAAAGCCGTTCGATATGCGGAGAGCGCACGCTTCACAACGCCATGCGTGCGCTCTCTTTTCCGGTTTTAATACACGCCCAGCTTTTCACAGATTGCTTTCATCAGCGTTATCTGCGCTGTCTCTTCAATCAGTTCCGCGGTATGTTCCGCCTCCAGCACATCTTTACCGACTGCCACAATCCCGTGTCCTACCAAAATGAAAGCGGGAAGCTTCGGGTTTGCCTTAAACAGCGTCCGAATCTGGTCTGCGTCCTCCGGGCGGACCGTGGCCGAGGGGATATCCAGCACCGGGATGTCGCACCCCATTTTGAGCTGCATATGCAGGGTTGTTTGAGGAAGCGGTTTTTTGCTGAACGCCCAGGCAATTGCATTGGGACTGTGGGTATGCACAACGCCGCCGATCGAGTCGGACAGCTGATACATCAGCCCGTGCAAAAAAACCTCACGGGTCGGTTTGCCCGATGCGCCCGGCAGGACGTTGCCGTCAAAATCGGTCTCAATAAAGCCGTTTCCGGCGCTGTCGCAGTCAATGAAAGAACCGCCGCTGGATTTTACCAGCATGGTCTTTCCCGATGCGCTGCGGGACGACAGGTTGCCGCCGTTGCCGGTTTGCAGTCCGCGGGTATAAGCGCGGTGGGCAGCTGTCGCCAGTTTTTCCAATTCGTTCATGCCTGTTCCACCTCTTTCAGCAATCGGTCAAGTTCATCAACGATTTCCTGTGCAAACTCGGGGTCGTTGATGTGCATGTCCCTCTCGACGATCTGCACCTTGCCGCCCCACTCACTCCTGATGCCGTCCACATAACCCTGATTCGCCTTTGCATCATACAGCGGCCGGCCCTCAACATTGTTCTGGCTGTAGCCTTTTTTCGGAATCATGATGGCACAGGGGCCGACGCACTTTTCCCGCAGCTCTTTCATATCTCTCGAGCCACATTGATACATCTTGTCATAGTCGGCGCGCACATGGGTGTGGAAGGGCGTATGCACCATATAGGGTTGGCCCTTCAGGTCCTCCCGGGTAACCGGGCAGGGACCGACCAAAACAAAATCTTCGGCGCCCGGCAGCTCGATGACCGGTATTCCGCTCTTGTAAACCTCTGAAAAACGGTTCTCGGTACACTTCATAAGCCCGTCGCAGACCAGGCCGCCGACGTCATGCCGCGTAATGTCCACCACGGCGGAGAGCTTTCCATCCCGCGCGAGTTCATCAATGATGATCGCCCCGACACCGTTGCAGTGAAAGACGACCGTTTCATAGCCCTTTTCTTCCAGAATCTCTTTGACCCGCATGACGCATTTGGTCGTTACGCCCGCCATGGTGAGCGCAACAACTTTTTTGCCGGACGGTTTTCTCGGAATCTTTTGTGCAATCTCGATCATGCCGATCACCGCGCCGCATCCGGCTTTGAAAATCGGTTCGGTGATCGCGTTAATGCCGCAAATATCGCTCAGCGAAGGAATCATGGTGATGTCGCGGGTGCCGACATAATCCCCGAACTGGGCTGTTCCGCAGGCAATCGTCGAAATCATGACCTTCGGAAAACCGACCGGTAGTTCGCGCATCGCCGCTGTCGAGACAGCGAAACCCTGTGCGCCCCCAATCGATAAAACACCCTGGATTTTGCCCTCGTCGCAGAGCTGTTTAAGCACCTTTTTCAGTCCCAGCGTCATGGCGGCTGCAAGCCTCTGCTTTCCGCCTTCCTGCTCCGCTTTTTGGGGGTCATCAACCCCGCCGGCGCTTAAAAGCTGATCGCGGCTGATGTCCGGGTTTGCGCCGGGGTTGAACAGCATCCCGGTATCCTTGCCGTCCCGGTTCTGCTGGCGGGTGATATACCCGGCCTTTTCCAGTTCCCACACCGCCGTCCGTAGCGAAAGCAACCCTTTGGCTTTCAGGGACAGGTCTTTGTTCCGCAGGTGGTGGTTGGACATCACCGTGTAGCCCCGGTTTTTCTCCACGCGAAAAACTGCCATCTCGTCGTCAACTCCTTTCACTTGGAATAGAACC